>JAXDQC010000177.1:0-2554 GCA_034668045.1 Betaproteobacteria bacterium | reverse complement strand
CCCGGTTTGCCCAGGCGCTGGCCCCCGCTCGAAGCGACCTGGTCGGAGCCGATGATCAACGCATCGGGATAGCGGCTTTGCAGGGATCGGGCTTTGAGAGCGGAAAGGCGCAACGCCGTATCGGCAGGCGTCTCGTGCGCAAGGACTTCCTCGTCCACGCCGGGTGCGGCAAGCTCGAAGGCGAGGCCCAGACGCTCGAGCAGCGCCTTGCGATACTTCGAGCTCGAGGCGAGCACGAGCCTTCGGGATTGAGCCCTCATTGCGCCATCCATTTGTTTTGACGCGAATTTCCCAAAAATGATATCATCCCGCCCCTTTATGTTGCAGCCGCAGCCGGTCATCGACGGTTTCGAGTTCGCGTCCGCCGGCGCAAGCAAGCAGGGGATCTGGTCCATCAGCGATTTTCCTCGCCTGGCCGACATGCTTGCCGCGGACGACGGGGAAGTCGCGTATGAAATCGACGGCGTGCGGGACGAGCGCGGGCGGCCGAGCCTGCGGGTGAGGGTGCGCGGAACGCTGCAGCTACGCTGCCAGCGCTGCCTGGAGGCCCTGGCCCACGTGGTGCGGGCCGACGCAACGCTGGTTCTCGCCGGAACGCTGGCCGAGATCCATGCCGAGCCCGCGGACGCGCACGCCGCGGACCGCGTGGTCGCGGGCAGGGAGATGCCGGTGCGCGATCTGATCGAGGACGAGCTGATCCTCGCCCTGCCGTATGCGCCGCGGCACGAGAGCTGCACCGCGCGTCCTTCGCAGGACGCAGTAGACACGACGTCGCCGTTCGCCAGCCTGCGCGGGCTGATGCGCGGCAAGCATTGACTTGAGAGGAGCTCGACCATGGCAGTCCATCAGAACAAGAAGTCGCCGTCGCGGCGCGGCACGCGCCGCTCGCACGATCACCTGACCGGTCCCGCGCTCGCGGTGGAGCCGACCACCGGTGAGAAGCATCTGCGCCACCACGTCAGCCCGACCGGCTTTTATCGCGGCAAGAAGGTCATCCAGACCAAAGACGAGTAATCCCTGGCCACGGTAGCGATCGATTGCATGGGGGGCGACCACGGCCCCCGTGTGACGGTTCCGGCCGCGCTCGCATTCCAGGCGCGGCATCCCGACGTCGACATCGTGCTGGTGGGCCTGCCTGACGCGCTCGAGCAGGAGCTGACGCGCGGCGCCGCCGGCCCGCGCCTGCGCGTGCACGCGGCGAGCGAGCTCGTCGGCATGGACGAGCCGCCGGCGCAGGCGCTGCGCTACAAGAAGGACTCGTCGATGCGCGTGGCGGTGAACCTCGTGAAGAGCGGCGAAGCCCATGCCTGCGTGAGCGCCGGCAATACCGGCGCGCTGATGGCAATCTCGCGCTTCGTGCTGAAGACCATTCCGGGCATCGACCGGCCCGCCATCGCCACCGTGCTGCCCAACATGAAGGGCGGCTACACCTACGTGCTCGACCTGGGCGCGAATGTCGACTGCACGGCCGAGCAGCTCATGCAGTTCGGCGTCATGGGCGCGATGCTGGTCGCCGCGGTGGACCACAAGGAGCGGCCCTCGGTCGGCCTGCTCAACATCGGGGTGGAAGACATCAAGGGCAACGAGACGGTGAAGCACGCCGCGGAGCTGCTGCGCGACAGCGGGCTCAACTTCTACGGCAACGTCGAGGGCGACGACATCTACAAGGGAACCACCGACGTGGTGGTCTGCGACGGCTTCGTCGGCAACGTGCTGCTCAAGGCCTCCGAGGGCGTGGCCACCATGATCGTCGACTTCCTGCGCCAGGAGTTCACGCGCAACCCCTGGAACATGCTCGCGGCGTGGATGGCGAAGCCGGTGCGCAAGGCGATGCGCGCGCGCATGGACCCTGGCAAGTACAACGGCGCGAGCCTGCTCGGCCTGAAGGGCATCGTCATCAAGAGCCACGGCTCGGCGGACGTCTACGCCTTCGGCCAGGCGGTGAAGCGCGCGCTGGAGGAGGTCGAGAACAACGTGCCGCAGCGCATCGCCACAAGGATGGCGCAGATGCAGGCTTCGATGCCGGAGGGGGTGCAATGATCTACTCGCGGATCGTCGGCACCGGCAGCTATCTCCCCGCGCGCGCGATGGACAACGACGAGTTCGCGCGCCACCTGGAGACGAGCGATGCGTGGATCCGCGAGCGCACCGGAATCGCCCGCCGCCATATCGCGGAGGAAAAGCAGACCTCGAGCGATCTTGCGCTCGAAGCTTCCAGGCAGGCCCTTGCGGCAGCCGGCGTTGATGTTTCTGAAATTGATCTGATCATAGTGGCGACGTCCACCCCGGATTACATCTTCCCGAGCACCGCCTGTCTGCTGCAGGCGAAGCTCGGGATCAAGGGCTGCGCCGCCTTCGACGTGCAGGCGGTGTGCACCGGCTTCATCTACGCGCTGGCGATCGCCGACCGCTTCGTCGCCACCGGCGTGCACAAATGCGCGCTGGTCGTCGGCGCCGAGGTGTTCTCGCGAATCCTCGACTGGAACGATCGCGGCACTTGCGTGCTTTTCGGCGACGGCGCGGGCGCCGTGGTGCTCGCGGCGGACTCGAAACC
>JAXDQC010000176.1:0-4612 GCA_034668045.1 Betaproteobacteria bacterium | reverse complement strand
CGTTGCGTGCGGCAGGCGCCGTGCGATCTCGTCGCCGAACGCATCTTCGTAGCACACGTTGACCGCGATACGCTGCCCCGCCGCCGCGATCGGCGGCTGCTCCAAGGCTCCGCGCGAGAAATCGGACAGCGGGATCTGCACCATGCGCAGCACCCAGCCGAAGCCGGCGGGAACAAACTCGCCGAACGGGACCAGATGCGACTTGTGATAGGCCTGGCGCGGCGAGCTACCGAGCGAGACCACGGTATTGAAATACTCGCCCGCGCCCGTGCGGTACGGCACCCCGAGCAGCAGGTCGCCGCCGTTTCGCTTCGCCGCCGCTTCGAGCCGGGCGAGATACTCCGGCTCGACGCGGTCGTAGAAGCGGGGAATCGCGGTCTCGGGCAGCACGATCAGCTTGGCGCTCGTCGCCTCCGCGAGCCGCGCATAGGTCTCGAGGATCGGCGGGTAGCGCTCGGGACGGAACTTGAGATCCTGCTCGATGTTGCCTTGCAGCAGCGCCGCGCTCACCCGTTCGCCGGCGGGTTCGGTCCACTGCACATGACGCAGCGCTTCGCCTGCGCCTAGAACGGCGACAAAAGCCGCGACATAAACCGGACGTCTGAGCCTGCGGAACACGAGCCATGCCATCCCGGCCAGCGAGAGCGTCATAAAAGAAAGACCGAAAACCCCGAGGAGAGGCGCGTAGCCCTGCAGCGGCCAGCCCACCGCGGCATAGCCCGCGGACAGCCAGGGAAAACCGGTCAAGATCCAGCCGCGCAGCCACTCCAAGAGGGTCCACGCGGCGGGGATGACGAGGCAGGCACGCACCGACGGCTGCGCCGGAATGCGCGCCTGCAGCCAGCCTGCAGCGGCGGGAAACAGCGCGAGGAAGGCGCAGAACAAAAGCGTCGCAGCCGCCGCGAGCGGCATCGGCATGCCGCCGAAATTGTGCATGCTGACGTAGATCCACGATACGCCGGCGACGAACAGCCCGAGTCCGAACGCGTAGCCGGTCCGGAAGGCGCCCCGCGGGGTCGCGGTCATCCACGGATGGATCATGACCGCGAAGCTCAAAAGGGCGAGCGGAAAGAATCCCGCCGGCGAGAATGCGAGCACGCTCGCCGCGCCCGCCAGCAGCGCGATCACGCCCAATGGAACGGCGTTCACGCCTTGGGTTTGTCGACGAGCAGGGTATACACGCGCCGGGAATCGGCGCGCAGCACCTGGAAGCGGATGCCTTCGATGAGCACGGTCTCGCCGCGCTTGGGAAGGCGTCCCAGGTGGGCGATCACCAGGCCGCCGACGGTATCGGCGGCTTCGTCGGGAAGGTTGGCGGCCAGCGCGGCATTGAGGTCAGCGATCTGCGTGAGCGCCTTTACGCGGTAGCGGCCGCCGGGCTCGGGCAGGATGTTGTCGGAAGCCTCGTCGAAATCGTATTCATCCTCGATGTCGCCGACGATCTGCTCGAGCACATCCTCGATGGTGACCAGGCCCGCAACCCCGCCGTACTCGTCGATCACGATCGCCATGTGGTTGCGGCTGGCGCGGAACTCGCGCAGCAGCACGTTGAGGCGCTTCGCCTCGGGCACGAACACCGCCGGCCGCAGCATCTCGCGCACGTTGAATCCCTCCTCGCCGGCGTAATAGCGCAGCAGATCCTTGGCGAGCAGGACGCCGATCACGTCGTCGCGGTTCTGGTCGATCACCGGAAAGCGGGAATGCGCGGTGGAGACGATCTGCGGGATGAACTCCTCGATCGGCTCATGGATATCGATGAAGTCCACCTGGGCGCGCGGCACCATGATGTCGCGCACCTGCATTTCGGAGACGGTGAGCGCGCCCTCGATCATCGAGAGCGCATCGGCGTCGAGCAGATTGCGCGAATAGGCGGAGCGCAGCAGATGCACCAGCTGCTCGCGGTCGCCTGGCTCGCGCATCAGCAGCGAAGACAGGCGCTCGAGCAAGCTAGGTCGTGAAGGGTCGTTCATTGCAGCGCTTCATTCTACCGTGTAAGGATTACCGAAGCCTGCGCGCCGCAACAAGCGGATTTCGGCGCGTTCCATCATTTCGGCTTCCCGTTTCCTTTCATGCTCGTAGCCGCGCAAGTGCAGCAAGCCATGCAGCACCAGGTGCGCATAATGGGCCGCCAGCTTCTTTCCCTGCTCGCGCGCTTCGCGGACGATCACTGGGTGGCACAGCACCACGTCGCCCCGGTTCTTGCCGTAGGGGAACGACAGGACGTTGGTGGCGTACGCTCTTCTTCTGTAAACGCGGTTCAACCGGCGAGCCTCGTCCGCGCCGACGATGCGCAGGATCGCATCCACAGGGACGAGCGCGGCCCACTTGCGCAATGAGGCGGGGCCCGGCAACCCGCGCCGCGGGACGGCATACTGCACGCGGACGTTATTCTTCCTGCGGGTGCTTGTCGTAGGCATCGATGATGCGGGCCACCAGCGGATGACGCACCACGTCCTGGGCGCCAAACTCGGTGAAGGCGATGCCGCGCACGTCGGCGAGGATGCGCCGCGCCTCGATCAGCCCGCTCTTGCGTCCGCGCGCGAGGTCGATCTGTGTGACGTCGCCGTTGACCACCGCCTTGGCGCCGAAGCCGATGCGCGTGAGGAACATCTTCATCTGCTCCGGCGTGGTGTTCTGCGCTTCATCGAGGATGATGAAGGAGTGGTTCAGGGTGCGTCCCCGCATGTAGGCGAGCGGCGCGAGCTCGATCGTGCCGCGCTCGAGGAGCTTGCCGGTCTTCTCGAAGCCCATGAGATCGTAGAGCGCGTCGTACAGCGGCCGCAGATAGGGATCCACCTTCTGGGCGAGATCGCCCGGCAGAAACCCCAGGCGCTCGCCCGCCTCCACTGCGGGCCGCACCAGCACGATGCGCTTCACCTTGTCGCGCTCGAGCGCGTCGACAGCGCAGGCGACCGCCAGATAGGTCTTGCCGGTGCCCGCCGGGCCGATGCCGAAGGTGCAGTCGTGCTCGAGGATGCTCTCGATGTACTGCACCTGATGCGGCGTGCGCCCGTGCAGATCCAGGCGCCGCGTGAGCAGCTGTGGCCCTTCCTTTTTCGAAGAAGGATCCTGTGAAAGCTCCGTAAGTCCAAGCTGCACGTCCTCGGCGGTGAGGTCGCCGGAGGCGCGGTCGTAGAAATGCTCGAGCGCCTGCGCCGCGCGCTGCGCCTGCTCGCCGCGCACCGTGAACCTGCCGCCGCGGCGGGCGATGGTGACGTCGAGCGCCGATTCGATCTGGCGCAGGTTCTCGTCGAGCGCGCCGCACAGGCGCGCCAGGCGCTGATTGTCGACCGGGTCGATCCTTACTTCGACGGCCTTACTTGCCATTCAGCAGCTCGCCGCGCAGCGAGTGGGAAACGACCGAAGTAATACGCACGTCCGCGAAAGTGTTGACGAGCCTTTCAGGCCCCGGGAAGTTCACGATGCGGTTGTTCGCCGTGCGCGCCGCCAGCTCCGTAGCGCGTCTTTTGGAAGCGCCCTCGACCAGCACCCGCTGGTTCGTCCCCACCATGCGCTCGCTCTGCTCCCGGTGCTGCGAGTCCAACAGGCCCTGCAGCCGCTGTAGCCGTTCGCTCTTTTGCGCCATGGGAGTCGCATCGTGCAACGCCGCCGCCGGGGTGCCGGGGCGCGGGCTGTAAAGGAAGGAGAAAGCCCCGTCGAAGCCCAATTCGCGCGCGAGCGCGAGCGTCGCCTCGAAGTCGGCCGGCGTTTCACCCGGAAAGCCGACGATGAAGTCCGAGGTCAGGCTCACGTCCGGCCGGGCGCTTCGCAGCCGCCGCACGATCGAGCGGTACTCGAGCGCCGTGTAGCCGCGCTTCATCGCCGCGAGCACGCGGTCGGAGCCCGATTGCACAGGCAGATGCACGTGCGGCGCGAGCTTGGCGAGCCTAGCGTGCGCGTCGATCAGGCGCTGCGTGAACTCGCGCGGGTGCGAGGTGGTGTAGCGGATGCGCTCGACGCCCGGGATCTCATTGATAAAGAAAAGCAGCTCGGCGAAATCCGCGGCCTGACCCTCGATCACGCCGCGCCAGGCGTTCACGTTCTGGCCGAGCAGCGTCAGTTCCCTCACGCCCTGCGCCGCGAGCGCGGCCGCTTCGCGCACCACGTCCTCGAAGGGCCGCGATACCTCTTCGCCGCGGGTATAGGGGACTACGCAGAAGCTGCAGTACTTGCTGCAGCCCTCCATGATGGAGACGAACGCTTGCGCGCCCTGCACCCGCGGCGCAGGCAGGTGGTCGAACTTCTCGATCTCGGGAAAGCTGATGTCGACCTGGGGCTGTCCCGAGGCGCGGCGACGCTCCAGCAGCTGCGGCAGCCGGTGCAGCGTCTGCGGCCCGAACACCACGTCGACGTACGGCGCGCGCTCGACGATCGCCCCGCCTTCCTGGCTCGCGACACAGCCGCCGACCGCGATCATGAGGTGCGGCCGGCTGCGCTTGAGGTGCTTCACTCGCCCGAGATCGGCGAAAACCTTCTCCTGCGCCTTTTCGCGCACCGAGCAGGTGTTGAACACGATGACGTCGGCGTCCTCGGGCCGCTCGGTGCGCTCCACGCCTTCGGCCTCCCGCAGCACGTCGGCGATCTTCTCCGAGTCGTACTGGTTCATCTGGCA
>JAXDQC010000175.1:0-2800 GCA_034668045.1 Betaproteobacteria bacterium | reverse complement strand
GCAACTGTTTGAGGGTGAACCCGCGGCCGGGCAGGCCGTCGGAGCCGTCGAGGCGCTGCTGCACGATGCGCAGGCCCAGGCGCGTGCGCAGCGCCCGCGCCGTGCGCTCGTCGCCGATCACGCGGCTGAAGCCCTCCAGCGGCTGCTCGGGGTTCGACAGCCAGTAGGAGTCGTTTGAGTTGGTGACGTAGTCGTCGCGGAACAGGCTCGGCATGTGCGACGGTCCGAAGATGCCGGGCGCGACCGCGTCGGGGTCGGTGTCCCACGCGCAGGCCGAGCGGCCGCCGTCGAGGACCTGCACGCGCAGCGCCGCGTCGACGACGGTCCCGACCGTCACGTTGCAGGCGGCGATCTTCTCGTTGGAGACGTTGGGCATCGCGCCGATGTCGGCGTAGTAGGCCGTGCCGGTCGAGTCCGCGGCGATGGTGTTCACCCACGGGATGCCTTCGTACTTGCGCTCGATGCGGTCGAGTTGCTTGACCGACTGCGCCTGGTTGGTGAAGAAGAAGTGGTTCAGGTAGCGGAAGTTCGCCGCGTTGGCGTCGCCCAGCGAGAACGCCGCCACGGGCGTCCACGGGAAGATCGGCAGCCCGAGGATCGACGTCAGCATCGGGCCCCAGCGCGTGTCGTAAAGCGTGCGCGACTCCTGCGTGATCGAGCCGTCGGGCTGCTTGACGTCGATCGTCACGGTGGTCGGCGTCATCGCCTCGACCTTGCCGTCGACGATGTAGCTGTGCGGATCGCCCGGCGCCGGCGCCACCTGGTAGGGCGTGAAGCGGCGCGCGGTGGAGACCGTATGGCTCCAGGCCATGTTGCGCGTGTTGCCGATCAGGACCAGCGGGACGCCGTACAGGCTGCCGCCCTGGACGTTGACCTTGCCGGGGATGACGAGGTGCGACTGGTAGAAGCGCTCCGAGCCGTCCCACGGGAAGTGCGGGTTGCCGAGCAGCATGCCGTTGCCGGACTGGGTGCCCGCCTTGCCGAGCGCGATCGCGTTGGAGCCGATGCCCCCCATCAGCTCGTCGAAGCTGCCTGGCGTCAGGTGGTCCAGCGTGCGCCGCTGAGTGGCGGTGGCGCTGTCCGCCGCGCGGCCGGCGACCGGGGCGGCGCCGCCGATGCCGTCGATCGAGACCCCCGCTGAGGCCAGCAGCGCGAGCTGGTAGAAGCGGCGGTAGACATCGATCACCGAGATCGGCTTGACCCACTCGGCGTCCTTGCACGCGGGGTCGGTGATGGTCCCCTTGCGCAGGAACGCGTTGTAGCCGGCCACGTAGCCGCGCACGGCGCGCTTGATCGCGGGCACCGGGCCGAGCGGCGGCGGCTGCGAGCGCAGCTTCTCGATCGTGCGCTGGGCGATGATCTTCTTGTAGAAGAAGTCCGAGTTGCGGTTGTTGGCCTTGGTGCCGTTGCCGCGGAACTCATAGCCGGCGTCACCGCCGAAGTAGCGCGAGCGCTCGCCGCGGACGGTCACGTAGGTGTCCGCCAGCACGCAGACGTTGTCCTCGGCGATCGTCTTGGCGTAGCCGTAGGCGACGCTCGGGAAGTTCTTGGCCGTGATGGTCGGGACGCCGTGCGCGTCCCGCTTGACCTTGACCTTGTACCTGGCCGCGTCCGCACCGGGCGCAGCGATCAACGCCACGACGATCGCGACAAAACCGAAACTTCTTCGCATCTGGCGCAGATTAGTGCGCAGCAGTCGCCAGGGGCGCCGCTTGCTGTAGCTGCCGCTGGCGCTCGGGAGAGATCTCGATCACGTTCCAGGCCAGGTGCAGCCGCCGCATCGCGCGGATCACCCAGGCGGTGACGTCGATCTCGTACCAGCGCAGGCCGTGCGAGGCCGAGCGCGGGAACGCGTGGTGGTTGTGGTGCCAGGACTCGCCCAGGCTCAGGAGCGCCAGCCAGAACACGTTGGTGGAGTGATCGTCGACCTTGAAGCGCCGGGTCCCGAAGAAGTGGCAGACGGAGTTGATCGACCACGTGACGTGGTGCAGCAGGAAGACGCGGACGGCGCCGCCCCACAGCGCGGCGGCGAGCGCGCCGCCGATGGTGCCGTCGATCGCGTAGCCGAGGCCGAACGGGATCGCGAGGCCGATCACGACCCACAGCGGGAACAGCTTGTTGATGCGCTGCATGCCGGCGTCCTCGTAGAGCTCGGCCGCGTACTTGGAGTGCTCGGCCTGGCCGGCGCGGTCGAACAGCCAGCCCATGTGGGCGTACCAGAGGCCCTTGACCGCGCCCCTGAACCCGGTGCCGTGCCCGTGCGGGGAGTGCGGGTCGCCCTCGTGGTCGGTGTGGGCGTGGTGCTTGCGGTGGCCGGCGACCCACGACAGGACCGGGCCCTGCACGGCCGCCGAGCCGAGGATGGCGAGGCCGTACTCGGTCGGCTTGTGGGTCGCGAACGCGCGGTGCGTCAGCAGGCGGTGGAAGCCGAGCGTGACCCCGAGCGCGGTCAAGGCGTAGAGGACGCCCATGATCACGAGGTCGGTCCAGTCGACCAGCGCGGTGCCCCACAGCAGGACGATCGCGACGATCAGCCCCGCGAAGGGCAGGGTCACGCCCGCCAGGTTGAGAACTTTGTGGGTTCGGCTCACCTACTTCTGCAGTCTGGCGCCTAAGCGGACCGGCTTCTTGTCGATTTCGGTGTCCGAATCTGTAGCCTCGTGATAACGGCGTTCCACGCACCAGACGCAGATCGCGATCGCGTACAACCCGGCGCCCACCGCCGCGGAGGCACGCCAGCCCGCGTGCGCGAAGACCGCCACGCCGATGGCGGACCCGGCGACGCCGCCGGCGAAGCGCG
>JAXDQC010000174.1:0-3441 GCA_034668045.1 Betaproteobacteria bacterium | reverse complement strand
CGTTCGATATGAAGGTCGAGCGCGTTCTGGAAAGCCCACGCGTCACGCTGCCTTACACGGAAGCTACTTGGAAAAAGATCATCGCTGCCGGCGATGCAGTCGATACGCGCCTCGAAAGCGCCGACGTGCGCCTCAGCATGGGCGGCGAGCCGACGTTCGTCTCCATCGACGACATGGACAGCGACGAGTGGAAGACCGGCGCCGTCGGTCCGACCAAGCGCGCTTATGCCGAGGATCTCATCCGCCGCCTGCAGCAGCGCTTCGCACCCGGCGGCCTTTTGCATTTCGGCCAGGGTAAGTGGTACCCCGGCGAGCCGCTGCCGCGATGGGCGTTCTCGCTCTATTGGCGGCGTGATGCGCAGCCGCTGTGGAGCGATCCGCACCTCATCGACAGCGAGAAGGAGCCGGCGAAGGCCACCATCGCCGACGCCGAGAAGCTGATGACCGCGCTGTGCACGCAACTCGGCCTGCCGCCCAATAGCGGTATCCCCGCCTACGAGGACCCCGGCTACTACGCGCTCGTCGAGCAGAAGCTGCCGATCAACGTCTCGCCGGAAGAGAACAAGCTGCAGGATCCCGCCGAGCGGGCGCGCATCGTGCGCGTCTTCGAGCAGGGACTCGACAAACCCGCGAGCTACGTGCTGCCGGTGCAGGTGTGGCAGTCGCCCGACCTCGGGCGCCGTTGGGTCACCGAGCGGTGGGGAACGCGACGCGGCAGGCTGTATCTCATACCGGGCGATGCCCCCGCCGGTTTCCGGCTTCCCATCGGCTCGCTTCCCGAGCTTCCTGCCGTCGACTACCCCCACGTCCTCCCGCGCGATCCGCTTGGTGAGGCGCCGCCGCTGCCGGAACGATCCGTGCTCATCCAGCAGCGCAAAGCGGTCACGCTCCGCCCCGCGCCGGTGCCGCCGCCGTCCGGGGCGAGTGAGATCTACGGCTCCGTGCGTACGGCTCTCGCCATCGAGCCGCGTGACGGGCACCTTTGCGTATTCCTGCCGCCAGTAGAGGACGCTCTCGATTTCACCTCGCTCGTCGCCGCCGTCGAGGAAGCAGCGGCTGCGGCCGAGCTGCCGGTACACATCGAAGGTTATTCGCCGCCCAACGACCCGCGCATCAACGTCATCAAGGTCACGCCCGACCCCGGCGTCATCGAGGTCAATATCCATCCGGCGACGAACTGGAAGGAAGTCGTCGCCATCACCACGGCCGTCTACGAGGAAGCGGAGAAGTCGCGCCTGGGCGCCGACAAGTATCTGCCCGACGGCCGCCACACCGGTACCGGCGGCGGCAATCATATCGTCATGGGCGGCATGACGCCGGCCGACAGCCCGTTCCTGCGCCGCCCCGACCTGCTCGCCTCGATTATCGCCTATTGGCAGAACCATCCCTCACTTTCGTACCTCTTCTCCGGCCTGTTCATCGGCCCGACGAGCCAAGCGCCCCGCCTCGACGAAGCGCGCCACGAAGCGCTGTTCGAGATGGACATCGCCCTGAAGCAGATCCCCGACCCCGCGCAGGGCAGCGTGTCGCCATGGCTAGTGGATCGCATCTTCCGTCATCTGCTCGTCGACGTGACCGGCAACACGCACCGCGCCGAAATCTGCATCGACAAGCTCTATTCGCCCGACAGCCCGACCGGCCGGCTCGGCCTCATCGAGTTCCGCTCCTTCGAGATGCCTCCGCACGCGCGCATGAGCGTCGTGCAGCAGCTCCTGATGCGCGCCTTCATCGCCATGTTCTGGGATCGCCCCTATCGCGGCAAGCTGGTCCGCTGGGGCACGGCACTGCACGACCGCTTCATGCTTCCGCATTTCCTGTGGGCGGATTTCAGCGAGGTGATCGGCGATCTCAATGCGGCCGGGCTCCCCGTCGAGCTCGATTGGTTTGCGCCACACTTTGAATTCCGCTTCCCGCTGATCGGCGAGGTGGAGGCTTCCGGCGTCGGCGTGGAGCTGCGCCAGGCGCTGGAGCCCTGGCACGTGCTGGGCGAGGAAGGCACCGCCGGGGGCACCGCGCGCTACGTCGACAACTCGCTCGACCGCGTGCAGGTGCTCGTGCGCGACGGGGCGAACGACCGCTTCGCCGTCACCTGCAACCGCCGCGGGTTGCCGCTGACCAATACCGGCACGTTCGGCGAGAAGGTCGCCGGCGTCCGCTATCGTTCGTGGCAGCTGGCTTCGGCGCTGCACCCCACCATTCCAGCGCACGTGCCGCTGGTCTTCGATATCATGGATACCTGGACCGGCCGTTCAGTCGGCGGCTGCCGCTATCACGCCGCCCACCCTGGCGGACGCAACATCGACCTCGCCCCGGTCAATGCCTACGAGGCGGAGGGGCGGCGCCTAGCCCGCTTCGAGAAGCTTGGTCATACACCGGGCCGCGAGACGACGACCCCGGCGGCGATCAACCCCGAATACCCTCTGTCGCTCGACCTACGGCTCTAGCCGGCCTCGGGCGCCACGGTCACAGGGCGATTTATTCATCGCTTCCGGGGCTTGCCGCCGCTGGTGCGACGCAGCGCGAAGCACTATCCTCGCGCCGACATCCAACCGCCAAGCCGGCTGACAAAGCGCAATTTGCGGGCCACCGCCGCATGACCCTTCAACCATGAACCTGGAAGCGCGGCTGCCGCTTGAGCCCGATCGGAGCCTGCTCGACGGCTATGCACGCCAGCGCAGCGGCGGCTACGACGAATTGATGGACGCGGAGGGCGTCGTCCGTCCCCACTGGCGGACGTTCCTCGCCGCCTTTGCCGAGCTGCCCGCCGCCGAGCAAGCACAGCGCGCCGAACGCCTCAACAGGCGCGTGCGCGAAATGGGCATCGCCCACGACATCTTCGCCGACCCGACGTCGCCGGGAAAGCGTTGGGAAGTCGACTTCGTCCCGCTCATCTTCTCGAGCAGCGAGTGGCGCGCGTTGGAGGCGGCACTCATCCAGCGCGCCCGGCTGTTGAACGCCATCCTCGCCGACGCCTACGGCGAGCAGAAGCTGCTGCGCGACGGCCTTATCCCGCCGGCCCTCGTTTTCTCCGACCCCGCCCTCCTCAGCCCCTGCCACGGCATCGTGCCCAAGGCGGGCCATCTGCACTTCTACGCCATCGACCTGGCGCGCGAAGTCGACGGAAGCTGGCGCGTCATCGACAACCATACCGAAACCCCGGCCGGCGTCGGCTATGCGCTCGCCAACCGCGTGGTGCACACGCACATCGCCGGCGACCTGTTCGAGGCATGCAACGCAACGCGCCTTGCTCCCTTCTTCCAGCGGCTGCAGTCCGACCTCACCATGCTCACCGGGCGCCGTGATCCGCGCATCGCGCTGCTGACGCCGGGGCCCCACCACGACGACTATTTCAGCCACGCATACCTCGCCCGCTACCTCGGCTACCTTCTGGTCGAGGGTGGAGACCTGCGCACCGCCGGCGACCGCCTGTTCCTGAAGACG
>JAXDQC010000173.1:0-56250 GCA_034668045.1 Betaproteobacteria bacterium | reverse complement strand
CGACCTGATCCTCGCGATCTACCGCGACGAGGTCTACAACAACGACACGCCGGACAAGGGCATCGCCGAGATCAACATCCTCAAGCAGCGGAACGGCCCGATCGGCACGGTGAAGCTGACCTTCCTCGGCCAGTTCACGCGCTTCGAGAACTACGCCGACCCCGGCACGTCGTACTAGCGGTTACTTCCGGGTCGCGCTCCAGCGGCCTTCCTGGCCCTTGGCGTCGCGGAAGCTGCCTTCCATGCGCTTGCCGTCGACCTTGCCGGTGAACTCGCGCCGCATGCCGCTCGCGTCGACGTAGGCGAAGGCGATATCCGGGCCGCGCAGGCGCGCCTCGCGCAGGCCGCCCTGCACCGCTTTCGAGAGGTTCACGCCGCCGCTGATCTTCTGGAAGGTCTGCTCGATCACGAGCTCGGCCTTCTGGCTGCCGGCCTCGAGGTTCCAGGTGCCGCCGATCTGGGCCGGCACGATCCAGAAGTAGGCCCTGCGGCCGTCCATGGTGGAGGTCTCGTCCGCTTCCCAGTCCTCCATGGTGAAGGAGTGGGAGACGACGCGCGTGCCCGGCTTCATCGACAGGATCTGCGGCCGCAGCTTCATGTTGAGCGTCGGCAGCAGGTAGAGCGTGATCACCGTCGCCTTGCTGAAGTCGGTGACGAAGATGTCGGCCTGGCGGATTATTGCCTTGCCCGGGCCGACGCCGGCGACGCCGGCCGCCTGCGCGCGCTCGTTGGCGAACTTCGCCATGTCGGGGTTGTACTCGATGCCGGTGGCGATCGCGCCGCGCTTGGCCGCGGCGATGGCGATCTTGCCGTCGCCGGCGCCGAGGTCGAAGTGGATGTCGTTCGCGCCGAGCTGCGCCATCGTCAGCATGCGGTCGACCACCTCGTCGGGCGTCGGCACCCAGATCACGTCCTTGCCGGCCTGGCCGACGTGGGGCTCGAATTTCTGGGCACTTGTGGAAAATGAGGCGGTCGCCGCGACGAGCAGCGCGATCACGCGGAAGAGGCGAAGGGCAGTCATGAAGTCCTCGAAGAAGAAGCGCGGGAATTTAGCAGAAAGGTCGGCTCCGCTGGCGAAACACCAGCGGGGCTGACTTATTCCTGACTGCTACAGAGCTTCGGCGGCGTGGTCGGCGAGGCGCGAGCGCTCGCCGCGGGCGAGCGTGACGTGCCCGGAGTGGGCCCAGCCCTTCATGCGGTCGACGACGTAGGAGAGGCCCGAGCTGCCCTCGGTAAGGTAGGGGGTGTCGATCTGCGCGATGTTGCCCAGGCAGACCACCTTGGTGCCGGGCCCGGCGCGCGTGATCAGCGTTTTCATCTGCTTCGGCGTCAGGTTCTGCGCCTCGTCGATGATCAGCCACTTGTTGACGAAGGTGCGGCCGCGCATGAAGTTGAGCGACTTCACCTTGACGCGCGAGCGCACGAGGTCGCGGGTCGCCGCGCGTCCCCATTCGCCGCCCGACTCGTCGGTGGCGTTGAGGATGTCGAGGTTGTCCTCGAGCGCGCCCATCCAGGGCGTCATCTTCTCCTCCTCGGTGCCGGGCAGGAAGCCGATGTCCTCGCCGATCGGCACCGTGACGCGGGTCATGATGATCTCGGAGTAGCGCTTTTCGTCGAGCACCTGCGTCAGGCCGGCGGCGAGCGCGAGCAGCGTCTTGCCGGTGCCCGCCTGGCCGACCAGGGTGACGAAATCCACCGCCGGGTTCATCAGCAGGTTGAGGGCGAAGTTCTGCTCGCGGTTGCGCGCCGTGATGCCCCAGACCTCGTTCTTGGTGTGGCTGTAGTCGCGCAGCGTCTCGAGCACGGCGACGCGGCCCTCGGTCTCCTTGACGATCGTGTACAGGGGACGGTCGCCGCTCTCGTCGTAGACGAACTCGTTGACCTGCAGCTTCGGCACCAGCGGGCCGCGCACGCGGTAGTAGGTGTGGCCGTCCTTCTTCCACGACTCCATGTCCTTGCCGTGCGTGTTCCAGAAGTCCTTCGGCAAGGGACGCACGCCGGTGTAGAGGAGGTCGGCGTCCTCCAGCACCTTGTCGTTGAAGTAGTCCTCGGCGGCGAGCCCGAGGGCGCGCGCCTTGATGCGCATGTTGATGTCCTTCGACACCAGCACCACCTCGCGCTCGGGCTCCTGCTCCTGCAGGTAGCGCACCACCGAGAGGATCTGGTTGTCGGTCTTGCCCGAGGCGAGCGTCGCGGGCAGCTTGCCGTTGATCGCCTCGGTCTGCAGGAACAGGCGGCCCTTCGAATGCTGGCCGTCGCGCGTCTTGAGGGCGAGCCCGGCCTTGATGTCGCCGACGACGATCTCGTCGAGGAACCGACTCGCCTGGCGGGCGTTGCGCGACACGTCGGAGAGGCCGCGCTTGTGGCTGTCGAGCTCCTCGAGCGTGGCGATCGGCAGGTAGAGGTCGTGCTCCTCGAAGCGGAACAGGCTCGTCGGGTCGTGCATCAGGACGTTGGTGTCCAGGACGAACAGCTTCTTCACTTTGGTTTTGCGAGGGGAGCGGCTCTTGGTCACAGCGGAGGATTGCGGCGCGGATTCTGCGGCGAGGCTTTCGACATCATAGGGCTTTAGCAAAGTTCAATACCTCCTGGATGTGGCCCGGCACCTTGACCCCGCGCCATTCGCGCGCCAGCACCCCCTTGTCGTCGATGACGAAGGTGCTGCGCTCGATGCCGCGGACTTTCTTCCCGTACATGTTCTTCATCTTCATGACGCCGAACTGCTGGCAGAGCGCCTCGTCGGCGTCCGACAGCAGCTCGAACGGGAACCTCATCTTCGCCTTGAAGCCCTCGTGCGACTTCATCGAGTCGCGCGAGATGCCGTAGATGTCGACTCCGGCGCGCTGGAAGTCCTTGAATGCGTCGCGGAAGTCGGAGCCCTGCTGAGTGCAGCCGGGAGTGTTGTCGCGGGGGTAGAAGTACAGGACCAGCTTGTGACCGCGCTGGTCGGAGAATCTGAAGGTGTTGCCGCCGGTAGAGGGAAGGCTGAAATCCTTGACCGGCTTGCCTACGGTTTCCAGAGTTTCTTGTGCCTCTTTAGCAAAACGCCGTAACGTTTTCAGTAGACATGTTTTTTTCCGGCGCCGCAAGCCTCGCGGTAGAAGCCTGATTGCAAAGCTTTTTCAAACGGCGTCAGCAACGGCAAGGAAGTGCTCCGCATCACAGGCAGGCAGGCCGTCCGGGCGCGTAATGGGCGCGTCGTATCCAACATCGGAGGATGGTCGTGAAAAAGACGCTGGCGGTGATGATTGCGGTGGCAGCGATGGCGATGATGCAGACGGCGGGCTCGGAGCAGGGCGCCCGGGAGGCGATGGACGCCCGGGTGGTGGGCGAGAAGCTCGACAGCGGCCTGGGCAGCATGGTGTACGGCGAGAGCCTCGACAGCGGCCTCGGCTCGATGGTCTACGGCGAAAGCCTGGACGCCGGCCTCTAAAGCGCGCGCGCGGCCCTCTACACCGCGCGCCAGAACCTCTTCAGCTCGGCGACCAGCTCGTCGGGCTTTTCTTCGGGAATGAAGTGGCCGCACTGCAAGGCGCGGCCACGCACGTTTTTAGCGACCTCGCGCCAGTCGGCGAGGCAATCGAACAGCGCCTCGATCACGCCCTGACGCCCCCACAGGGCGAGCAGCGGCATTGCCAGCTTCTTCTTCAGGTCCTGCTTGTCGTGCACGAGATCGATGGTGGCGGAGGCGCGGTAGTCCTCGCAGGTCGCATGGATCGTGCGCGGGTCGCGGAAACAGCGCGCGTACTCGGCCACCGCGCGCGGATCGAAGCGCTTGAGCTTCGAGGCTCCGCGGCCGATGCGGCCGAGGATGTATTTCACCCCCATGGAAGCCACCATCGTTTCGGGCAGCGGCGCCTGCTGGATGAGGAAGAACCAGTGGTAGTACGCCCTGGCGAACGACAGGTCGGTGCTCTGGTACATCTTCAGCGTCGGCGAGATGTCGAGCACGGTGAGCGAGCGCACGCGGCGGCAGTGGTCGCGCGCCAGGCGATGGGCGACGCGACCGCCACGGTCGTGGCCGACGACGTGGAAGGCGATGAAGCCGAGCGACTCCATGACCTCCACCATGTCGAGCGCCATTGCCCGCTTCGAGTAGTTGGCGTGCCCGGGCACGCCTTTGGGCTTCGAAGAATCGCCGTAGCCGCGCAGGTCGGGGCAGACGAGCGTGTAGTCGCGCGCGAGCTTCGCCGCCACCTTGTGCCAGAGCGCGTGCGTCTGCGGGTAGCCGTGCAGCAGCAGCACCGGCGGCCCTTCGCCGCCGACCTCGAGGTTGATGGTCGCGCCGCTGGTCTTGATGCGCCGCTCTTCGAAGCCGGGGAAGAGGGTGCTCATGCCTGTAGCGCCAGCGTGCCGGAACGGCCGGGTATCTCGCCAAGACCGATTTCGTTGCGCGGCAGGCGCACCGGGTCGAGCGATTCGTACAGGGATTTCAGGCTGACCAGCTCGTAGCCCTGGTCGCGCCAGCCGGCGAGCAGGGCATCGAAGACGCCGTGCCATTCGCCCCCCTCGAGCTCGGCGTGCGCCGTGAAAACATGAACAGAAGGAATTTTCGTTAAGCCAAGAATTCTTGCCGCGACGTTGCTTTCATCGACGCCGTCGACGCCGATGAGCTCGTCGAGCGTCGGCAGCGTGGTGGGGAGCTGCGGGCAGCCGATGGCGACGCCGTCCCAGAGCGGGCGGAACGGCCCGCTGCCGCGCGTATCCGAGGCGTAGGCGAAGTTACGTTCCTCGAACCAGGCGGCGTGGCGGTTCATCTGCCAGCCCGCCGCGCCCCAGGTCTTCGGATCTTCATTGAAGATCGTCCTGAACCGGTCAAAAGCCCGCTGCATTTCCCGCTCGGTCCAATCCGCGTCCTTGCTCGCGACGTTGTCCTGCCAGCGCACGTGGTCCCAGCAGTGCACGCCCACCTCGAAGCCGGCGGCCTTGACGGCGCGCATCTCGCCGGCGCAGCGCCGGCCGATGTCGGGGCCCGCAAGCAGCGTGCCGTAGAGCAGGGTCTTGAGGCCGTAATGCTCGAGGACCGAGGTCCGCTTCACTTTCGAGAAAAAACCGGGACGGAAAGCCCGCCGGATGGCGCGGCCCGTGTGGTCGGGGCCGAGCGAGAAGAGGAAGGTCGCGCCGGCCTCGTGAAGCTGCAGCAACCTGACCAATTTTGGAACGCCGTCGCGCGTACCGCGGTACGTATCGACGTCGATCTTGATCGCCAGCTTCACTTCACCAGGTGCCGGGCCTCGGCGACGTGGGTGCGGTAGGCGTCGTAGATGCGCCGCAGCGCCTCTTTCATGGCGACGCGCGGCCGCCAGTGAAGCTCGCGCTTGGTGTTGTCGATCTTCGGCACGCGGTTCTGCATGTCCTGGTAGCCGCGGCCGTAGTACTTGTCCGCGCTCGTCTTGACGATCCGCACTTTCTTCGCCGCCTTGCTGTACTCGGGATACTCGAGGGCGAGCTTCACCATCGACTCGGCCAGCTCGCGCACCGAGAAATTGTTCTTCGGGTTGCCGATGTTGTAGATCTTGCCCGAGGCGATGCCGTTCTTGTTGGCGATGATCGCCATCAGGGCGTCGATGCCGTCGTCGATGTAGGTGAAGGCGCGCTTCTGCCGGCCGCCGTCGACCAGCTGGATCTTCTCGCCGCGCACGATGTGGCCGAAGAACTGCGTCACCACGCGCGAGCTGCCTTCCTTGGCGGTGTTGATCGAGTCGAGGCCCGAGCCGATCCAGTTGAACGGGCGGAAGAGGGTGAAGTCGAGGCCCTGCTGCTCGCCGTAGGCCCAGATGACGCGGTCCATGAGCTGCTTCGAGCAGGCGTAGATCCAGCGCTGGCGGTTGATCGGGCCGTAGACGAGCGGCGAGGTTTCCGGGTCGAACTCGCGGTCGGGCGACATGCCGTAGACCTCGGAGGTCGACGGGAAGACGAGCCGCTTGCCGTGGCGCACGCAGGCGCGAACGATCGGCAGGTTGGCCTCGAAGTCGAGCTCGAACACGCGCAGCGGCTGCTTGACGTAGGTCGCCGGCGTCGCGATCGCCACCAGCGGCAGCACCGTGTCGCACTTGCGCACGTGGTACTCGATCCACTCGCGGTTGATGGTGATGTCGCCCTCGAAGAACTTGAAGCGGCGCTCGCCCATCAGGTCGTCGATCCGGTCGGCCTGCATGTCCATGCCGTAGACCTCCCAGTCGGTGGTCTCGAGCATGCGCTTGGAGAGGTGATGGCCGATGAAGCCGTTGACGCCGAGGATCAGGACTTTTTTCATTTGCTTTCTTGGACTTCGAGCAGGCGCAGGACTTTACCATCGCCGCAGCCGGCGAACCATTCGCCGCCCTCCTGAAAGGGGCCTTTTTTCAGGGCTTTCCTGCCTGGTTCGATTCGCGTCTTGTGAATCTTCATGCCGTCGGTGAAGGCGCCCGGAAAGGGCGGCGCGACCGCGCGCACCAGGTTGTGGATTTCTTGCGCGCTCCTCGACCAGTCGATGCGCCCGTCCTCGGGCCTGCGCCGGCCGAAATAGCTGCCTTTCGAAAGATCGTTGGGCCGTAATTTCGCTTTTCCCGAGGCGAGATCCTTGATTGAACGGCGAAGAACCGCGTCCGCCGCATCGGCGAGCTTGCGGAACACCTCGACGGCGGTCTCGTCCGGGCCGATGGGCACCGCCTGCTGGTCGACGATGCGCCCGGCGTCGGGTTTCTCGACCATCTCGTGCAGCGTCGCGCCGGTCTCGGTCTCGCCCTCGACGATCGCCCAGTTGAGCGGCGCGCGGCCGCGGAACTTGGGGAGCAGGGAGCCGTGCATGTTGTAGGCGCCGAGCCGTGCTCTTGTCAGCAACGACATTGGCAGCATGTTGCGGTAGTAGAACGAGAAGATCAGATCCGGAGTGCCGATGTCCATCGGCGGATCGGTGAGGACGCGAAGACCTTTTTGGGTCGAGAAGTCGAAAAGGCTCGCATACCAGCGCGTCTCGTTCGGGTCGTCCTTGTGGGTGACGACGAGCGGCACCTCGAGGCCGGCCTCAAGAAGCGCCGCCAGGCCGCGGACGCCTATGTCCCCGTAGCCGAAGACGACCGCTGTTGCGGCTGCCACTTTTCCGAAGCCGGGGAGTCCTTCTCGAGCACCGCCTGGATCAGCCAGCGCGGCCGCTCGCGCACCTGCTGGTAGATGCGGCCGACGTACTCGCCGACCAGGCCGACGCCGAACAGGACGATGCCGATGAGGAAGAACTGCAGGATGTCGCGGTCCCAGAAGGTGCGCAGGGCGTTGAACGGCTCGCCGGCGAGCAGCCGCTCGAGCATCACCGCGACGTAGAACAGCACCGAGCCGATGGCGATCAGGATGCCGAAGAGCGAGAACATCTGCAGCGGCACCACCGAGAAGCCGGTGACGAGGTCGAAGTTGAGGCGGATCAGGTGGTAGAGCGAATACTTCGACTCGCCGGCGGCGCGCGACTCGTGCGCCACCTCGACCTCGGTGGGGTTGTGCGCGAAGGTGTAGGCGAGCGCCGGGATGAAGGTGCTCACTTCGCGGCAGGCGTTGATCGCGTCGATGATGCCGCGGCTGTAGGCGCGCAGCATGCAGCCCTGGTCGCTCATGTGGATGCGCGTGATGCGCGCGCGTACCGCGTTCATCGCCCGCGAGCCCAGGCGCCGGAAGGCGTTGTCGTGCCGCTCGCTGCGCACGCCGCCGACGTAGTCGAAGCCCTCGTCCATTTTCGCCAGCAGACGGGCGATTTCCTCCGGCGGGTTCTGCAGGTCGGCGTCGAGGGTGACGATGCGCTCGCCGCGCGCGCGCTCGAAGCCGGCGAGGATCGCCATGTGCTGGCCGAAATTGCCGTTGAGCAGGATGACGCGCGTCGTCTCCGGACGGCGCGCGAACTGCTCGCGCAGGATCGCCGCCGAGCGGTCGCGGCTGCCGTCGTTGACGAAGATCACCTCGTAGGAGGCGCCGAGCGCGTCGAGGGCCGGATAGAGGCGGGCGAAGAGGGCCGGCAGGCCTTCCTCCTCGTTGTAAACGGGGATGACGACCGAAAGCTTCATTTCAGGATTCTTCTCGCGGCGTCGCAGACGCGGTCCACGTCCTCGTCCTTCATCGCCGGAAAGAGCGGCAGCGTCGCGATCGAGCGGCCGATGCGCTCGGCGTGGGGAAACTGGCCGGCGCGCCAGCCGAGCGAGCGATAGAGGGAGAAAAGGTGCATCGCGGGATAGTGTACGCCGACGCCGATTGCCGCTTCGCGCATGGCGGCGATGAAGCGGGCGCGGGCGAAGTTTTCCGGCAGCGCCACCTGGAACATGTGCCAGTTCGAGCTCTCGAAGTCCTCGACCGGCAGCTCGCAGCCGAGCGAGCGGTCCCAGAGCTGGAAGTAGCGCTTCGCCAGCGCGCGGCGCCTCTCCGTGAATCGCTTCAGATGCGGCAATTGCCCGAGGCCGATGCGGGCGGCGACGTCGGTGAGGTTGGCCTTGCCGCCGGGCACGTCGCAATCCATGCCGTCGTCGCCCGAGCGCGTGATTCCCTGCAGGCGCAGCTTTTCCGCCAGCGGGATCAGGTCGTCGGAGGGCAGCACCAGCGCGCCGCCCTCGGCGGTGGTGATGTTCTTGTTGGCGTGGAAGCTGAACGAGACGAAGTCGCCGAACGAGCCGATCGGCTTGCCCTTCCAGCTCGCGCCGAACGCCTGCGCCGCGTCCTCGATGACGCGCAGATTGTTTTTCTTCGCCAGCTCATACAGACGGTCGCGGTCGACCGGCAGCCCGGCGAGATCGACCGGAATGATGGCTTTTGTCTTTCCGGTCGTTCGAACGAGCGAGAGATCGATGTTGCGCGTCTTCGGATCGACGTCGACGAACACCGGGCGGGCGCCGACTTCGAGCACAACGTTGGCGGTGGACACCCAGGAAAGCGGCGTGGTGATGACCTCGTCGCCCGGGCCGACGCCGGCGAGGCGCAGGGCGATTTCCATGGTGATCGTGCCCGAGCTGTAGGCGCGCACCGGCCGCCCGCCGCAGTGCTCCGACAGTGCCGCCTCGAACGCCTTCGCCTGCGGCCCCGTGGTGATCCAGCCCGAGCGCAGCACCTCGCCGACGCCGGCGATGGTCGCCTCGTCGATGCTCGGCCGCGTGAAGGGCAGGAACTCCTTGCTCATGAACGGGCGACGATGAACACGCCGAGGATGATGACACCGATGCCGACCAACCGCAGCGGCGTCACCGTCTCGCCCAGCAGGTAGTAGGCGGCGATCGCGTTGACGACGTAGCCGATCGAGAGCATCGGATACGCCATGCTCACCGGCACCTTGGAAAGAGCGATGACCCAGACCACCACGCTGACGACATAGCAGGCGAGCCCGGCGAGGATGTGCGGCTCGATCGCGAGGCGCAGGCCGAGGGGCGCGGCGTTGGTGCCGGCCTTGAGCAGGAGCTGCGCGCCGGCGTTGAGCAGCACGCCGGTGAGAATAAAAGCGAAGCTGACGAGGCTCATGGCTTCCTCACGAAAACGTAGCGCGCGTCGCGCGCGATGACCTGCATCGGCAGGCGCGCCGCGAGCTTGTCGAACTCGCCCACGCCGACGAATGCATAGGCCTCGGGGTGATTCGCCCAGCCGCGCTCGAAGGCATCGAGCGTCGGCACGAACAGGCTCCTGTCCCACTCGATCGCGGCGCCGAACTCGTCGCGGTAGGCGACCATGGTCACGGTCCGGCGCAGGTACCAGGGCAGCGAATGGTCGTAGATATCGACCGCGTAGACCGGCACGCGCGCCGGCGGCTTGGGCTCGATGGAAGCGATCAGCGCCGCGGCCGTGAAGCGCTCCGAGATCGTGCCGTGGCCGATGATCGCCAGCTGGGTGGCGATGAAGCCTGCCGCGGCGAGCGCGATGGCTGCATATTTTTTCGTGAACAGCGAAGCAAGCCCGAGAACCGCGGTCACCACGCCCGCGGCGGCGAGCCACGGCACGTACGCCGCGTAGGCGGCGCCGCCCTTGCCGGGAAGGATGACCGCTGCCGCAATGCCGAGCGCCGCGACGATCGCGCCCTGGGCGAGCAGGAACTTGCGGTCCGCTTCCGCCAGGTAGCGGCCGGCGAGAAGCGCCAGCGCCGGGAACATCGGCAGGATGTAGGCTGGCAACTTCGAGCTCGAAGCGGAGAAGAAGGCGAGCACGACCAGCGCCCAGAGCGCGAGCAGGAACACCGCGTCGAAAGGCGGCGCGCTGCTGCGCACGCCTCGCCACCAGCCGATCGCGACGGGCAGGAGCAGCGGCGCGAACCCCAGGGCAAGCACGGGGAGGAAGAACCAGAACGGCGCGGTGCGCTGGTGGACTTCGGTCGTGAAGCGCTGGAAATGCTCCTGGATGAAGAAGAAGTGCGCGAACTCCGGGTTGGCGAGCGAGACGGCGACGAACCATGGCGCCGCGATGAGCAGGAACACGATCGGCCCGCTGACCGGCCTGACCTCCCACAGCATCTTCCAGTCGCGCTTGAGCAGGATGTAGAGCCCGAGCGCCGCCAGGGGCAGCACGATGCCGACCAGCCCCTTGCTCAGCACCGCGAATGCGCAGCAGGCCCAGAAGACGATCGGATAGCCCAGGGCGAGGGCGAAGACAGCGCCGCTGAGGAAGAACGCGAGTCCCATGTCGAGCGTGTTGATCTGCGCCGCGGCGACGTAGACGGGGCTGCCGGCGAGCACGGCAGCCGCGAGCATTCCCGCGGGCGGGCCGAACAGGCGGTTGCCCACCTTCAGGACGAGCAGGATGCCGGCGAAGCCCAGCAGCGCCGCCCATAGCCTGGAAGTCCAATCTGCCATTCCCAGCGTTTTATAGAACGCCGCGGTGGCCCAGTACTGCAGCGGCGGCTTCTCGAAGTACTTGAAGCCGTTCAGGCGCGGCGTGACCCAGTCGCCGGAAGCGACCATTTCGCGCGGGATCTCGGCGTAGCGCGTCTCGTCGGCTTTGTAGAGGGGCCGCAGGCCGAGCGTGCCGAACCAGAGGACTGCGAGCAGAAGCAGCGGCACGATCCGCGCCGGGATGCCCTTCACGCGAACAGCAGCGCTGCGGCGACCTTGCGCTCTTCGGCGACGAGGATGTTGTAGGTGCGGCAGGCGGCCTGCAGGTCCATGACCTCGACGCCGATGCCGGCGCTCGCGAGCGCCGCGGTGAGGCGCGGATGCGGGAAGCGTTGCCTGGCGCCGGTGCCGAGCAGGACGATGTCGATCGCCAGCGTCTCGAACACCCGGAAATCCTCGGCGCGCAGCGACTCGAAGCCCGCCACGTCCCAGTCGAGGATGCGATCCGGCAGCACGATGGCGCTGCGGCTGCGTCGCTCGCCGTTCACTGCGACATAGTCCTCGCCGTAGCCGGTGAAGGTGTTCGTGCCGGCGGCGACGGCCTGGTGAAGTTTCACGCTAGAATTCTACAATGCGTGAATTTTCAAGGATTAAGCGACTCCCGCCGTACGTCTTCAACATCACCAACGAGCTGAAGATGGCGGCCCGGCGCCGCGGCGACGACGTCATCGATCTGTCGATGGGCAACCCCGACGGGCCGACGCCGAAGCACATCGTCGACAAGCTGGTCGAGGCGAGCACGCGGCAGGACACGCACGGCTACTCGGTGTCGAAGGGCATCCCGCGCCTGCGCAAGGCGATCTGCTCCTGGTATTCGCGCCGCTACGGCGTAGAGTTCGACGCCGACAGCGAAGCGATCGTCACCATCGGCTCGAAGGAAGGCCTCGCGCACCTGATGCTCGCCTGCCTCGAGCGCGGCGACACGGTGCTGGTTCCCAATCCGTCGTACCCGATCCACATCTACGGCGCCATCATCGCCGGCGCCGACATCCGCTCTGTGCGCATGACCGCCGGCGTCGACTTCTTCGCCGAGCTGGAGCGCGCGATCCGCGAGCTGACGCCCAAGCCGAAGATGCTGATCATGGGCTTCCCGTCAAACCCGACCGCGCAATGCGTCGACCTGGCGTTCTTCGAGAGAGTCATCGCCATTGCAAAGGAACACGACATCCTCGTCGTCCACGATCTCGCGTACGCCGACATCGTTTTCGACTCGTATCGAGCGCCGTCGATCATGCAGGTGCCGGGCGCGCGCGACGTGGCGGTCGAGTTCTTCACCATGTCGAAGAGCTACAACATGGCGGGCTGGCGCATCGGCTTCATGGTCGGCAACAAGGACCTGGTGCACGCGCTCGCCCGGATCAAGAGCTACCACGACTACGGCAGCTTTACGCCGATCCAGGTCGCTTCCATCGTCGCCCTGGAGGGGCCGCAGGAATGCGTCGAGCAGATTCGCAGCACCTATGAAAAACGGCGCAACGTCATGGTCAAGGGCCTGCACGAGATCGGCTGGATGGTCGAGATGCCGAAGGCGTCGATGTACATCTGGGCGAAGATCCCCGACCTCTACGCCAAGGAAGGCTCGATCGCTTTCGCGAAGCGCCTGATCGAGCACGCGAAGATCGCCGTCGCGCCGGGCGTGGGCTTCGGCGACTACGGCGACGACCACGTGCGCATCGCCCTGATTGAGAACGAGCATCGCCTGCGCCAGGCGATCCGCGGCATCAAGGACATGTTCAGAAAGGACGGACTCCTCCGGGGAGCCGCGTGAAACCTATCCGGGTTGGTTTACTCGGGATAGGAACCGTCGGCGGCGGCACGTGGGACGTCCTCAACCGCAACGCCGGCGAGATCCGGCGGCGCGCCGGCCGGGCCATCGAGATCACGCAGGTCGCCGACAAGGCGGTCGAGTTCGCGCGCAAGAAAGTCGGCCGCAAGGCCCTCGTCACCAGCGATGCTTTTGCGCTGGTAAAAGACAAGAGCATCGACATCGTCGTCGAGCTGATCGGCGGCACGACGATTGCCAAGCAGCTCGTGCTCGAGGCGATCGCCAACGGCAAGCACGTCGTCACCGCCAACAAGGCGCTACTCGCCACCCACGGCAACGAGATCTTCAAGGCGGCGCAGAAAAAAGGCGTGATGGTCGGCTTCGAGGCCTCGGTCGCCGGCGGCATCCCGATCATCAAGGCGGTGCGCGAGGGCCTGGCGGCCAACCGCATCGACTGGATCGCCGGCATCATCAACGGCACCTCGAACTTCATCCTCTCGGAGATGCGCGACAAGGGCATCGCCTTCGACATGGCGCTGAAGGACGCGCAGAAGCGCGGCTACGCCGAGGCGGACCCGACCTTCGACATCGAGGGCGTCGACGCCGCGCACAAGCTGACCATCCTCGCCGCGCTCGCGTTCGGCATCCCGATGCAGTTCAAGAAGGCCTACACCGAGGGAATCTCGAAGCTGACGCAGGAAGACATCCGCTACGCCGAGGAGCTCGGCTACCGGATCAAGCTGCTGGGGATAACGAAAAAGCGCAGTAGTGGAATCGAGCTCCGGGTGCATCCGACGCTGGTGCCGACGCGCCGCCTGATCGCCAACGTCGAGGGCGTGATGAACGGCATCCTGGTGAAGGGCGACGCGGTCGGGCCGACGCTCTACTACGGCGCCGGCGCGGGCGCGCTGCCTACCGCCAGCGCGGTGGTCGCCGACCTGATCGACGTCACGCGCCTCATCACCGCCGATCCGGAGCATCGCGTGCCCCATCTTGCTTTCCAGCCGGATCAGCTGTCGCACGTACCCATCCTGGAAATTCAGCAAGTCGAGACCTCGTACTACCTGCGCATGCGCGTCACCGACAAGCCCGGCGTGCTGGCCGACATCACGCGCATCCTCGCCGACTCGAAGATCTCCATCGACGCGATGGTGCAGAAGGAGCCCGGCGAAGGCGAGAAGCGCGTCGACATCGTCATGCTCACGCACCAGGCGCTGGAGAAGAACGTCGACCGGGCGATTGCCAAGATCGAGAAGCTCTCGACGGTGCTCGGCGCCGTGACCCGCATCCGTCTGGAAGAGCTGCTGTGAGACTGGGACTATTGATAGTGGGGTTGATGGTGTTTGGGTACTCGGCAGCGCAGGAGGCGAAAAAGAAGACGCCGGCGAAGAAGGCCGCCGCGCACGCCAAGGCGACGCCCGAACAGATCCGCAAGTTCAACCAGCTGCAAGAGAAGCAGAAGAAGTAGCGTGCAATACGTCTCCACGCGCGGCCGCGCCACGGCGCGCCGCTTCAGCGAAATCCTCCTCGAAGGGCTGGCGCCCGACGGCGGCCTCTACGTGCCGGCCGAACTCCCGAAAGTAAAGATAGGTGATCTAAGAAAGCTTTCCTATCCGGAGCTCGCGTTCGAAATCCTGTCGCGCTTCATCGACGACGTGCCCGACCTGAAGCGCATCGTCTTCGAGACCTACAGCGCCGAGGTGTTCGGCAGCGCCGACATCACGCCGCTGCGCACGCTCGAGCCCGGCCTGCACCTTCTCGGCCTCTCGAACGGGCCGACGCTCGCCTTCAAGGACGTCGCGCTGCAGCTCCTCGGCCGCCTGTTCGAGGCCGCGCTTTCGAAGCGCGGAAAAAACCTCAACATCCTCGGCGCGACTTCCGGCGACACCGGCTCGGCGGCGGAATACGCCTTGCGCGGCCGGCCGGGCATCCGCGTCTTCATGCTCTCGCCGCACGAGCGGATGAGCCCGTTCCAGCGCGCGCAGATGTACTCGCTGCAGGACCCGAACATCCACAACCTGGCGGTGCGCGGCGCCTTCGACGACTGCCAGGACCTGGTGAAGCAGGTGAACGCCGACCGCGATTTCAAGGCGCGCCACTCGATCGGCGCGGTGAACTCGATCAACTGGGCGCGGGTCGCGGCGCAGGTGGTGTACTACTTCAAGGGCTACTTCGCGGCCACGCGCAGCGACGACGAGCAGATCTCGTTCGCGGTGCCGACCGGCAACTTCGGCAACATCTACGCCGGCTTCGTCGCGCGCAGCATGGGCCTGCCGGTGAAGCGGCTGATCCTCGCCACCAACGAGAACGACGTGCTCGACGAGTATTTCCGGACCGGCCGCTATCGCGTCCGGCGCGCGGCGGTCGAGACCTCCAGCCCGTCGATGGACATCTCCAAGGCGTCCAACTTCGAGCGCTACGTCTTCGCCATCGCCGGCCCGGCGAAGGTCGACGAGCTCTGGCGGCGGCTCGACGCCGAGGGCGAATTCACGCTCGCGCCCGGCGACGAGTTCGTCTCCGGCCGCAGCACGCATACCGACCGCATCGCCACCATCCGCTGGCTCTTCTCGCAGTACGGCGCCGTGGTCGATCCGCATACCGCCGATGGCGTGAAGGTCGGCCTGGAGCACGCGCGCGCCGGAGAAACGCTGGTTTGCCTGGAGACCGCCGCGCCGGCGAAGTTCAGCGAGACGATCCGCGAGGCGCTCGGCCGCGAGCCCGACCGGCCGCGCGGCTTCGAGAACCTGGAAAGCCTGCCGCAGCGCGTGACGCTGATCGACAAGGACGCCGGCGCGCTGAAGCGCTTCATCGAGACGAATGGCTGAGGCCGAGAAAAACGTGCTCGGCGGCGAGCTGCGCGCCTGCAGCTATGCGCCGCTCACCGGCTACTTCCGCGACGGCTGCTGCGCGACCCAGGACCAGGACGGGGTGGCGCACCTCGTATGCGTGCAGGTGACCGACGCTTTCCTGGAATTCAGCGTCGCCAAGGGCAACGACCTCGTCACGCCGCGCCCCGAGATGCGCTTTCGCGGCCTGAAGCATGGCGACCGCTGGTGCCTGCACGTGCTGCGCTGGGTCGAGGCCTGGGAGGCGGGCAAGGCGCCGCGCGTCATCCTCGAGGCGACGCACGAGAACGTGCTGCAGTACGCGCCGCTTTCTGCGCTCAAGCGCTACGCGGACGACCTCAACTAGACATGTTCAAGCGCATCGACCACATCGAGCTTCTGACCGCGCATCCCGACCGCGCGGTGGCCTTCTACAGCGGCGTGCTCGGCTTCCGCGAACGCGAGCGCCTGCGAATCCCCGGGACGCCTTCCGGGCCGCTCGACCTCGTCTACCTGGAGCTCGGCGGCACCACGCTCGAAGTCATGTGCTATCCGGAAGCGAAGTCGCCGATCCCGCCGCGTAGCGCCGAGCAGCGTCTCGGCTGGCAGTGCCTCGCGCTCGAAGTCGAAGACATGGACGCCGCTGTCAGCGCGCTCAGGACCAAGGGCGTGGAGATCGCCTGGGGCCCGATGAAACGCCCCGACTACGCCCGCGCCGAGATACGGGATCCCGACGGCAATCCAATCGAGTTGAGGCAGTGGTACCAGCATGCTTGAGGCATCCGCCCTGGAATGCGTGCGCGAGCGACGCACGCTTTTCCGCGGCCTTTCCTTCGCCGTCGCGGCGGGCGAGCGGTTGCGCATCGCCGGGCCGAACGGCAGCGGCAAGACGAGCCTGCTGCGCATCCTTTGCGGGCTCCTGACGCCGACCGAGGGTGAAGTACGCTGGAAGGGCGAGCCAATCGCTTCGCTGCGCGAGGAATATTCGCGTCAGATGGTCTACTTCGGCCACGCCCCCGCGGTGAAGGACGATCTGACCGCCGGGGAGAACCTGGGCATTTCCTGCCGGCTGTCCGGCCGCATCGCGTCGTCGGAGGAAATCGCTTCCGCGCTTTCGCTTTTCGGCGTTCCTGATTTTCCAGTGCGGCGGCTGTCGCAAGGGCAGAAGCGCAGGGCGGCGCTCGCGCGTCTTTGCTTCTCCTTCGACTGCCCTCTCTGGCTGCTCGACGAGCCGTTTGCCGCGCTCGACGCCGACGGCATCAAGCTAGTGGAGGGCCTGATCAACGGCCACGTGATTCGCGGCAAGGTGGTCGTCTACACCACGCATCAGGATTCGGGCACCGCAACGCGGGTGATCGAGCTGGGCTCGCGTGGTTGATGCCGCGATTTCCATCGTCCGCCGCGACCTGCTGCTCGCCTGGCGGCGGCGCGGCGACGTCGCCACGGCGCTGCTGTTCTTCATCATCGTCGCCAGCCTCTTCCCGCTCGGCATCGGCGCCGAGCCGAACCTGTTGCGCGCGATCGCCCCGGGCGTGATCTGGGTGGCGGCGCTGCTCTCGTCGATGCTCTCGCTCTCGCGCCTGTTCGCCGCCGACCATGCGGACGGCACGCTCGAGCAGCTGTTGCTCGGCGCGTCGCCGCTCGGCGTCATCGCCGCCGCCAAGGCCGCGGCGCACTGGATCGTCGCCGGGCTGCCGCTGGCGGCCGTCGCGCCGCTCATCGCGCTGCAGTACGACTTGCCGAGCGCGCTGTACCCGGTGCTTGCACTATCATTGCTGCTCGGCACGCCGGTGCTCAGCATGATCGGCGCGATCGGCGCGGCGCTGACGCTCGGCGTGCGCGGCGGAGGGATCCTGCTCTCGCTGCTCGTCCTGCCTCTTTACGTGCCGGTCCTGATTCTCGGCGCGGGCAGCGTCGACATGGCGTCCGCGGGAATGGGGGGTGAGGGACAGTTGCTGCTGCTGGCGGCGCTGCTCGTGGCGTCTTGCGCGTTCGCTCCCTGGGCGATCGCTGCGGCGCTAAGGATATCGATGGAATGAACTGGTTCTGGTACGCCTCGCCGCAGACTTTCTACCCGCTCGCGGGGCGGATCGCGCTGGGCTGTGGAATTGCAGCCGCGCTTCTTGCGGCTGCTGGCCTCTATGTCGGCTTCTTCGTCGCGCCGACCGACGCGCAGCAGGGCGAGGTCTACCGCGTCATCTACATTCATGTGCCCGCGGCATGGATGTCGATGTTCATCTATGTCGTCATGGCTTGCTGGGCGGCGCTCGGGCTCGCTTTCAACACCCGCTTGTCCGGGATGATGGCGACCGCGCTCGCGCCGACCGGCGCGCTCTTCACCTTCATCGCGCTCTGGACGGGATCGCTGTGGGGCCGGCCGACCTGGGGAACCTACTGGGTTTGGGACGCGCGCCTGACCTCCGAGCTGATCCTGTTATTTCTGTATCTCGGCTTCATCGCCCTGCAGGCGGCGATCGACGATCCGCGGCGGGCCGACCGCGCCGGCGCGCTGCTGGCCATCGTCGGCGCGGTGAACATCCCGATCATCCATTACTCGGTGGTGTGGTGGAACACGCTCCACCAGGGCGCCTCGGTGAGCATGGCGAAGGCACCGACCGTGGCGGCGCAGATGCTCACCGGCATGCTGCTGATGGCGCTCGCGTTCTGGGCCTATAGCATTGCCGTGACGATGGTGCGCGTTCGCTGCATCATCCGGGAGAGGGAGGCATGAGCGACTACGGCTTCTACCTGTGGGGCTCCTACGCCGTGACTTTCCTCTTGTTGTTCGCGGAAATCGTTTTCCTGATGAAGAGAAAGCGTGAAGCCAAGGCATAAAAAGCTCGCCGCCATCGGCGTCGGCGTCGCCGCGCTCGGCATCGTCGCCGCGCTCGTCCTGACGGCCTTCCAGAAGAACCTGGTGTTCTTCTTCACGCCGAGCCAGGTCGCGGCCCACGAGGCGCCGCAGGGCCGTACCTTCCGCATCGGCGGCATGGTGGAGAAGGGCAGCCTGAAGCGCGACGGCGTCGAAGTGCGCTTCGTCGTCACCGACACGGTCAAAACCATGGCCGTGGTGTACCGCGGCGCGCTGCCGGATCTCTTCCGCGAAGGCAAGGGTGTGGTGGCGCAGGGCCAGCTCGGCCCCGACGGCGTGTTCCAGGCGCGCGAGGTGCTCGCCAAGCACGACGAGAATTACATGCCGCCCGAGGCGCAGCACGCCGTCGAGCAGGCGCAGAAGGCCGCGAAGACCTTGAAGCCATGATCCCCGAGCTCGGACAGTTCGCTCTCGCCCTCGCGCTCGCCACGGCGCTCTTCCAGTCGTTCGGCCTGAGCGGCCGCTTCGAGGCCCATGCGCGCGCCGCCGCGCAGGCCCAGGCGCTGCTCGTGGCATTCGCTTTCGGCTGCCTGGTGCACGCCTTCGTGACCAACGACTTCTCCGTCGCCTACGTGGCGGCGAACTCGAACACCGCGCTGCCGCTGCACTACCGCGTCGCCGGCGCCTGGGGCGGCCACGAAGGCTCGCTGCTTCTCTGGACGCTGATGCTCGGCGTGTGGATGACCGCGGTCAGCCTGTTCAGCCGCCACCTGCCCGAAGAGATGACCGCGCGGGTGCTCGGCACGATGGGACTGGTGAGCGCGGGCTTCCTCGCCTTCATGCTCTTCACCTCGAATCCGTTCGACCGCCTGGTGCCGGCGCCGGCGGACGGGCGCGACCTCAATCCGCTGCTGCAGGACCCGGGCATGGTCTTCCATCCGCCGATGCTCTACATGGGCTACGTCGGCTTCTCGGTCGCCTTCTCCTTCGCGGTCGCGGCGCTGCTGTCGGGCCGGCTCGATGCCGCCTGGGCGCGCTGGTCGCGCCCATGGACCACGGTCGCGTGGATGTTTCTCACCGTCGGCATCGCTCTTGGCAGCGGCTGGGCGTACTACGAGCTCGGCTGGGGCGGCTGGTGGTTCTGGGACCCGGTCGAGAACGCTTCCTTCATGCCCTGGCTGGTCGGCACGGCGCTTATCCATTCGCTCGCGGTGACCGAGAAGCGGGGCGCCTTCCGAAGCTGGACCGTGCTGCTCGCGATCGTCGCCTTCGGCCTGTCGCTGCTCGGCACCTTCCTCGTGCGCTCGGGCGTGCTCACGTCGGTGCACGCCTTTGCGGTGGACCCGACGCGGGGGATTTTCATTCTGGCGTTATTCGGTCTGTTCATCGGCGGAGCCCTGGCGCTCTACGCCTGGCGTACCTCGCGCATCGGCCTCGGCGGCGATTTTGCGCCCGTCTCGAGAGAATCTTTCCTGCTGGCGAACAACGTGCTGCTCGCCGCGGCGGCGGGAACGGTGTTCCTCGGCACCCTATATCCGCTGCTGATCGACGCCGTCGGCGCCGGCAAGCTCTCGGTCGGTCCGCCCTACTTCGAGGCGGTGTTCGTGCCGCTGATGGCGCCGGCGCTCTTCCTCATGGGCGTCGGTCCGCTCGCGCGCTGGAAGCAGACGAGCCTGCCGGAGCTGGCGGTGCTGCTGCGCTGGGCGCTGGCGGTGAGCCTCGCCGCCGGCATTCTCCTGCCGCTCGCCATGGGCACCTGGCACGCGATGGTGGGCTTCGGCCTGGCGCTCGCCATCTGGGTCGTGCTCACCGCGCTCCTCACCCTGAGAAAGAGCTGGCGGCAAAGCAGATCTCACTACGGCATGGTCGTCGCGCATATCGGCGTCGCCGTCTTCGTCGTCGGCGTGACGCTGGTCAAGGGCTACGACAGCGAGAAGGACGTGAAGCTGCGCGCCGGCGAATCGGTCGAGCTCGGCGGCTATGTCTTCCGCCTGGAGGAAGTGAGCGACGTGCGCGGGCCGAACTACGTCGCCGCGCGGGCGCAGATGACGGTCACGCGCGACGGCAAGCCGGTGACGAAGCTCGCCCCGGAGAAGCGCATCTACACGGTGCAGCAGATGCCGATGACCGAGGCCGCGATCGACGCCGGCCTGACGCGCGATCTCTACGTTTCGCTCGGCGACGCGCTTGGCGACGGTGCCTGGCTGGTGCGGGTGCAGGTGAAGCCCTTCGTCGACTGGATCTGGGTGGGCTGCCTGATCATGGCGCTCGGCGGCCTGCTGGCGGCGAGCGATCGCCGCTACCGGTATTCGCTGAAAAGAGAATCCGACCTGGTCAAAGCCGCCGCCGAATTTTCCCGATGAGAGTGGCGTGGGTCCTCGGCGCCTTCGTCGCGCTCCTCGTCCTGCTCGCCGTCGGCCTGCGCCTCGATCCGCGCGAGGTGCCTTCGCCGCTGATCGGCAAGCCCGCGCCGGCGTTCGAGCTGCCGCTCCTCTCGGCGCCGGACAAGACCTTCTCGCAGAAGGACATGCTCGGCCGCGTCTGGGTGCTGAACGTCTGGGCGTCGTGGTGCGCGCCGTGCCTGGTCGAGCACCCGCAGATCACGCGCCTCTCAGCGGCGGCGGTGCCGGTCGTGGGCCTGAACTACAAGGACGAGCGCAAGGACGCGATTCCCTGGCTCACCCGCAACGGCAATCCGTTCGTCGCCTCGGTCTTTGACGGCGCGGGACGCATCGCCCTCGACTACGGCGTCTACGGCGTGCCGGAGACCTACGTGATCGACCGCCAGGGCGTGATCCGCTACAAGCGCATCGGCCCCGTGACCCCCGAGATCCTGAAGGAAAAGATCGAGCCGCTGCTGCGGGAGCTCAATGGCTAGGCTTCTTCTCGTTCTTTTCTGCGGGATCGCTCTTGCGCAGGAAGACCCCGCCCTGGAAAAGCGCGTGCGCGATCTTTCCAGCGAGCTGCGCTGCCTGGTCTGCCAGAACCAGACGCTCGCCGATTCCAGCGCGCCGCTCGCCGTCGACCTGCGAAACCAGGTACGCGAGCAGCTGAAGAGCGGCAAAAGCGAGCGCGACGTGGTCGATTTCCTGGTCGCGCGCTACGGCGACTTCGTCCTCTACCGGCCGCCGCTGAAAGCGAGCACCGTGCTCCTCTGGGCCGGGCCGTTCATCCTGCTCGCGTTCGGCTTGTTTCTTTTGTTTCTGAGAATAAAACGCAAAGTGCGAGCGCCCGAGCTTTCAGACGCCGAGCGCGCGCGCGCCGCGAAGCTGCTGGAATGATCCGCTTCGCCGTCCTCGCGACGCTGCTCGCCGCCGGCCTGCTCGTCTGGCTCCTGTGGCCCGCGCGCGCGCGCGGCAGGGTTTCCACCCGCGACGCGAACATCTCGGTCTACCGCGACCAGCTCCGCGAGCTCGACGCCGACCTCGCCGGCGGCAAGATCACGCCGCAGGACCACGAGCGTTCGCGCAAGGAGCTCGAGGCGCGGCTGCTGGCGGACGTCGCCCCGGCAGAGGCCGAGGCGCCGCGCTCGCGCCGGGCGATCCCGTGGGCGGCCGGGGTGGCGATCCCGCTGGCGGCGCTCGCCATCTACTTCGGCGTCGGCAGCCCGCGCATGATCGACCGCCAGGCCGAGGCGCCGGTCACCGCGCAGCAGGTCGAGGCGATGGTGGCGCGCCTCGCCGCCAAGCTGCGCGAGAACCCCGACGATACCGACGGCTGGAAGCTGCTCGGCCGCTCCTATGCAGTGATGGGCCGCTACGCCGAGTCCGCCGACGCCTACGCGCGGGCGGCGACGCGCGCGCCGCGCGACCCGCAGCTGCTCGCCGACTTCGCCGAGGTGCTCGCCATGTCGCGCGGCGAGAGCATGGTCGGCGAGCCCGAGAAGCTGGCGCTGCGCGCGCTGGAGCTCGACCCGCGGAACATCAAGGCGCTGGCGCTCGCCGGCACCGCGGCCTACGAGCGCAAGGACTTCGACGGCGCGGCGCGGACCTGGCGGCGCATGCTGCCGCTGGTGCCCGCCGGCGGCGACGACGCCCGGGCGATCCAGGCGAACATCGACGAGGCGCTGGCGATGAAGGGCGGCCGGGTGCTGCGCGGCGAGGTGCGCCTCGCGGAGAAGCTGAAGAAGAGCGTCTCGCCCGACGACGCGGTGTTCATTTTTGCCCGCGCCGCCGAGGGGCCGCCGATGCCGCTGGCGGTCTTGAAAAAGCGCGTGCGCGACCTGCCGCTCGCCTTCGCGCTCGACGATACGATGGCCATGGCCCCGGGGGCCAAGCTGTCCAATTTTCCGCGCGTCGTCGTCTCGGCGCGCATCTCGAAATCCGGCCTGGCCGCGCCGCAGCCGGGCGACCTGCAGGGAGCGAGCGCGGCAGTGGCGAACGACGCGCGCGGCGTGCGCATCACCATCGACTCGGTCGTGCGCTGATAGGGCAGCTTAGCGATAGCGCGGCGCGCTGAAGCGCACACCTTCAGGCCCGATTTCCCCCCGTATCCAGCTGACCACCGGCGAGCCCCAGACTTCCAGGCGGCGCACACCGGGGATCGGCTCGTCGTCGTGATAAGTGTGGCTGTCGCCGTGCACCAGGACGACCCGGCCGGGCATCCGTTCGCCGAGCGCGGCGAGCTTCCTGCGCAGCTCGGCGTAGCCGTCGCGCGGCAGGACGATGAAGGGATCTCCCTGCATCAGCACGACCAGCCCGCGTTGCCTCTCGGCCAGGCGCGCCCCCTCGTCCAGCCAGGAAATGACGGCCGCCATGCGCGGGCCGTGCTCGGCATGGCGGATGTTGTTGTTACTGCCTTGCACGTTGAGCGTCACGAAGACATAGCCGCCCGATTGCCAGCGCATGTGCTCGCAATACTCCCCCGGCTGCACGTCCACTTTCAGGTTGGGGAGGCAGAAGACGCTGCGCCAGGCGGCGAGGCGCTCGAGCGGACGCGGGCAATCGTTCCACTCGTTGTCGCCGGGGATGAGGACGAAGGGATGGCGAATGCGCGCGAATTGCTCCTTGCGCGCCTGCAGCCACGCGTCGCTGCAGCCCGATGTGCCGGCGCCGATGTCGCCGACGTGCACGACGAAGGCGAGCGGCGCGCCGTTGATGTCGTCGATCAGCGCCTCGAGGCGCTCGACCTCGCGCGCGTTGTAGGGCGTGTCGCCGAGCACGCCGAATACGAGGGCGCCCGGCGGCGGCGCCGAGGCGCAACCCGCGAGCAGCAACAGCAAGACGAACCTAGATGCCGTACGCCCTTCTCAGGAGGCTGAGGGGATGCGCTTTGACGGCCTTGCCCGTATCCTCGCCCATGCCCTGCATGATGTGGCGCGCCGCGATCGGGCAGTCGGAACTGACGTAGTCGGCCTCGGCTTCGGCCATCATGCGGAACACCGGCCGGCCGATCTTCATCGAGTTGTCGAAGTATTCGCTCTTCACGCCCCAGGTGCCGTCGTGGCCGGAGCAGCGCTCGACCACCGTCACCTGCGTGCCGGGCACGCTCTCCAGCATCTCGCGCGTCTTCTGTCCCATGTTCTGCACGCGCGAGTGGCAGGGGAGGTGATAGGCGATTTTCCCCAGGGAATTTTTATACGTCGTCTTCAATAGCCCGTCCTTGCGGCGCAAAGCGAAATATTCGAACGGATCGAACATGGCGTCGCGCACGGCGAGGGTCTCGGCGTCGTCGGGGTACATGAGCGGCAGCTCCTGCTTGAACATCAGCGCGCAGGAAGGTACCGGAGCGAGGATGGCGTAGCCATCGCGCGCGTAGCGGGCGAGGATGGGAATGTTCTTTTGTTTCAGACGGTCGACCCCGTGGAGGTCGCCCAGCTCGAGCTTGGGCATGCCGCAGCAGACTTCCTGATCGACCAGCACGTAGGGAATCTCGTTGTGGGCGAGCAGGGCAAGCAGGTCGTGTCCCAGGTCCGGCTCGTTGTAGTTCGCATAGCAGGTGGCAAAGATCGCTACCTTGCCGGGGGTCTCTTTGCCGTTCTTCGCTTCGAACGCAGGGCTCTTCTGGAAAGAAGATCTGAATTTTTTCGGCGTGTAAGGCGGCAGCTCGCGGTCCTTGTGGACGCCGAGGACGCTTTGCATGGCGGTTCTTGCAAGCGCATTGCCGTTGACGGCATTCACCGTCTGCGCGACCACGGGAATCGCCGCCAGCTTGCCCATCGCGTCGGTCGAGGAGAGCAGGCGGTCGCGAAACTTGATGCCCTGCTCGAACTTGATGCTCTTGGCGCGCAGCATGACGTGCGGGAAGTCGACGTTCCAGGGATGCGGCGGAACGTACGGGCATTTCGTCATGTAGCAGAGGTCGCACAGATAGCACTGGTCGACGACCTTCGCGTAGTCCTCTTTCTTCACGCCGTCGACTTCCATGGTCGGCGAGGCATCGACCAGGTCGAACAACGTCGGGAAGGTGGTGCACAGGTTGACGCAGCGCCGGCAGCCGTGGCAGATGTCGAAGATCCGCTCGAGCTCCTTCTCGGCTTTCGCCTGATCCCAGAACTCGGGGTTCTTCCAGCCGAGCGGATGCCGGGTGGGGGCTTCGAGCGAGCCTTCGCGCATGGCTGAAGTCTACAGGCGGCGCACGACCGTGAGCTCGGCGCCGTCGCGCGCGTGCGGAACGAAGCCCAGGCGCGCCGCGAGGTCGAACATCTCCTTGTTGCCGTCGAGGATGCGGCCATAGAGGGCGCGGTAGCCGGCGCGGCGCGCGTAATCGCAAAGGCGCTCGAGCAGGACCCGGCCGATGCCCTTCGCCTGCCACGCGTCCGCGACGGTCAGCGCGAACTCGGCATTGCCATCGTCGACGCTCGGGGCGTAGCGGCCGACGGCGATGATTTCGCTTCCCTCGAGGTCGAGGACCACCAGGGCGAGCTCGCGCTCGTAGTCGACGTTGGTGAAGCGCGCCAGCATCGCCGGCGGCAGCGCGTGCAAGTGCTGCATGAAGCGCTGATAGCGCGAGCGCTCGGAGAGGCCCTGGAAGAAGCGCGTGATGAGCGGGGCGTCCTCGGGCCGGATGGGCCGCAAAGGCAGGCGCACGCCTCCCGTAACGGCGATCTCGCCCTCGAACTCGACGGGGTAGCGGCGCACCGCCATGGGTGCGCCGAGGGTAACGCGAAAGTCTTACTTCTTGCCGTTGACGGCGTCGCGCACCTTGTCGCCGGCGTTCTCGATGCTGCGTCCGGCCTTGCTGGCGGCGTTGTCGATATTCCGACCGGCTTTCTCGGCGGGGCCTTCGCGGTTGCACGCGGCGAGCGCGGCAAGCGCAATCACGATCACTAGGGTTTTCATAGGCGGCCATTTTCCGGCGCCGGGCGGAGCGGCGTCTGTGCGCTCGCTCGCGAAGCTATGGGCTAAACGGCAGGGCCAAACGGCGTACCCTTGGGCGCCGTGCGCGCCCGCAAAGCCCTTTTTCTCGCCGTCCTCGCGCTCTTCGCGGCGGGGACGGCGCTGGTTTACGCGAAATACCGCTCCGACCTCGCCGCCGCGCGCCAGCGGATCGCCACCGGCAGCGAGGTGGTGGAGACGCGCTGCGGACCGATCGAATACGCGCTGGTCGGCGAAGGGTCGCCGGTGCTGCTCGTGCATGGCGCGGGCGGCGGCTTCGATCAGACGCTGGAAGCCGCTCGCGAGCTGGCAGCGCGGGGCTTTCGCGTCGTCGCGCCTTCGCGCTTCGGCTACCTGCGCACGCCGCAGCGCTCCGACGCCACGCCGGCTGCGCAGGCCGACGCGCACGCCTGCCTGCTCGAGGCGCTGAAGATCCCGCGCGCGGCGGTGGCGGGCGTGTCCGCCGGGGCGCCGTCGTCGATGGAATTCGCGCTTCGCCACCCCGGGCGCTGCACCGCGCTCGTCCTGCTCGTGCCGATGGTGTATTCGCCGCAAGCCGGCCTCGCGCGGCCGCCGGCCGCGGCGCGCTGGCTGTTCGAGGGCGCGCTCGGCTCCGATTTCCTCTTCTGGCTCGTCGCCCACGGATCGCCGGAGAAAGTCATGGGCACGCCGCGGGAAGTGCTGCAGCGCGCCGATGCGGACGAGAGGGCGCGCTTCGATCGCCTCGCGCTGCAGCCGCTGCCGGTGAGCGAGCGGCGCGAGGGGCTATTGAACGACGCGACCGTCGTCACGCACCTGCCGCGCTTCGAGCTCGAGCGCATCGGCGTGCCGACCCTGGTGATCAGCGCGCGCGACGACCTCTGGGGGACCTACGAGAGCTCGATCTATACCGCGCAGCACATTCCGGGAGCGCGCTTCCTCGGCTTGCCCGACGGCGGCCACCTCTGGGTCGGCCGTCACCGCGAGGTGATGGGGGAGATCGCGGCGTTTCTTACCGCGAACGCGCGCTGAGAAACTTCGGCGCGTAGACGCCGGCGAGCTCCCAGGTCGAACGGGCGGTGTCGTGGCGCAGCAGGAAGCGCCGACCGTCGTCGCAGGTGACCTCGTAGTAGTGGTGCGGATGGTCGACCCAGCGCTCGCGGATACCGATGACGATCAGGCGGTGCCCGCCGACGAAGAAAACGTGCGGCTCAGCCTCGCCGCGACGGCTGGGGGAGGTGTGCACGCAGATATTCATGGCTCGTAGGTCATGATGTTGCATGCCGGGATGCAAGTTCCCGGCCGCGCCGGCCGTGCCGTTCGGCTCACGACGGGGAACATAAATTGCTCCTTTCGGACGATATCCCCGTTCTCTAGGAGGCACCGCCGATGAAAAGAACCCTGCTCGCCGCCGCGCTCGCCGCGCTCGGCACCGCCGCGCTCGCCGAGCCCGGCTACGTAACCCAGTCTTCGGGCGCCGGCCCGACCACCACGCCTTTCGGGCTGTGCGTTCACAGCGGTACCTGGACGCCCGACCAGGCGGTCGCCCCGTGTGATGCCGTGCCGCGTGCCGCCGTTCCGCCCGCACCGGTGGCGCAAACCGAGCCCCAGCCCGAGCCGGCGAAGGCTCCCGAGCCCGAGCCGCTCGCGCAGACCGAGTCGCCGCGCGGCCCGGTGCTGGAAAAAGTTTCCCTCTCGACCGACGTGCTGTTCGAGTTCGGCAAGGCCGACCTGAAGGATTCGGGCAAGCAGAAGCTCGACGAGCTCGCCGGCCGCGTCCAGGACGCGAACCTCGAGGCCGTCGTCGCGACCGGCCATGCCGACCGCATCGGCAAGGACGACGCGAACCAGAAGCTCTCCGAGGCGCGCGCGAACGCGGTGAAGCAGTACCTTGACGGCAAGGTGGCGACATCGAACATCGAGGTCGCCGGCAAGGGCGAAGCCGAGCCGGTGACGGGCGCTGCCTGCGACCGGATGGGCCCCGAGCAGCGCAAGAACCGCAAGCTGGTCGACTGCCTGCAGCCCGACCGGCGCGTCGAGATCGAAGTGTTCGGTACCCGCACCGCCGCGGCCGATTCCGGCAGCGGCACGGCCGGCGCCGGCGCGACGCGGCGCTAGCGGGGCGTGAACGAAGGAGCGGCCGGCTAGGCCGCTCCTTCCATCCTGCGCCGGACTTCCTGTTCCGCCGCGATCCAGTCCTCGAGCTCGTGCCCCGGCTCGAAGCCGCGCTGCTGCGCGCGGTAGTACGCGGCTTCGGCGATCCGGCGCGTGACGTTGTCGCCTTCGCCGTCGTCGGGGCGAGGCTCCGCGACGGGCAGCGGGACGGCGCGGGGTTTCGCGCGTCGCTCGGGCTTGGCGGGTTGCTTCTTAACAGCCATGTTTCCTCCTATATTTCCGGAGAGAAACGACCCTAGCAGAAGTCATGCCTTCGCTTCCATCGGGCGTTACAATCGCCGGCGTGAGATCCCTGGTCGAGACCCTGGTCCACAAGCTCGCGCAGCAAAGCCGCGTGCCCTTCGCAGTGCGCTTCGCCGACGGCCGCGAAACGCGCTATTCCAGCGGCGACCCTGCGTTCACGCTCTCCTTCCGGCGGACGCGCGCGTACTGGCGCACCGCCGTGTTCGGCCACGTCGGGTTGCTCGAGTCCTATTTCGACGGCGACCTGGACATCGACGGCAGCCTGCCGAAGGCGCTGGAGGCCGGCATGGAAGCCGGCGTCGACAGCCCGAACCTGCTGCTGCGCGGGCTCAACCGCCTGCACGAATTCCTGCACTCGAACTCGAGCTGGCTGCGCGCCAAGCACAACGCCGAGTTCCACTACGCGCTCGGGCCCGACTTCTACCGTTTCTGGCTCGACGACCCGCTGATGCTCTACACCTGCGCCTACTGGTCGGACGGCACGCGCACGCTGGAGGAGGCGCAGCGCAACAAGCTCGACCACGTGGCGAGGAAGGTCCTGCTCAAGCCCGGCGACGACGTGGTCGACATCGGCAGCGGCTTCGGCGGCTTCCTGCAGTACGCCGAGGAGCGCTTCGGCGTGAAGGTCACCGGCTACAACACGACGCGCTCGCAGGTCGAGCACGCCCGGCGCCAGATCGAGTTCAAGCGCCTGAAGAACACGGTCGCGGTCGAGGGCGATTTCCGCAGCATGGACCGCCAGTTCGACAAGGTCGTGTCGATCGGCTGCCTCGAGCACGCCGGGCGCGACGGCCTGACCGATCTCATCCGCGCGCATGCGCGCTCGCTCAAGCCCGGCGGCCTGGGCCTGATCCATTTCATCGGCCATATCGGCCAGTTCGAGACCGACTACTTCATCCGCAAGTACGTTTTCCCCGGCGGCTGGATCCCGAGCCTCGCCGACGTCATCGTCGAGATGGAGAAGGCCGGGCTGGAAGTGCTCGATGTCGAGAACCTGCGCCGCCACTACGCGCTCACGCTCGACGCCTGGGGCGAGCGCTTCGACCAGAGCTGGGAGAAGATCCGCGCCCTCGACCCAGCGCGCTTCAACGAGCGCTTCCGCCGCATCTGGCGCACCTACCTGTACGGCTGCGCCGAGATGTTCCGCTCGCGCGTCGGCCGCACGCACCTCTTCCAGGTTGCCTTCGCCAAGGGCAACGTGACGACGGCAAGCTATCCGATGGGCCGGGAGTTCCTCTACGAACAGCCTGCACCAGCAGAAAAGAGAAGCTCTAGCCGGGCAGCTTAGGCAGGCGGGCGGGCGCGTCGCGCTCGCCAAGGACACCTCCAACCTCTTCCGCGACCGCGTGAGCGGCGAGCGCCGCCGCCTCGACGTGCGCGCCTTCAACCAGGTGATTCAGTTCGGCGACGGCTGGGTCGATGCCGAGGGCATGATCCCGTACGAGGACCTGGTGCGCGAGTGCCTCGCGCACGGCGTCATGCCTGCGGTCGTGCCGCAGCTCAAGACCATCACCCTCGGTGGCGCGGTGGCGGGAGTCGGTATCGAATCCTCGTCGCACCGGTACGGCCTGGTGCACGACACCATGCTCGAGATCGATGTCCTGCTCGGCGACGGCCGCGTCGTCGCTTGCAGCGCGGACAACGAGCACCGCGATTTGTTCTTCGGCTTTCCGAACTCCTACGGCACGCTCGGCTACGCGCTGCGCGTGCGCGCGAAGACCATCCCGGTGAAGCCTTTCGTGCATCTGCGCCACGTGCCCTTCGCTTCTTTCTCCGAATTGGAAAAAATACTGGCGGCGAGGAGCGAGGATTTCGTCGACGGGACCGTATTCGGTCCGGGAACGATGTTCATGACGCTCGCGCGCTTCGTCGATTCCGCCCCGTACGCGAGCGACTACAAGTTCGAGAAGATCTACTACCGCTCGATCGCCGAGCGCGAAGAGGATTACCTCACGGTCGCCGACTACATCTGGCGCTGGGACACCGACTGGTTCTGGTGCTCCAAGAACGTCCTCGCCCAGAACGCTTTTTTCCGAAGACATGTCTTCGGCCGGGAGCGCCTGGGGTCGAAGACCTACACGAAGATCATGCGCTGGAACAGCCGCGTCGGCGTGACGAAGAAGCTGGAGCGGCTGCTCGGCCTGCACTCGGAATCGGTGATCCAGGACGTCGATATTCCGCTCAGAAATGCTTTTGAGTTTTTGAATTTTTATTCAGAAAAAATAGGTCTGTGGCCGATGTGGATCTGTCCGATCGGAGCTCAGTCGCACGCGTTCTCGCTCTACCCGGTGGGGCGGGAGTGGTACGTCAACTTCGGCTTCTGGGACGTGAAGCGCACGCGCGAGAAGCACGCCGACGGGCACTTCAACCGCCTGATCGAGGCGAAGGTCGGCGAGCTCGGCGGCATCAAGTCGCTCTACTCGGACTCGTACTTCGAGCCGGAAGACTTCGCCGCGCGCTACGGCGGCGCGGCGTACCGCGAGCTGAAGGCGAAGTACGACCCGGCGGGGGCGTTCCCGCAGCTCTACGAGAAGTGCGTGCTCGGAAGTTAAGGCGGCTACTAGAGGCTAGGCGCGCCGGGGCTGGCGAAGGTTTTCTCGTGCAGCGTCTGGCAATCGATGCAGCGGATGGCGCTCGGCGTCGCGCGCAGGCGCTCGAAGCCGATGTCGCGGCTGCAGTCGACGCACACGCCGTAGCCACCGCTGGCGATGCGCTCGCGCGCCGCCTCGAGGCCACGCAGCTCGTCGATGTCGCGGCCGAGCTCGGCCTGGTCGAGGTCCGCGATCAGGGCCGCGACCGACTCGTCGCCGGTATCGGGCACCTCGCCGGCGATCTCGCCGAAGCGCTCGGCACGCGTCTTGCGCACGTCGTCGCGCAGTTCGGAGACCAGCTCTTCTCGGCGATGGACGATGATCTTCTTCAGCTGCTGGGTCTGCTGGGATGTGAGGGCCATGGCCGCCTGCTTGCAAGACCCGTTCCTGTCAGGGCTTGAATCGGCTGCGCGGATCGAACTTGGAGGCCGCGCGCAGCTCTTCGTAGAGCTTTTTCTCGCGCTCGCTCGGCGTGCCCGGGACGACGATGTTGAGCACTGCATAAAGATCGCCCGCGCCGTCGCCCGGCTTGGGCAGGCCTTTGCCGGCGAGGCGCAGCTTCTGGCCGCTCTTCACGCCGGGCGGCACTTTCATGCTGACCGCGCCGTCGAGGGTGGGCACCTCGATCTGCGCGCCGAGCGCCGCTTCCCAGGGCGCGAGCGGAATCTCGATCTCGAGGTCGTGGCCGCTCGGCCGGAAGAGCGGATGCGGCTCGAAGACGATATGCAGGTAGAGGTCGCCCGGCGGCCCGCCGCTGGCGCCGGCCCCGCCCTTGCCGGCGAGCCGCAGGCGCTGCCCGTCGGTGGCGCCGCGCGGGATGCGGGCGCGGATCGTGCGGCCGTCGAGTCGCAGCTCGCGCTCCGCGCCGCGCGCCGCCTCGTCGAGCCCGAGACGCACCGTGACTTCGTAGTCCTCGCCGGGGAACTGCATGCCGCGGCCGCCGCTGCGCCCGCGCGCGCGGCCGAAGATGCCCATCGACTCGAACAGGTCCGAGAGGTCGACGTTGCGGAGGTCGTCGCGCGTGTTGCCGAAGCCGCCGCTGCCGAAGCGGTCGAACCAGTCGGGCGGCGGGCGGAAATCCTGCCCGGGACGGTGGCTGCCGAGGCTGTCGTATGCGGCGCGCTTTTCCTTGTCGCGCAGCGTCTCGTAGGCCTCGGAAACCTCCTGGAACTTCTCCTTGGCGTTCGCTTCCTTGGAGACGTCGGGGTGGTACTTGCGCGCGAGCTTGCGGTAGGCCTTCTTGATTTCCTCGTCGCCCGTGCCGCGCTCGACGCCGAGGACCTTGTAGTAGTCCTTGTACTTCATGCGCCCTCAGGTGGGGGCGCCCGGCGAAAACTCAAACGCAGCCGGAGCAGCGCTTGCGCAGCGGATCCGACATCAGCCGCACGAACGGGATGTCCGTGCCGCAGACCTCGCAGACGCCGTAGTCAGGTGATTGCAAGCGATTGAGGCCGGATTGTCTTTCGGTCTCCGGCAGCTGCGAGAGGAGTCTTGCCAGGGTGCTGCGCTGTTCGAGGGTGAAGTAGTGGTAGTGCATGCGCGAAAAGGTACACCAATCGGCCGGCCGCGAACCACCCCGGGAGGGTGGGGGAAGGTATTATTCTTTCCTAGGGGAAACGGGGACAGGGGTTCATGTCGCAGCGCGCCAAAGTCTTGTGGGTCATTGCCTTGGCCATTTTTCCGCTCGTCGCGCTGAGCGGCTTCACCATCTGGCAGCAATACCTGCGCGACGTGTTCGTCGTCTCGACCGAGCGGACCTACTTCACCCAGGCGACCGCTTACGCGGCCGAGGCGTTTCTCGACGGACACGTGGCCGCGGTGCGCGCTTTGGCGCGCCATCCCCTGGTCGCCCGCGGCCGCGGCGGCGAGGACCTGAATGCATTCCTGCGGCAGGTCGCCGCGGATTACCCCGACTGGCAGGCGCTGGTGGTGGTCGATGCCGGCGGCAGGATGGTCGCCAACGCCGTCGACGGGCCGGCCTTCTCGGTCGATGACCGGCCGTATTTTCAGCAGGCCATGCGCTCCGGCAAGCCCGTCGTCAGTCCGGCGCTTCTCGGCCGGCGCACCGGCCAGCCCATCGTCATCATCGCCGCGCCGCTCGAGGGCGGCCAGGGCGCGCTCATCGTGCCGCTGCCGACCGAGCGCTTCACGGCGAGCCTGATGGCAAAGATCGGTTCGCCGCTGGTCGACCTCACCATCGTCGACTCCGACCGGCAGGCGCTGATCCAGGCCGACGCCGCGAGCAAGGAACTGACGCGCCTCGAAGGCCCGCAGGTCAGCGCGATGCTCGAGGGCAAGACCGGCGCCGAGATCGCGCCGTTCCGCGACAAATCCTCCCTCATCGCCTACGCGCCGGTGTCGAATTACGGCTGGGGCGTGATGCTTACCGAGCCCGCCGTCACCGCCTTCGCGCCGGCCCGCCGCCAGGTGCTGGAGCGCGGCGCGGTGCTCGCCGTCATCCTCGCCGTGGTCGGCGCGCTCGGCTGGACGCTCGCCGGGCGGCTCTCCACCGCCTACCAGAACGCGGTGCAGGCGCGCGCCGAAGCCGAGCGCCTGTCGGGCGATCTCAAGCGGGCGCTGCACGCGCGCGACGAATTCCTCGCCGCCGCCTCGCATGACCTGCGCAACCCGCTCTCCACTATCCAGTCCGCGGCCGAGCTGCTCGAGCGCTCGGTCGACGAGCCGTCGATGCGCGATCGCCTGAAGAGCTGCGCCGACCACATCCAGTCCGCGGCGAAGCGCATGGCGCAGCAGCTCGACGCCTTCCTCGACGTCTCGCGTCTCGAGGCCGGCCGGCCCCTCGAGCTGAAGAAGCGCAAGCACGACCTGATGCCGCTCGTGCGGCAGGTCGTCGCCGACTGCCAGCAGACCACGCAGCGCCACCGCCTCCTGCTCGAAGGGCCGCCGATGCTGCATGCCAGCGTCGACGCCGCGCGCCTGCAGCGCGTGGTCGGCAACCTGGTCGGCAACGCGATCAAGTACTCGCCCGACGGCGGCGAGGTCAACATCAAGGTCGAGGCGCACGACACCGACGCCATCCTCACGGTGCGAGACCGCGGCATCGGCATCCCGGGTCAGGATCAGTCGCGCGTATTCGAGCGCTTCCAGCGCGGCACCAACGTCGAGGGCCGCTTCCAGGGCACGGGGATCGGCCTCGCCGGCGCGAAGCAGATCGTCGAGCAGCACGGCGGCGCGATCACGCTCAAGAGCCAGGTCGGCAAGGGCAGCACCTTCACCGTGCGCTTCCCTTCGGGCGTCGAGCCCGCGAACGCCCAAGCCGCGTAAAATCGCGCCATGAAGATCCTTCTCGCCGTTGACGGCTCCAAGCCGTCGCTCGATGCCGTCGACTTCCTCATCCAGCAGTGCGGCCAGTACCGCACGAAGCCGGAGGTCGAGCTGATCACGGTCCACCTGCCCGTGCCGAAGATGCGCGCGGTGGGCAAGGACCAGCTCGCCAAGTACTACCAGGAGGAGGGTGAGGCGAACCTCGCCGCGTCGAAGAAGAAGCTCGACGCCGCGGGCGTGTCCTACAAGGCGAGCGTGCTGGTCGGGCCGATCGCCGAGACCATCGCCAAGCAGGCGACCGCTTCGCGCTGCGACATGATCTGCGTCGGCAGCCGCGGCATGGGCGAGCTCGGCAAGGCGCTGCTCGGCTCGACCGCCACCAAGGTCCTGCACCTCGCCTCGCAGCCGCTGCTGATCGTCAAGTAGGTTTTCGGGAAGTGGCCGTCGATCCGGTCTGCGGCATGACCGTCGAGCCCGCCACGGCGGCGGGCAGCGTCGAGCACGACGGGAAAACGTACTGGTTCTGCTCGCAGCATTGCCTGCACTCGTTCCAGGCCGATCCAAAGAAGTATCTTGCTGAGAAGAAGCCGGCGCCGATAGTCCACGGCGCGCAGTACACCTGCCCGATGCATCCGGAGATCGTCCAGGTCGGGCCGGGGTCGTGCCCGAAGTGCGGCATGGCGCTGGTGCCGATGGAGGGAGGCGAGGAGGACGATTCGGAGCTGCGCGATTTGACCCGGCGCCTGTGGGTGAGCGCGATCCTCAGCGCACCGCTAGTGCTGATGACCATGGGTCCGATGCTGGGGTTGCCCGTTCACTTCAACTATTCCCGCTACGTCGAGTTCGCGCTCGGCACGGCGGTGGTCCTGTGGGGCGGCTGGCCGTTCTTGCGCAAGTTCTGGCTGTCGCTCAAGAACCGCAGCCCCAACATGTACACGCTGATCGGGCTGGGCGTAGCGCTCGCCTATCTCTACAGCCTGGTGGCGGTGTTCGCGCCCGGGGTCTTCCCGGCGGAGTTCCGGATGCACGACGGAGAAGTCGGCGCCTATTTCGAGGCGGCGGCGGTGATCGTGACGCTGGTCATGGTGGGCGAAGTGATGCAGCTGCGCGCGATGGGGCAGACGAGCCAGGCGATCCGCCGGCTCCTCGCGCTGGCGCCGAACACGGCACTGCGCATCGAGAACGGGCAGGAGAAGGAAGTGCCGCTGACCGAGGTGCGCGTCGGCGACCGGCTGCGCGTGCGCCCCGGGGAAAAGGTGCCGGTCGACGGCACGTGCGAGCAGGGTTCATCCAACGTCGACGAGTCGATGGTGACCGGCGAGCCGGTGCCGGTGCCGAAAAAGCCCGGTGACCGTGTCACCGGCGCGACTATCAACGGCAAGGGATCGCTCGTCATCCGTGCCGGGCGCGTCGGCTCCGAGACGCTGCTGGCGCAGATCGTGCATATGGTGTCGCAGGCGCAGCGCACGCGCGCGCCGGTGCAGCGACTTGCTGACCGCGTCGCCGCGTATTTCGTCGAGACCGTGATCGTCCTCGCGGTGATCACCGCGATCGTCTGGGGCGTCTTCGGTCCCGAGCCGCGGCTCGCCTACGCGCTTGTCAACGCGGTAGCGGTGCTGATCATCGCCTGTCCCTGCGCCGTCGGGCTCGCCACGCCGATCTCGATCACCGTGGGGATGGGGCAGGGCGCGATGAACGGCATCCTGTTCCGCAACGCCGAGGCAGTAGAGAAGCTGCGCGACGTCGACACGCTGGTGGTCGACAAGACCGGCACGCTGACGCTCGGTCGGCCGGAGCTGGTGCTGTTCATGACCGAAGGCATCGACGAGGAGCAGGCGATGCAGCTGGTCGCGAGCGTCGAGCGCGCGAGCGAGCATCCGCTCGCGCAGGCGTTCGTGCGCGCGGCCGAGAAGCGGGCTGTCCAGCTCCTGCCGGTGGAGGACTTCGCTTCGCTCACCGGGCAAGGCGTCGTCGGCACGGTGCAGGGCCGGCAAGTTGCGATCGGCAGCCGCCGCTTCATGGAAAAGGCTGGGATTCCGACCTCGCTTTCCGCGGGCGCCATGTTCGCAGCCGTCGACGGCAAGGTCGTCGCCGGCTTCACCGTCGCCGACCCGATCAAGCAGACGACGCCGGAGGCGGTCGCCGCGCTCCATGCCGAAGGCATCCGCATCGTCATGCTCTCGGGCGACTCGCGCAAGACCGCCGAGGCGGTCGGCAAGCAACTCGGCATCGACGAAGTGATCGCCGAAGTGCTGCCGGAGCAGAAGGTGGAGCGGGTCAAGGCGCTGCAGGCCGAGGGCCGTTTCGTGGCCATGGCGGGCGACGGCATCAACGACGCGCCGGCGCTCGCGCAGGCGAACGTCGGCATCGCCATGGGCACCGGCACCGACATCGCCATCGAGAGTGCCGGCGTGACCCTGGTGAAAGGCGACCTGCGCGCCATCGTCCAGGCGATGCGCCTGTCGCGCGCGACCATGCGCAACATCAAGCAGAACCTGTTCTTCGCCTTCGTCTACAACGCGCTCGGCGTGCCGCTCGCCGCCGGCGTGCTCTATCCGTTCTTCGGACTGCTGCTCTCGCCCGTCTTCGCCGGCGCGGCGATGGCGTTGAGCTCGGTCTCGGTCGTGACGAATGCCTTAAGATTGCGGCGCATACGCCTATGAAAACCTCCCTCAAGCCCGGCCTGTCGTTCTCGAAAACTCTCACCGTCGACGAATCGCGCTGCATCGGCTTCATGGGCAAGGAGGGAATGGTGTACGCGACGCCGCGCATGGTGAGCGACGTGGAGTACACCTGCCGCGACTGGCTGCTCGAGCATCTCGATGCCGGCGAGGATTCGGTCGGCGCGCACGTCTCGATCGATCATCTCGCCGCCACGCCGCTCGGCCTGCAGGTCACCGTCGAGGCGAAAGTCGTCGAAATCGACCGGCGCAAGGTGGTGTTCGAGTTCTCGGTCGCGGACCCGGTCGAGCAGTGCGGCCGCGGCAAGCACGTGCGCTTCGTAGTCGAGACCGCGAAAACGCGCGAGCGCCTCGCGGCGAAGCGCGCGAAAGCGGGCTTGAAGTGAAGCTGCTCGAGGGCGACACGGCCCTCGTCACGGGCGCCGGAAACGGCATCGGCAAGGGAATGGCCGACGCGCTGGAAGCCGAAGGAGCGCGGGTGATGCGCGCCGACGTCGAGTTCGACCTGACGAAAAAGGAAAATGCGGAAAAGCTGGCCGCTGAAGCCATCAAACGGCTCGGCAAGGTATCGATCTTCGTGCATTGCGCCAGCCCGCGCCGCCAGGAATCGCAGACGGTGCTCGGCGCGACCTTCGAACAGTGGCGCGAGATGCTCGCGATCAACCTCGACGCCGCTTTCGTACTCAGCCAGGTATTGTCGAAGCACATGATCGACAAGGCGATCAAGGGCCGCATCCTGCTGGTCACGTCATTGCACGCCGAGTCGCCGCGCAATCTGCCGCACTACAGCGCGGCGAAGGCGGGCGAGACGATGCTGATGAAGGAAATGGCGAAAGCGCTCGGCCCGCACGGCATCCGCGTCAATGCCGTGGCTCCCGGCGCGATCCCGGGCGGCGGCTTCCAGGCGCCGCCGGCGATGGTGGAGAAGATTCCGCTGCGCCGCTTCGGCACGCCGGCCGACGTCGCCGCGATCGGCGTGGCGATCCTCTCCGAGCGCTTCGGCGCCTATGTCACCGGCGCCTCGGTCGTCGTCGACGGCGGCATGGGCCTGCACAACTGGATCGATCCGCCCCAATGAACTGGCTGCCGCTCGAAGGCGTGCGCGTCGTGGATTTCTCGATGTTCGTGCCGGGGCCGTTCTGCTCGTCGATCCTCGCCGACCTGGGCGCCGAGGTGATCAAGGTCGAGCCGCCGCGCGGCGACCCGGGACGAAGCTACGTGCCGGTGCAATTCCGGATGGAGAACCGCAACAAGCGCGGCATCGCCGTCGACCTGAAGAATTCGCTCGCCAAGGAGATCGTCGAGAGGCTGGTGCGCAAGGCGGATGTGGTGATCGAGGGATTCAGGCCCGGGGTCGCCAAGCGCCTTGGCATCGACTACGACACTTTGAAAAAATACAGGGCGAACCTTGTGTACTGCTCCATCTCAGGCTACGGGCAGACGGGCCCGTGGAAGGATCGTCCCGGCCACGACGTCAACTACGTCGCCGCCGCCGGCGGGCTCGCGTTTCCCGGCGGATGGTTGAAGGCGCCGTCGCGCTCGTCGTTGCCGGTCGCGGACATGGCGGGCGGATGCTTCGCGGCCATCGCCATTCTTGCCGCCCTGAAGGAAGGCAAGGGCGCGCAGCTCGACCTGTCCCTCTTCGAGGCGGCGTTCTTCATGTGCGCCATGCGCCACGGGCTCGAAGACAATGCCGATCCGCGCGCCCACATCTTTCCGGTGAACGACGTGTTCGAGTGCGGCGACGGCGGTCGCCTCACGCTCGGCGTCCTGGAGGAGCACTTCTGGCAGAACTTCGTCAAGCTGGTGCCGGAGCTCGGCGACGAGCGCTTCAAGACCGACGTCAGCCGGCGCGCGAACGGCGACGCGCTGTCGAAGCTGCTCGAGAAAACTTTCCGGCAGAAAACCGCCGCGCAATGGGTCGAGCTGTGCGAGGCGAACGACGTGCCGGTCGACCTTTGCCTGACGCCGGCGCAATCGGCGAAGCTGCCGCAACTGCAGCAGCGCAAGGCGACGAGCCAGGGATTCGCGACCTTTCCGGTCTTCGCGAACGGCAAGCGCGGCGGCGAGCTGCGCGGCGCGGTGCCGAAGCTCGGCGAGCACGCGCGCGAGATCCTGGTCGAGCTCGGCTTCGACGACGGCGGCATCGCCGACATGGTGAGGAATGGAGTTCTCGCCCAGCCCTGATCAGGAGCGGATCCGGGAAGCCATCGCGAAGCTCTGCGAGCGCTTCCCGGACGACTATTGGCTCAAGCGCGACCGCGAAGGCGGCTTTCCGGCCGATTTCCACCAGGCGTTCGCCCGCGACGGCTGGCTCGGCATCGCCATGCCGGAGGCCTACGGCGGCTCGGGACTCGGCATCTCGGAAGCGGCGGTGATGATGCAGGCGATCGCCGAGTCCGGCGCCGGTTTCTCCGGCGCCTCGGCGGTGCACATGAACATCTTCGGCCTGAATCCCGTCGTGGTGTTCGGAAACGAAGAGCAGAAGAAGAGGATGCTGCCGCCGCTCATCCAGGGGAAGGAGCGCGCCTGCTTCGCCGTGACCGAACCGAATACCGGGTTGAACACGCGCAATCTCAAGACGAAGGCCGAGAAAAAGGGCGGCAAATACTTCGTCTCGGGCCAGAAGGTCTGGATCTCCACCGCGCAGGTCGCGGAGAAAGTCCTGCTGCTGGCGCGAGCGGATGCCGGCCTGACCCTGTTTTATACGGGGTTGGATAAAAAATATGTCGAGGTGCGCGAGATCGAGAAGATGGGCCGCCACGCGGTCGACTCGAACCAGGTGTTCTTCGACGCCCTGCCGGTGCCCGAGGCCGACCGCATCGGCGAGGAGGGCAAGGGCTTCGAGTACATCCTGCACGGCATGAATCCCGAGCGGATCCTGATCGGCGCCGAGTTGGTCGGCTTGGGACGCTGCGCGGTGAAGCGCGCCGCCGCCTATGCGAAGGAGCGCGTGGTGTTCGACCGGCCGATCGGCCAGAACCAGGGAATCCAGCACCCGCTCGCCGCCAACTGGATGGCGCTCGAGGCCGCCGACCTGATGGTCTTCAAGGCGGCCTGGCTCTACGACCGGAACAAGGCCTGCGGTGCCGAGGCGAACTCGGCCAAGTACCTCGCCGGCGAGGCGTGCTTCGACGCCTGCCAGCAGGCCGTCATGACGCACGGCGGCTTCGGCTACGCGAAGGAGTACCACGTAGAGCGCTACCTGCGCGAGTCGCTGGTCGGGCGCATTGCGCCGATCACGCCGCAGCTCATCCTTTGCTACATCGCCGAGCGCGTGCTCGGCCTGCCGAAATCCTACTAGGCTGGGCTCACGCTACATCCAGCACAACCCGGTCGCGGCCGACGGCGCCGAGGGCTTGAAGGGCTTCATCGGCTTCCTGCGCGACAAGTTCCCGGGCTCGAAAAGCGAGATCAAGCGCGTCTTCGCCGAGGGCGACTACGTCATCCTGCACGTGCACGCCGTGCGGGAGCCCGGCAGCCGCGGCCGCGCCATCATCGACATCTTCCGGCTGGAGAAAGGCAAGATCGTCGAGCACTGGGACGTGGCGCAGGATGTTCCCGAGAAGGCGGCCAACTCGAACGGCATGTTCTGACGGCAGGTGAATTCGTCACAACCCGCGCGTGCGGGCGGTGATTATCATTCGTCCAAATGCTGCGCGCTTTCCTGATTGTTCTCCTCGCTGGCTGCACCTCGGTCGGCACCGTCGACAAGGACGTCGCGCCGCCTAAGGGCGACGAAGTGCTTTACGTCATGGGCGTCTCGCCCGAGAACCATCGCATCCAGATCATGGACGGCGATGTCGAGTACGGGCTATTCAAGCCCAACAAGCTGGCGATGCGGGCGCGCCTCTACTCGGCGCCCACCGACGGCTATGTTGTCTGGAAGGGGACCCAGTCCGAGGCGCTCGCCGTCAGCATGGTGCGCGTGGTGAAGGAGAAGGACGACATCCTCGGCCTGGACTTCCGGGCCTGCGGCGAGCAGCGCACCATGGTGTTCCGCGCCCCGGCGGGCAAGGTGGTCTACGTCGGCGACGTCGCCTACCAGTTCCGCGGCAAGTCCCTCTCGGTGCGCTACAACAACGACCTCAAGGCGGCGCAGGCTTTCGTCGAGCGCAACTACCCGCAGCTCAAAGCGCACGTCACGCAGGGCAAGTTCGAGCTCCTGCCGACGAGCAACCCGTGCGCCGCGGGCGGCGGCGTGACTGTGCCGATCTATATTCCCGCGCCGCGGAGGTGACATGAGAGCCGCGCTCGTCGTCCTGGTCGTCGTCGCTGCCGGCTGCCACGCGCCCTACAAGGCGGATCTCGAAGGCAAGCCCACCGCGCGCCTGCGAATGGTCTCGACCAGCGGCTACTACGCCGCCGCAGGCCTGCTCGACAAGGACTGCTCGCCGGCGATCAACGGCGGCTGGACGATCGCCATGCGTGAGATGGCCACGCTGCCGGCGCGCGGCCGCGAACCCAAGCGGGAGTCGATCGGCATGCCGATGGCAAACCTGCCGGAATACGCCTCGTTCACGGAGCACCGCATCGCGGCGGGCGCGCCGATCACGATCGCCTACCGCGGCACGCTCGGCAACGCCTACTGCAACATCGCCTTGCGGCTCACGCCGCAGGAAGGCGCCGACTACGAGACGCTGTTTGCCGAGGAGGCAGGCGGCCGCGCCGGCATCTGCACCATCGCCGGGTGGCGGCTGAGGCCGGCCGGCGACGGCAAGGCGGTGCGCATGCCGGCAGAGAACGTGCAGCGCCTTCGTCCCTGCTGAATTCCGTGGTCTGGGACCCTGCCCGCTGGCGCATGGCTCCAATGGGCTAGTGCCGAAGATTGGCGGATGCGGGAGCGGGCAGAACAATACCGCTTCGCGTGCTGTTCAATTCGCCGGTTTTCGTCTTTCTTTTCCTGCCCATAGTCTGGCTGGGATATCTCCTCGCGCTGCGCCTGCCCTGGGCGCGTAGCGGCATCGCCCTTCTCGGCGCGGCCTCGGTCTTCTTCTACGGCTGGTGGAACCCGGCCTTCCTGCCGCTGCTGGGGGTGTCGATCCTCTTCAACTACGGCATGGGACGGCTGCTCGGGTCGCCGCGGCGCACGCGCGGCTGGCTGATCTTCGCCATCGCCGTCAACCTGTCCGCGCTGGCGTACTACAAGTACGCGAATCTGTTCCTCTCCTCGTTCGGCTCGCTGACCGGCACCGCCCTGCCGGTGCTCGATGTCCTGCTGCCGATCGGCATTTCCTTCTACACCTTCACCCAGATTGCCTACCTGGTCGACACTTACAAGGCGGGCAGGGCGGAGAAATCCTTCAGCGCCTATCTGCTGTTCGTCACTTTCTTTCCGCATCTCATCGCCGGTCCGGTGCTGCACCACAGCGAAATGATGCCGCAGTTCCTGCGCGATCAGCGGCGCGTGCCGCCGGCGCTGATCCTCGAGGGCCTGCTGCTGTTCGCCTGCGGCCTGGCGAAGAAAGTGCTGATCGCCGACAGCGTCGCCCCGGTCGTGAACCGCGCCTTCACGCTCGCCGAGGGGCACACGCTCGGCATGGTGGACTCGTGGTTCGGCGCGCTCGCGTATACGGTGCAGATCTACTTCGACTTCTCGGGCTATTCCGACATGGCGATCGGGCTCGGGCTGATGTTCGGCATCCGCCTGCCGCTCAACTTCAATTCGCCCTACCAGAGCACCTCCATCGTCGATTTCTGGCGCCGCTGGCACATGACGCTGTCCCGGTTCCTGCGCGACTACCTCTACGTGCCGCTCGGCGGCAACCGCCACGGGCCGACCCGGCGCCAGGTGAATCTCATGCTCACCATGCTGCTGGGCGGGCTGTGGCACGGCGCGGCGTGGACCTTCGTCGTCTGGGGCGGCCTGCACGGCGCCTACCTGCAGGTGAACCACGCCTGGCGCGTCCTGCGCTCGAGCAATCCCGGCCTCGAGCGCCTCGTGAGCGCCTATCCGCGCGTGTCGGGCACCGTGTCATGGGCGCTCACGTTCCTCGCCGTCGTCGTCGCCTGGACGGTATTCCGCGCCGAGTCGTTCTCCGGCTTCACGCACCTGCTCCAGGGCATGTTCCTCGGCCGGCAGACGATCGATGCCGGCGTGCTCGACTCGCAGACCGCGTTCTACATCGTCATCGGGCTGCTGATCGCGTTCTTCGGCCGCAATTCGCAGGAGCTCTTCACCGGCATCGGCGAGCGCCTCGCCGCGGCCGGCGGTCCGGCGCGGCCCTTCCTGCAGGGGGCGCACGCCGGCGCGATCCTGCTGCTGGTCTTCTCCCTCACCGTGATCTCGTTCTCGTGGGGCACGAATGAGTTCATCTACTTCAATTTCTGACGCGAAGCGCACGGCCTGGTGGCTGCTCGGCGCGGCCGCCAGCGCGCTGCTCGTCGCCGTTCTCCTCGAGGGCCTTCTGCGCCTGCTGCCCGCGGGCTCGGACCTGCATCGCGAGAATCCGCAGCGGCCCCAGTCGTCGGCGCGCCTGGTGCGCAACCTCGAGTACACGTTCTCCATGGGATGGGACTTCCGCCACGTGGTGCGCGGCCGCACCAACTCCATGGGCTTCATCTCGCCGCACGAGTACCGCAAGGACGATCGCGCGCTCGCCCTGATCGGCGACAGCTTTGCCGAAGGCGAGATGCTGAGCTACGAGGACTCGCTTGCCGGCCACCTCGACGCGCGCGCGGCCGGCGCGTTCCGCACCTTCAACTTCGGTCTGAGCGGCGCGGCGCTGCCGCACTACCTCGGCATCGCACGCGAGATGGGCCCGCAGTTCCGCTTCGGCGCCGCGGTCGTGATCGTCGGGCCGGGCGACTACAGCGAAGGGTTCGAGGAGAAGGAAGGGCAGTATCGCTGGGGCGGGCGCGCCGGCGAGGACGACATCGCCCTCGTGCCCGCGGCGTCGCGCAGCGAGCTGAAGCAGATGGCGCGCAGCAGCGCGCTGATGCGCTACCTGCGCGGTAACCTGAAGTTCTCTCCCGCCGCCCTGTTCGAGAGCGCGGGGCAGGCGAGGTGCCGGCCGGTGCGGCTCGCCGAAACCGACCTGCTGCGCCTTGGCCGCTACATCGATGCGCTGCCGGCGGCGCTGGGCCTCGCGCCGGGGCGCATCGTCATGATCTTCAACGGCAACACGCGCGAGGTTTACGAGCGTGTCGACCGGGCACAGACCGGCGAGCGGCCCGCGGCGTGTCCGACGATCGATTCGCTCGCGCTCGCCGAGCTGCACGCGCTCGCCGAGCAGCGCGGCATGCAGGTCGTCGACGTGGTGCCGCTGCTCGAGCAGCACTATCGCAAGCATCGCCGGCCGCTCGACTTCCGGCCGGTCGACCCGCACTGGAACGGCCTTGCGACTTCGGTCATCGCGGCCGAAGTGGCGCGACGGCTCGACATCGGCAAAAGCCGCCTCTTCTAGCGCCGCGCCTCGCCGCGCCAGCCGCCGGTCTCGGCGCCGCGGCTCTCGATGAGCTTCTTGAAGTCCTCGACGGTCGACTGCACCCGGCCGGAGAGCACGCCGAGGGCGTCGCCGACGTTCTCGACCGCGCCCTGGGGCTCGTACGCCATCGTGAGCCGCACGCGCGTGCTGTGGGCGGACAGCGGCTCGAAGCGTACGACGCCGGCGTTGCGCGCGTCGCCGCTGATGCTGCGCCAGGCGATGCACTGATCGGGCACCTGCTCGGTAATCTCAGCGTCCCACTCTTTGTCGTTGCCCCAGATCTCGGCATGCCAGTGGACGTGCCTATCGTCGAGCTGCTTTACTTCCTTGACGCCCGCCATGAAGCGCGGGAACTCCTCGAATTGGGTCCATTGGTTGTACACGGTGCGCACAGGCTGGTGCACCTCGATGCTTTCCATTGGACTCCTTTCCTTGATCGGCGAAAAAGCAGGGGCAAGTTCCATTCCCCGGCAACACCCGGGAACGAAAGTTGCCATGCTCGAAACGTGAACGTCGTCGAGCGACCCTTCGCCGCCGAGATCGAGCTGCCGCGCCAGGTGCAGATGGAAGCGGTCGGCGAGTGCACGTTGTCGATCCGCTCGCCGGCGTTCATGAGCTTTGGCGCCTTCAGCAGCATGCTGGCGCAGTTCCCCACCCTGGAGCGCCTCGTGCTCCAGGGCCGGGGGGACCCTCTTGCCCACCCGCGCTTCTGCGACATGGTCGCCGTCGCCGCGGCGCGCGGGATCGAGGTCAGGGCCCGCAGCCCGCTGAAAGCGCTTAGCGCGCGCCGCGCCGAGGAGCTTGTGCAGTGCGGCCTGCGCCGTCTCGACGTCCTGGTCGATCCCTCGAGCCCCACCAGCGCGATGCGCCACGCCGTGCGGCTGAACGGGGCGAAGCTGCGGCTCGGCATCGCCCAGCCGGAGATCCGCATCGTCGCCGTCGCCATGCGCCGCAACGCCGCGAGCCTCGCTTCCCTTGTCCGCCTCGTGCACCAGCTCGGCCTGCCGGACATGCAAATTCGCCACCTTGCGCACGATCTTTCCCATACCCACAGGTTCGTCGCCGCCGAATCCCTGATGGGAGAAGGCGCCGGCGTCTTCGCCGAAGCGTGCGCGGCCGCGCAGGAGCTCGGCGTCGCACTCGAGCTGCCGCCGCTGCCCGATGCCATTCCCGGCTGCGATCGTCCGTGGCAAGGTGCTTACATCAACTACTACGGCCGTGCCATGCCCTGCGAGATGGTCGGGACTTCCTCGCGCCTCGGCTTCGGCAACATGCACCGCGAGGGGGTGGCTCGCATCTGGAGCAACGACGCTTACCGGCAGTTCCGCGAAGGGCTCGCGGCCGGCAATCCTTCCGAAGTCTGCAAGAACTGCGCGTTCTACCGCGGCCTGCCCTAGGCTGCGTGCCGCTCACCCGCTGCCTGGGTGAGTTCGGAAAACAGGCGGTTCCAATCCGCGACGAAACGCTGAATGCCGAAGCGCGTCGCAGCATGCTCGCGCGCCGCGTCGCCCAGCAGTGCTGCGCGCTGCCGGTCGGCGGCGAGCTCGTGCATGCGCTCGACAAGCCGTGCGGGGTCGGCCTCGACGAAGCCGTCGATGCCGTGGCGCACCACGCCGGCGATGCTGCCGGTCGCGAGCGCAACCACCGGCAGGCCGATCATCATCGCCCGGATGAGCGACAGCGTCGGGCCGGCGTAGCGTGCCGGAAAGAAGAAGTAGCGATAACGCGCCGCGGCCAGCGGGTCGAGCTCGAAGGCGAGGTCGAGCGCGGCGCGCTTCTTCGCCGCGTCGTAGAGATCGATGCCCAGCGCGCGGCGGCGCGTCACGTGCTCGATCACGGCGAGGCCGCGCGCGAGCGTCCCGCCGTAGGCAACCTGCGGCGCCGGCACGCCCGGCTCGATCACGCGCGTCGGCAGGTGCCCGTGGTCCCACATCAGGCGGTTGAAGTGCGAGACATGCACGACCGGCACTCCCGCGTCGGTGACGACGTGGCAACTGTCGACCGGGTGCTCGCGCGGCGGCTCGTGCTCGAGGTAGACCTTCGGCACGCGGCGCTGCGCCGTGGTCAGGATCTCGTACTGCTCGTCGAGGTATTGCCCGGGTTGCTGGAAGAGAACAAGGTCGATCTTCTGCCGACGCGCTTCCTCGGCGCCGATCGCATGGACGTTGGGCGGAAACTCGCCATGGTCCGAACGGCCCTGACCGGAGGAGACGACGATCAGTTCATGCGGTGTCTCCGCGAGGCACCTGAGGTAGTCCAGGCGCGTCGCCCAGGTGAGAATTCTGAGACGTCGCATCGTGCTGACCGGAGCAACGAGCGTTCCTAGTGCTCGGCGAGCAGCGAACCCCAGCCGGTCATGCGGTCCTTGATGCCGTACTGGCGCAGCGCGTACCAGTAGGTGGCGGTGTTGATGGCGATCACGGGCTTGCCGAGCCAGAGCTCGGCGCTCGCGGCGAGCTCGGCCATGGCGAGGTTGGTGCCGACTTGCACGACGGCGTCGACGCGGCCTCGGTTGACGCGCAAGATCGCCTCGCGCAGCGTGTCGCTCGAGACGTGCGCGATCTGCACCGGGCTGGAGCACTTCAGGCCGACGAGGTTGACGATCTCGTAGCCGCAGTCGCGGAAAAAGCGCCGCACCTGCCGGTCGCCCACCGGCATGTAGGGCGTGATGACGCCCAGGCGCCGGATGCCGCGGCCATGGGCGCGCAGCGCCGCCCGGCAGGCGTCCGAGCCCATGGCGACGCCGCACTTCGCCCTTTTCTCCAGTTTCTTTCTCAACTGCAGCGAACCGCGCAGGCCGTCCCAGAAGGTTTCCGACGACATGCCGAGGATGACGTGGTCGGGCTTGCAGGTCAGGCCCGCGTCGAGCGCGGGGAGGAGCGCGGCGCGGATGTTGTCCATCATGGCGAGGAAGCTCGCGTCGTCGGTCACCCGGCTGTCGGGGATCACCAGCCGCGAGTGATGGTTGGTGACGCCCGGCGGCCGCATGGCGTCGAACTCGGGCTGCACCGACGTGTTGGTCGACGGCGCGAGCACCGCGAACTTGCCCCGGGGTCCCAGCGAATCGGTCATGTCATGACGATTCTAACGAAGTAGGTGTCGCGCTACGCCAGACGAGGCATGTCGCTGCTCGAACGACGCGAGCAGGCGGCTGCTTAGCATGCCTGATGACTGGAAACCGGATCCTCGACGAGCTGCCGCCGGCGGCGCGCGGCTCCCTGAAGCAAGCGCTGGTCAGCCTGTCTTCCGGCGAGCGCGTGCTCGCGCAGGGCGAGGCGATCACGCATGCGTTGTTTCCCACGAGCGCGGTGTGCTCGCTGGTGATCGAGCTCGCCTCGGGCGAGAAGGCCGAGACCGCGCTGGTGGGAAGCGACGGCTTCGTCGGCGTTCCCCTGGTCCTCGGCAGCGCGGTGAGCGACGTCAACGGCGTGGTCCAGGTCCCCGGCGAGGCCTATCGCCTGTCCGCGCAGAGCGTGCTCGCGCTGTGCAAGGAGCACCAGCCTTTTCGGCACGCTCTGTTCATCTACAGCGCCTTCCGCCTGCACCTCGCCAGCCGCACGGTGGCGTGCAACTCGTTCCATTCCATCCAGCAGCGCATGGCGCGCTGGCTGCTCTTCGTCCATGACCGCGTCGGGCGGAGCGATTTCCGCCTCACGCACGAGAGCCTCTCGGCGATGCTCGCGGCAACGCGTCCGCGCGTCAGCCAGGCGGCGGCGCGCCTCAAGAGCGACGGCATCATCGATTACCGGCGCGGCAGCATGCGCATCGTCGACCGCGAGCGCCTCGAGGCGACCGCCTGCGAGTGCTACGGGCAGACGAAGCGCTATTCCAGCAGCCTGCAGTAGCCGCAGGTCGTAGTAATGGCAGCGGGCGCTAGAATGCGCCGGTGAGCGATGTAGTGCCGATCATCGGGCGGGGATTCAGCTTCGCCGACCTGCGCGTCGGCTTCCGCTTTCGCACGCACCGCCGCACCATCCTGCAGGCCGACCTGGCCGCCTTCGCCAACCTGACCTGGCTGACCGAAGAGCTTTTCGTCGTCGAGGAAAAAGAAACGAAGCAGCTCGTCCCGGGCGCGCTCGTCTACTCCTTCGCCGAGGGCCTGCTCCTCGCCTCGATGCAGGACACCGGCCTCGCCTTCCTCAACGCCACGATCGACGTCAAGGGCCCGACCCGCGTCGGCGACACGCTGCACGTCGAATGCGAGGTGATCGAGCATCGCCTCACGTCGAAAGGCGACCGGGGCCTGGTCCGGTTTCGCAATTCAGTGAAAAACCAGGACGACGAAACCGTGCTCGAGTACAACCCGCTGCGGCTCCTGAAGAAGGAATGACCGCACCGCTCGCGGGTGTGCGGGTGCTGGAGCTCGGCAGCCTGATCGCCGGCCCGTTTTGCGCCAAGACGCTGGCCGATTTCGGCGCCGAGGTGATCAAGATCGAGCCGCCGGGCGAGGGCGATCCGCTGCGGCGCTGGCGCCGCCTGCGCAACGGCACCTCGCTCTGGTGGCATGTGCAGTCGCGCAACAAGAAGTCCGTCACCTGCGATCTGCGCCGCCCCGAAGGCCAGGAGATCGTGCGCCGCCTGGCGCGCCGCGCGCACGTCGTGGTGGAAAATTTCCGCCCGGGCGCGCTGGAGAAATGGAACCTCGGCTGGGAAGCGCTCTCGCGCGAGAACCCGAAGCTGGTCCTGGTGCGCATCTCCGGCTACGGCCAGACCGGCCCCTATCGCGAGCGGCCGGGATTCGGCGCCATCGGCGAGGCGATGGGCGGGCTGCGCCATGTCACCGGCTTCCCCGGCCAGCCGCCGGTTCGGCCCAACCTCTCGATCGGCGACACGATCGCTTCGCTGCACGGCGTGATGGGCGCGTTGCTCGCCCTGAGGGAAGCGGAAAAGAACGGCAAGGGCCAGATCGTCGACGTTGCGCTCTACGAATCGGTATTCAACTGCAGCGAAAGCCTGCTGCCGGAGTACGACGCCGACGGCTATGTGCGCGAGCGCTCGGGCAGCACCCTTCCCGGCATCGCGCCGTCCAACCTCTACCCGTGCAAGGACGGCACCTATGTCCTGATCGCCGGCAACGCCGACAGCCTGTATCGCCGCCTCATGAGCGCGATCGGCCGCGAGGACCTGCGCGACGACCCGGCGCTCGCGCGCAACGACGGCCGCGCCGCGCAGATGGAACGCATTGATGACGCGATCTCTGCCTGGACGTCTCGCCTTTCACAGGAAGACGTCCTGCGCGCAATGGAAAAAGCCGAAGTGCCTGCGGGCATCATCTACACCGCTGCCGACATCGCGTCCGATCCGCACTACGCCGCGCGCGGCATGATCGAGAGCATCGTCGCCAGCGATGGCGAGCCGCTCAAAGTGCCGGGGATCGTGCCCAAGCTGTCGATGACCCCGGGAGAGATCCGCTCGGCGGCGCCGAAGCTGGGCGAGCACACGGATGCGGTGCTGCGCGAAGTCGGGTTTTCGAGTTCACAGATAGACGAGTTCAGGGGAAAACAGATCGTATGATCGACCACATCGACCACATCGTCCTCACCACGCGTGACAGGGACGGCTGCCTGCGCTTCTACACGGAGATTCTCGGCATGAAGCTGGAGAAATTCCGCACGCCGACCGAAGAGCGGCTGGCGCTCAAGTTCGGCCAGCAGAAGATCAACGTGCACGAGTGGGGCAAGGAATTCGAGCCGCGTGCGCACGTCGCCGCGCCGGGAACGCTCGACCTTTGCTTTATCGCCTCGGTTTCCCTGGACGAAGTCGTGAAGAAGCTGAAGGCGAAGAACATCCCGATCCTGGATGGACCGGTAGCCAAAACCGGCGCGATGGGACCGATGAAGTCGGTCTACGTGCGCGACCCCGACCTCAACCTGGTCGAAATCTCCGTCTACTAGTCTTTGAGCTGGCGGCGGCCGAGGTCGGTCAGCTTCAGGCTCTTGCCGTTGGTGCGGACCATGCACTTGCGGATCAGTGCGCCGAGGAGCTGCTCGTCGGTCTCGAGGCTCGCCTTGCGCTCCAGCGCGTCGGCGATCAGGCGCAGGTGCTCTTTCTCGGGAACGCTCAGCGTGAATTCCATGGCGAGTGGAGATTCTGCTCATCGCGCGCCGGACGGCAAGTCGGGAAATCCCGTACGGGATTCGCCTTTCCAAAAACCCCACTAGAACGCGGCGACCTTGATCCCGTTGTCCTGCAAGGACTTGAGCAGCTGATCGGTGTGGCCGCGGTCGCGCGTCTCGACCAGGAACTCGACCTCGGGCGTTCGCACCGATGAAGTACCGAAGATGCGCTGGTGCTGCACCTCGACGATGTTGCCGCCGGCGGCGGCGATCAGCGAGCAGACCTTGGCGAGGCTGCCGGAGACGTCCGGCATCATGATCCGCAGGCGCACCAGGCGCGCGTCGCGCACCAGGCCGCGCATGAGTACTGAGGCGAGGACGCGGCTGTCGATGTTGCCGCCCGAGATCGGCAGGCCGACGCGCTTGCCGGCAAAGCGCGCGGGATATTCGAGCAGGGCGGCGAGCGCCGCGGCGCCCGCGCCTTCGGCGACGGTCTTCTCGATCTCGATCAGCGCTACCACCGCGCGCTCGATCGTTTCCTCCTTGACCACCAGCACTTCCTCGACCAGCCGGCGGACGATGGAGAAGGCGATGTCGCCCGCATCCTTGACCGCGATGCCCTCGGCGATGGTGTCGCCGCCGACCTCGATCGGCAGCCCGTTCAGCCGCTGGTACATCGACGGGTAGGTCTTCGATTCCGCGCCGTAGATCTTGATCTTCGGGTTGATGCTCTTCGCCGCCGTGGCGATGCCGGAGATGAGGCCGCCGCCGCCGATCGGCACCACCAGCACCTCGAGGTCGGGCACGGCTTCCATGAGCTCGAGGCCGGCGGTGCCCTGGCCGGCGATGACCAGCGGGTCCTCGTAGGGATGGACGAAAACCAGGTCGTCGCGCTTCGCGCGCTCGACGGCGTGCCTCCCGGCCTCGTGCAGCGAATCGCCCTCGAGCACCACTTCAGCGCCGTGCACCTGGGTGTTTTTCACCTTGGTGTTGGGCGAGCCCTTCGGCATGACGATCACCGCCGGGATGCCGAGGCGCGCGGCGTGGTAAGCGACCGCTTGCGCATGGTTGCCCGCGCTCATGGCAATGACGCCGCGGCGGCGTTCGTCGGCCGAAAGCGACAGCAGCTTGTTCAGCGCGCCGCGCTCCTTGAACGAGGCGGTGAACTGCAGGTTCTCGAACTTGAGGAAGACACGGGCGCCGGTGAGGCGCGAGAGGGTGCGGCTCTCGACGCAGGGGGTGCGCTCGATCGCGCCGGCGATGCGCTGCGCGGCCGCGCGAACGTCATCGAGGGAAACGGCGACCGGAGCCACGCCGCATTATAGGTTTATCATTTGCCGCGCATGGAGCTCGATACCCGCCCGTTGGAGAGGGTCCTCGGCGGCGAGCCGGCGGACGAGCAGTTCCGCCTGCTGGTCGGCAGCGTCGTCGACCACGCGATCTTCCTGCTGGACCCGAGCGGGCGCATCGTCAGCTGGAACCCCGGCGCGAAACGCATCAAGGGCTACGACGAGTCCGAGACGATCGGCCGCCATTTCTCCATGTTCTACTCGCTCGGCGATCGCACGCTCGGCGTCCCGGCGACGCTGCTGGCGCGCGCGGAGCGCGACGGCCACGCCACGCACGAGGGCTGGCGGGTGCGCAAGGACGGCAGCCGCTTCTGGGCTGACGCCGTCATTACGGCGCTGCGCAGTCCCAGCGGCGTCCTGCGCGGCTTCGCCAAGGTAACGCGCGACATGACCGAGCGCCGGCAGGCCGAAGAGTCGCTGCGCGAGCAGCGCACGCTCCTGACCCAGGCCGCCGGCGACCTGCTGGCGCTGACCCGCCGCCTGGTGGAGGCCGAGGAAGCCGAGCGCCGGCGCCTGGCGCGCGAGCTGCACGACGACGTCGGACAGAACCTCTCGGCGCTCAGCTTCAACCTCGACGCCGCCCTGGCGGCGCTCGGCGACTCCGCGCCGGAGGTTCGCGCGCGCCTCGGCGACTCGGTGGCGCTGGTCGAGAGCACGCTGCGCGCGATCGAGAGCGTCATGGCCGACCTGCGGCCGCCGCTGCTCGAGGAATACGGCCTGGGGGCGGCGCTGCAGCGCCATGTCGAGGAATTCGCCAGCCGCACCGGCATTGCCCTCGCGTTCGAGGACAGCGCCAAGGAGCGCGCGCGCAGCCTGAAGCTCGAGAACGCGGTCGCGCTGTTCCGGATCGCGCAGGAGGCGCTCAACAACGTCGCCAAGCATGCCGGGGCGAAGCAGGTGCGCGTATCGCTCGCCGTGCAGGGCCTCGATGCGGTGGTGAGCGTGATCGACGATGGGCGCGGCTTCGATTCGGCCGCGGGGGTGGCGATGCGTCCGCAGCGCTGGGGCATGCGCACCATGCGCGAGCGCGCCGAGGCGGCCGGCGGCCGCATCGATGTCTTCAGCGCGCCGGGCAAGGGCACCAGCATCGTGGCGAGCGCGCGCATCTCATGATCCGCATCCTCATCGCCGACGATCACGCGGTGGTGGCCGAGGGCCTCAAGCACCTGATCGAGGCGCAGACCGACATGCAGGTCGTGGCCATCGCCGCCGACGGTCGCGAGGCGGTGCGGCAGTCGGAGCAGCTGCAGCCCGACGTGGTGCTGATGGACCTGTCGATGCCGGAGCTGAATGGCGCCGATGCCACGCGCGTCATCCTCGAGCATCAGCCGGAGCGCAAGGTCATCGTGCTGTCCATGTACGCCGACCATGAATACGTGCGCCGCGCGCTCAAGGCCGGCGCGCTCGGCTACGTCGTCAAGCGCTCGGCGGCGAAGGACGTGGTCGACGCCATCCGCGCGGTGCACGCCGGCCAGCGCTATGTCAGTCCGCTGGTGGCCGACGCGGTGATCGAGGACGGGGCGAAGCCGGGGAAGGAAGACCGTCTCGCCCGCCTCTCGACCCGCGAGCGCGAGGTGCTTCAGCTCCTGGCCGAGGGGCGCACCGGCACGGAGATCGCCGAGCGCCTTTCGCTGTCGCCGAAGACGGTCGAAACCTACCGCGCGCGCCTCGTCGAGAAGCTCGGCATCCGCGACGTCGCCGGCCTGGTCCGCTTCGCGATCCAGCGCGGCATCATCTCGCTCGACTAGCAAAGGCGCGTCGGTAACGCAACGTTCGTACGCTGCATCACAAACCGTTTCATCTCAGCGGTTTGCAAGCACGATACGTAAAACCCCCGCCGGAGATCATGCGAAGAGCGGCACGTCGTCCTCCTTCGAACCATCTGCTTGCCGCGCTGCCCGCCAAGGACTACCAGCGGTTGCAGTCGCGCGGCGAGACGGTGTCGCTGCGCATGGGCGAGGCCCTCTATGAGCCGGAGACCTCGCCGCAATACGTCTATTTCCCCAACGATTCCCTCGTTTCGCTGATTGCCGTTTCCGACGGCCGCAATCGGGTGGAGGTCGGCCTGGTCGGCCGCGAAGGCATGGTCGGCTCCGTGCTCGCGCTCGGCATGCACCACATCCCGCTGCGCGCCGTCGTCCAGGCCCGCGGCAGCGCGCTGCGCATGCCGGCGATGGCCTTCGTCGCCGAGCTCGAGCGCAGCCGGCCGCTGCGCCGCGAGGCGCTGCGCTATGTGTACGTGACGATGGTGACGGCGATGCAGATCGCCGCCTGCAACTCGGCCCACCACCTCGAGGCGCGTCTCGCCCGGCGCCTGCTGATGACCCGCGACCGGCTCTCGACCAACACCTTCGCGCTAACCCAGGACATGCTCGCGCAGGTGCTCGGCGCGCGCCGGGCCACCGTCAGCCGCGCCGCCGCCGCGCTGCAGGGCGGCAAGCTGATCAGCTACCAGCGGGGCATGATGCGCATCCTCGACGCCGAGGCGCTGCGCATGGTGTCGTGCGGATGCTACGAAATCATCCGTAACGCCGATGTTCGACGTCGCAATGGCCCGAAAAACGACAAGCATGGACGGGCCTCCGCGACTTGAGCGCGCGCGCGTCCGGCGGGATGATGGAGGTGATGCGACCCTCCGCCTCCCAAGCGGTCGACTGCCCGCTGGCGCAGCCTTCCCGGCAGAACACCTACGCCCGCACCATGCATCGCGCCTGCGTGATTCTCGGCGGCGTGCCGGCGCTTGCCGGCCATCTCAAGGTATCCGAGACCGCGCTGCGCAGCTGGATGAACGGCATCGACGAGCCGCCGCTCGACGTTTTCCTCGCGACGGTCGAAATCCTTCTCCTGCATTCGGACAACGCCGGCCGCGCCTAGCGCGTCAGGTTGTTCCTGTCGAAAGTTATCGCGGCGCGCCTGTAGGGGCGTCCGCGATTGTGCGCCCTGCGACTATAGGCAATGATTGACCTATGGCCGCAAGCGTTTACAGCAGGACTTTGCAGAAAGCCGCCGAGCTGGTCGGCGGCAGGAAAAAGCTCGCGCGCATCCTGCGCGTTCCCACGAAAGACCTGGAGATGTGGATCGCCGACGAGGCGAAGCCGCCGCTCAACGTCTTCCTGCGCGTTGTCGACCTGATCATCGACGAGACCGGCTCGGCGCCCGAGGCGGCGGAGCCGGGGGAGACGCCGCCGCCGCGCGACGCGGGCTCCTCGCGCAGGTACTACGAGGACTAGGCGACGCCCTCGTTGCGCTCGAGCTTTCGGATCAGCTGGAGCAGCGCGACGGGGTCATAGGGCTTGGCGACGTGGTGGTGGAAGCCGGCGAGCGTGGCGAGGATCCTGTCCGAGGCCTGCTTCCAGCCGGTGAGCGCGACCAGCACCGGGCGCTCCTTGCCGTAGCGCTCGCGGACGTGCCGCGCCACGTCATAGCCCGAGAGCTTCGGCATGCCGATGTCGACCAGCACGATGTCGGGCTCGAACTCGCGCACCGCGTCGAGCGTGGCGCCGCCATCGTAGACGTGGTGCACGACGTAGCCTTCCAGCTTGAGCAGCGTCGACAGCGAAAGCGTGGCGTCGCGATCGTCGTCGGCGAGCAGGATGCGCAGCGCCCGGCCGGGGATCGGACGAGGGTCGCCGGCGCCTGAATCGAGGGCGGTATTGGACATCGCGCGAGGATGGTACAGGGCCCCTATGTCACAGCAAGCACATGAATATGAAAAACGTTCTAACGACGACGCAGGTGGACAACGCCTCCCCCGCACGGGATGACGGCACGGACTCGATTTTCCACCCCACGTAGCTACGCTTGTCACTGCTGTAAGTGTTTTCCCCTCAAGGAAGTTTTGCCCTGTCGTGGGCGCGCGACGTAGCAGTTTTGTAGGGCATCCCGCTACAGGACAGTCGGTGCCTCTCTACAGTGGTGCTGCGCTAATCTTCGACGTCGAAATCGAGCAATTTGCACGGGGGCTGTCGCGATGAACTTCCCACTCAAAGACTCCGAGGTTTCCGCCGTCGGGCACGCCGAGGAGCTGATGCTGGTGCACGGCGCGCTGCTTTCACTGCGGCGAGGCGACGCCGAAGCCAAGCTCGGCTACCAGGGAAGCGCGGCGTTCAGCAAGGTCGCGGAAGTGTTCAACGACCTGGTCGAGCAGAACGTCACCATGGCGCAGGAGCTGGCGCGCCTGTCGCAGATGGTCGGCAAGGAAGGCAAGCTGAAGAAGCGCGCCTCGCTGCCCGGCGTGCGCGGCTTCTGGGCCGACTCGGTCGAGCGCATCAACAGCCTGATCGACGACCTCGTCTACCCGACGACGGAGGCGGCGCGCGTGATCGGCGCGGTGGCGCAGGGCGACCTGTCGAAAACCATGTCGCTCGAGGTGGACGGCCGGCCCCTCGAGGGCGAGTTCCTGCGTACGGCGAAGACGATCAACAAGATGGTGGAGCAGCTCGGCGACTTCTCCGCGGAGGTGACGCGGGTGGCGCGCGAGGTGGGCACGGAAGGAAAGCTCGGCGGCCAGGCGAAGGTGAAGGGCGTCGCCGGCGTGTGGAAGGACCTGACCGACAACGTGAACTCGATGGCGGGCAACCTCACCTCGCAGGTGCGGAACATCGCCGACGTGACGACCGCCGTGGCGAAGGGCGACCTGTCGAAGAAGATCGACGTCGACGTGAAGGGCGAGTTCCTCACCCTGAAATCGACCATCAACACGATGGTGGACCAGCTCCGGTCGTTCGCCGCGGAAGTGACGCGGGTGGCGCGCGAAGTCGGCACCGAGGGCAAGCTCGGCGGACAGGCGAAGGTGAAGGGCGTCGCCGGCGTGTGGAAGGACCTGACCGACAACGTGAACTCGATGGCCGGCAACCTCACCTCGCAGGTGCGGAACATCGCCGACGTGACGACCGCCGTGGCGAAGGGCGACCTGTCGAAGAAGAT
>JAXDQC010000172.1:0-23712 GCA_034668045.1 Betaproteobacteria bacterium | reverse complement strand
TGGATCGCCGTCGACATCCCGAAGGAGCCGTGAGCCGATGAAGCGCCGGGACCTCCTCGCGCTCGCCCTCGCTGCGGCGCTGCCCGGCGCCGCGCGCGGCCAGTCGTCGTGGCCCTCGCAGCCGGTGCGCGTCATGGTCGGCTTCCCGCCCGGCGGCACCACCGACATCATCGGCCGCCTGGTCGCCAACGAGCTCTCCGAGCAGATCGGCAAGCCCTTCGTGGTCGAGAACCGCGGCGGCGCGAGCGGCACCATCGGTGCCGGCGTCGTCGCCAAGAGCGCGCCCGACGGCCACAGCCTGCTGCTCGTGCCGAGCACCCACGGCACCGCGCGCGCTCTCTATGCCTCGCTGCCCTACGAGGAAGCCGATTTCGCGCCCTGCGGCCTGGTCGCGAGCACGCCCTACGTCTTCGTCGTCCACCCCGACTTCCCGGCGAAGAGCTTCGGCGAGCTGATCGCGCTGCTGAAGAAGAATCCCGGCAAGTACAACTACGCCTCCACCAGCCCCGGCACCGCGCAGCATCTGGGCGGCGAGCTGGTGAAGAAGATGGCCGGCGTCGACATGGTGCACATCGCCTACAAGGGCACCGGCGCGGTCATGCCCGATCTCCTCTCCGGCCGCGTGCCGATGATGTTCGAGAACCTCGCCACCATGGTCCCTCACATCCGCAAGGGCACGCTGCGGCCGCTGGCGGTGTCTTCGGCGAAAAGAACGGCCCTCATGCCCGAAGTCCCCACCGTGTCCGAGACGGGCATGGGACTCGAGGGCTTCGAGGTGCTGGGCTGGTTCGCGCTGCTGGCGCCGGCGAAAACGCCGCCGGCGGTGGTTCAGCTCCTGAATGCGGAAATCCACAAGATGATCGCCAAGCCGGCGATCGTCGCCAGGTTCGCCGACCTCGGCGCCGAGCCGCTGAGCGGCACGACAGAGCGCGCCGCGGCGTTCATCCGCGCCGAGCAGGAAAAGTGGGAGCGGATCATCCGCGAAGCCGGCATAAAGGTGAGCTAGCCATGGAAACGATCGCGAAAAGCCTGAACGAGATCTCCGCCGCCGAAGCGGCGCGGCGCATCGCCTCGGGCGAAACGACCGCGGAAGCGCTCGCCGCGGCGTGCCTAGAGCGCATCGCCGAGCGCGAGCAAGCGGTGCACGCCTGGGCATGCGTCGATCGCGACCAGGTCCTCGCCCAGGCGCGCGCGCTCGATCGCATGCCGCGCCGCGGCCGCCTGCACGGGGTTCCGTTCGGCATCAAGGACGTCATCGACACCGCCGAACTTCCGACCGAATACAACTCGCCGATCTGGCGCGGCCACCGGCCGAAAGCCGATGCCGCCTGCATCGCGATGCTGCGCAACGCCGGCTGCCTGATTCTCGGCAAGACCGTCACCACCGAGTTCGCGAACAACCATCCCGCGCAGACGCGCAACCCGCACAACCCCGGGCACACGCCCGGCGGCTCCTCCAGCGGCTCCGCGGCCGCGGTCGCGGACTTCATGGTGCCGCTCGCGCTCGGCACGCAGACCGGCGGCTCGGTCATCCGCCCGGCCGCCTACTGCGGCGTAACGGCCTGCAAGCCGAGCTACGGCTCCACCAGCCGCATCGGCCTCAAGTTCGACGCCGAGTCGCTCGACACCATCGGCGTCTTCGGCCGCAGCGTCGAGGACCTCGCGCTGGCGCTCGAGCCGCTTACCGGGCGCGCTTTTGATTTGAGTTTTGATGGAACACCCCGAATCGGGCTGTGCCGCACACCTCGCTGGCGCGACGCCGACGCTTCGACGCACGCCAACCTCGAGGCCGCGGCGCGGCGCCTCTCGCAAGCCGGCGCGCAGCTGCGCGACTTCGAGCTGCCGGCGGGCAGCGACCAGCTCTTCGACCGCCACAAGGTGATCATGGGCTACGAGAACGCCCGCGCCCTCGCCTGGGAATACTTCAACCATCCCGGGCAGCTCAGCGCGACGCTCAAGCCGCGCCTCGACGAGGGCTGGAAAGTGACGCGCGCCGAGTACGACGCCGTGCGCGAGCAGGCGCGCAAGTGCCGCCGCGCGCTCGCCGAGGCGATGCGCGACGTGGACTTCCTTCTCACGCCGAGCGCGCCGAGCGAGGCGCCCGCCTCCCTTGCCAGCACCGGCGATGCGGTCTTCAACCGCGCCTGGACCTTGTTCGGCGTGCCCTGCGTGACGCTGCCGCACGGCAAGGGCCCGCACGGCCTGCCGCTCGCCGTGCAGCTCATCGGCGCCATGGACGCCGACAGCGTGCTCCTCGGCTGGGCGCATTGGGCCGCGCGTTGTTTGACCTGAGCCGTCGCCTCGTCTGCGCGCTTCTCGCGCTGGCGCCCCTCGCCGCGCAAGCGCAGGCGGTCTCGCCGCAGGACGCGGCTGCCGTGCGCAAGGTCATCGAAGCGCAGCTCGACGCCTTCAAGAAAGACGACGCCAAGCGCGCCTTCTCCTACGCGACCAGCGGCATCCGCGCCACGTTCGGCACGCCGAAAAACTTCATGGAGATGGTGCGAACCCAGTACCCCGTCGTCTACCGGCCGCGCTCGGTGACGTTCCTCGAACCGACCTCCGCGGGCAAGGACGAGCTCATGCAGCCGGTGCGCATGACCGATGCCGACAGCCGCGCCTGGATCGCGATCTACCCGATGCAGCGTGGCGACGACGGCGTCTGGCGCACCAACGGCTGCCGGCTGCGCCGGCTCGGGCACGAGACCTGACAGCCGAAGTCCGCTTTTTTAGTATTTATCGGACGACCGGATAACCAAGCCTCCTGGCTTGATGGGATATTGCTGTTGTCATGTCGAATCATTTCCGGGGGAATGAAACATGGCAGTTGAAGCGCAGTGGAGCATCCTGGTTTTCCTGAACGCGAAGAACGATCTCGAGCCGTTCGCGTTTCCCAACTTCGAGCAGATGGCTTCCGTCGGCAGCACGCCGCATGTGAATGTCGTAGTGCAGTTCGGCCGGCCGAAGCATCACCACCATGGCGTGCCGCCGGACAACGCCTGGTCGAAGACGCTTCGCTTCCACGTCCGCAAGGGAATGCATCCGACTGAGGACGAGGCGCTCGAGGATCTTGGCGCGCTCGACATGGGCGATGCGAAAACGCTCACCGACTTCGTTGCCTGGGGACGAGCTCGCTTCCCGGCAAAGCGCACCATGCTCGTCATCTGGAATCACGGCCAGGGCTGGCGCCTGCGGCAGGCCGTCAGGGTGACTGGCGACGAGGCGACCGTGCGGCGACATGCCGAGCTGCGTGCGGAAATACGCCGCGAGGCAGGCGTCGTCACGCGCGGACCTACCCCGCTCGCCGACGACATGAGAATACCCGGCGGGTTTCGTTACGTCTCGAACGACGACGACACAGGGAACAAGCTCTACAACCGCGCCATCCAGGATGCGCTCTCAGCTCTGCTGAAAGGCGGGCGGCTGGACGTCATCGCGTTCGATGCCTGCCTGATGGCGATGGTTGAGACGGCGTACGCGCTTCGCAACGTCGCCCGAGTGATGGTGGCGAGCGAGGAACTAGAGCCCGGCAACGGCTGGAACTACGAGCGCTGGCTGCGCCAGCTCGTCGACTCGCAGGGCGACATGGACGCCGCAGCGCTCGGACGCGCGATGGTGAAGGGATTCGAGGACGAGTACGGCGACAGCGACGACACGACGCAATCAGCGGTGGACTTGTCGAAGATTGCGGACCTTGGCGCGTCACTTTCGCGCTACGCCGATACCGCGATGCCGTTGCTAACTTCGCAGGGTGCAGCGGCGTTCAAGGCCGCACGTATGGCATGCAGCAACTATGCGCCTGGCTACGGGCTGAATTCCATTGACCTTGGCCGCTACATGGAGCAGATCGCCGCACAGCACGCCGATCCAGCACTACGCGCGAGTGCCGGCGACGTCGGCGCCAAACTCAAGGCTGCAGTGATCGCCAACTACGCTTCCGCACGGCGCAAGGGAAAGTACGGCTCGAACGGCCTGGCGATCTATCATCCCAACAGCGGCGTCGCCTATGCGACCGACAGCGATGGCGAAGGCTACGATGCCGAGAATCGCCACTTCCCGGTCGAATTCGTGGAAAAGGAGCGCTGGGCCGCCTTTCTACGCAAGTACTGGCAGCTCGTACCTTAGGGGGAGTACATGACGCGCCGCATTCCGCTCGACACGTCATTCGTGCGCATCGCTTCGGACTGGACCGCGAAGGACACACTCAGCGTACTCAATTCGGTACCGACGGCGAAGCGCGCGATCATTCAGCACGAGAATCCGGGCGGACAGGCGTCCTTTTACGAGTTCGACCTGCAGGAACTCCTAGACAGGCTGAAGGGCAAGCCGGAGATACAGCTTGGCGAGCTGCTTAAGCTCGATATGCGTCCGAGCTTGCGGATCTTCACGCACGAGGACGCGGTTTACCCGCACGCGCTGGTGATGAAGGACGGGCTCATCCGCGGCGTTCTGCGCGCGGCAGCCAGCGGACCTGACCTGCAGCGCCGAGGTGCCGGCGAATCGGCGACCGTAGCCGCGGCCGCGGCGCCGGTCGAGCCGCGCGGACTGCATGCCGCCGCGCCGACGCAGAGCTCAGTCGGCGAGGAGTTCGAGTTCCTTGCCTGGATTTCGAAGGACGTCAGCGCCCTGGGCACCCTCCCGATCATGGTCAGCCCCGGTGACCGGGTTGCGATCGTCCTACAGGCGATGCCCCCACTGTCGATTCATGGGAGTGCCGAAGGCGAGATTATCGTCGGGGAGGAAGAGGAAACGGCGAAGCTGCGCTTCAAGATCTCAGGCGCTTCGGTCGGCGAGGGGCGCGTAACGGCATATGCGTTCAAGGACGGGCGCGCGCTTGGCTACGTCCGCCTCGCCGTCGCGGTGGTCGCCGAGGCAGCCGACACATCACCAAGGCGCGGCACGCGACCGATGGAGGATGCGTTGCTCGCGCTGCCCGACCTGTCCCTCTTCGTCTGGGAGGACAGGATCGCCCGGTCGTACACCATGCATCTGCACGCAACGGATGCCGATGTCGGCCTGAACATGTGCAAGTTCGGGCCGATCTTCCTTCAGCAAGACCCCGAAGCTTTTTTCCGCGACTTCTACACCGACATCGAATCGATCCTGGGTTCTCCCGCCCTGCCGCGGGACAAGATCGTGCAGCTCGGAGCGAAGGGGACCTATCTCTTCGAAAAGGTAGTTCCCGAGCCGCTGAGGTCGCACCTCTGGCGCCTGAGAGGCCGCATCCGCTCGGTGCAGATCCAAAGCGAGGAACCGTGGATTCCATGGGAACTCGTCAAGCTCTTCGGCAAAGAGGGCGACCGGACTAAGGAAGCGGATTTCCTGTGCGAGGAGTTTGAGGTTACGCGCTGGCTCATGGGCAAGGCGCAGCACGCCGCGCTCCCCATGAAGGCGATCGGCCTCGTCGTGCCGCCGGACTCCGGGCTGCCCGCCGCCCCCGCCGAGCGGGACAACGTGGCGGCGCTCGCCGGAGCAGGCCGTACGGTGACTGCCATTGCGGCAAAAGCCACCGACCTGAGGAAGGCCCTGGCGGACGCGAAGTACGACGTCCTGCATTTCACGGGTCACGGCAAGGCAGCGCCCGGCAACGCCGACCGGTCGGCAATCGCGCTAGAAGGCGGCCAGAAGTTCTCTCCGGAGGACCTAACCGGCGTCGTGGCGAATCTAGGCCGGACACATCCCTTCGTTTTCCTCAACGCCTGCGAGGTCGGCCGCGCTGGCACGGGCCTCGTCGGCATGGCGGGCTGGGCGCGCGGGTTTCTCGACGCCGGCGCCGGCGGCTTCATCGGCCCTTACTGGAAAGTCTCGGACGACGGCGCGGCGCTCTTCGCCAGGACCTTCTACGAGGAGTTCCTCGACGGCAGGAAAACGGTCGGCGCCGCGGTGCGCGCGGCCCGCGCCGCGATCAAAAAGCCGGGCGACCCGACCTGGCTCGCCTACACCGCCTATGCACACCCGGACGCCAAGGTCGCCTGACGCCGGCAGCGCCTAGAGGTCGAACTCGATGTTGCCCTGGCGCTCAAGGAGATCGAGCGCAGCGGCAAGGGCTTTCCTCGCCTTATCGTCGAGCTCGGACGCTCGGTCGTCATAGTAGCGGCGAAGAGCGCGCACCAGCGTCGTCGCGAGCGTAAAGGGCCGCCCCGAGGCAACCACGCCGGCTGCGAAGAGGCGGCAGTTGCCCTCGATATTGAACCAATAGGCCGTCGCGGTCGTCGAGAACGGCGTTCCTTCGCGTAGGACGGTGCAGAGCCGTTCCTCCCACTCGTCTTCCTTGACGTCCTGAATGAATGTGTCGTCGTCGGTGAAGACAATGATCTGCGTCGTGGTGCGCGGGCAGTTCACCACCTCGATCTCGATGTCGAAGCTCTCGTCGCCGAGTTCGATCTTGGGCTGGCCGACGCGCGGTCCGCGCTCGAAGTCCGGAAAGCGGGCGCGCAGGAACGGCGTCTTCACCAGCCGTAGGTTGAGCAGTCGTGGATCGTCTTTCGGATAGAGGACCGCGGTCGAGTCGGGATCCAGCGTCTGATGCATCCCGCACGCGAGGTGGAACGCCCGCTCGACGCAGTTGCCACGCGCCAGTTCCTCGTAAAACGTCAGCGCCGCGGTTCGCGCCGCCAGGTTCGTGACATCGCCCGAATTGGCGACCACGAAGTCGACCACTGAAGTCAGACGCTGCGCCAGCTCGAGGCCGTTGCAGGCGCTGAGATAGATGCCCTTGGGCCGTTTGCGCAGGCCTTCGACGATGCGCACGAAGTTGTCGATCTTGAGCTCGCGCTCGTGCTCCTGCCCGTCGGCAAGCAGCGAGATGGCGATGCCGCCGGTCCGGCCGTGCGCCGAGACATGCAGCACGTCCGCCTCGAGCTCGTTGAGCGCATCGGCAAAGTCCGCACCGTCCACTTTCGGCAGCGCCTTAAGCGTGATCGGCTCGGCCGAGAGGATGGAAAGGAGTTTGCGCTGCAGCTTGGTTACTTCCTGCTCCGTCGCCAAGGTGCCGCGCGCAACCGGATTCGAGGCGATGTAGCCGATGATCATCGCCGGCTCCGCTTGCGCGAGCGCGGCTTGGCGCGCTTCGGCTTGCCCCGCTTCGGCGCCGCGCGCTTACCGAGGGGCGCCTCGCCGCGCCGGGCGAGCGCCTGCGCCTGGACGCGCGCCGCGTAGCGCCCCGCCTCCTGCGGCGTGCGCGGCAGCGCGGCGGCGCGGGCGGCTACAGGCGCGCGGGTCGGGTTCATGTGCGCGTCCATCGCCGCCGCGAGCGCGAGGAAGGCCTCCTGCTGGCGGGTGAGCTGCTGCGCGGTCTCAGGCGCGCGGCGGATCGCCGGGCGCACCGCGCGCGTCGCCCGCACCGCCGGCAGCCGGGTCGGCGCGTCGCTGCGCGCGCTGCCGCGGTTCAGCGCCGCGTCGAGCGTGTTGGCGCTTCGCTCGCGGTTGGAGAGCGGGCCGAGGCGGTAGCGCTTGCGCACGGTGGCTGGGATCGAGCAGTGGTCGAAGATCGTCGCTGGTTCGGTGGGGTCGGAGCCGATCACAGCGGGGTCAGTATAGGCGGAGACGACCAGCGCCGGCACGCGCACGCCATAGCGATCGAAGGGGAACGGCGGTGCCGAGGCATAGGTCGCGTCGTCGCCGGTAGGCAGGGCAGCCGGAGGCGAGACGTGATCGTAGAAGCCGCCGTGCTCGTCGAAAGTGATGATAAGCATCGTGTCCTGCCAAAGGCTGGAGTTGCGGATCGCCTCGTACACGTCCTTGACCAGCTTCTCGCCACGCGCCACATCGTTATGTGGATGCATCGAGTTGCCGTCGACGAAGTCGCCGAACACGTCGTAGCGCGGTTCGATAAACGTGTAGTCGGGTAGTCTGCCGGCGCTGACGTCGCGAAAGAACTTGGGCATCTTGCGGAAATGGCTGCTCAGGTACTTCGAGCGCAGCCACCACACGCCAAGGGCCTGCGGCATATCTTCGTGGTAGATGCGCCAGCTCTTGCCAGCGGCGTCCAAGTTCTCGTAGAGCGTGCCGTTGCGGAACACGAAACCATTCAGGATCGCTAGATTGCCGGGACTCTCGGAGAGCCCTCCGGAGGTGCCGGCGTGGACGAAGAAGCGGTTCGGCCAGGTCGACCCGGGCATCGGGGAATACCAGTAGTTGAAGGTCGCGAACTCGGCGGCGAGCGCGGACAAAACCGGCAGCTGCGGCGGGTCGAAGCATTCCATGACCTGCTGCGGATCGCCGCCCTGGACCCTCGATGCCGTGGAAGCAAAACCGCTCATCGGCGAAGGGCATGCGGCGGGCCCATTCACCTGCTCCTTCACGTCATCGAATTCGTGCGGCGGATCGAATGCGAGCGCGGTCGGCGATGGGCTCCGCACCGGCTTGGGCTGGAGGCGACCGCAGGGATCGACATAGTTCAGGGCGTTCGCTGCCGGGCCATCGATCGCCGGATCGAGCGCCTTCCTCGTCCCGAGTATGTGGTCGAACGACCGGTTCTCCAGCATCAGCACGACGAAGCGGTTGATCGCTTGCAAGCCGGCCGCGCCGGCCCGCATGGCTCGCGTTCTTGGCCGTGGTTTTTTTTTGGTCGGCATGTTGCCTTTCCCCCCTGCGACCCTGGCGTCAGGATCCCTTGTAGAAGAACGGAATGATGAAGGTCCAAACCAAGACAAGCAGGGCGCCGATGTAGGGGACCGCCCAGCCGAGGACCTGGAAGGGGCCGGGCATGTTGTAGATCCAGATCACGAAGGACACCGACGACACCGCGATCGCGCCCCATTGCGGCTTCAGCTGCGCCGCCGAGTCGCTCGTCGCGTATGCCCTGACGATGACTACCAAAACGAGACAAACCAGGCCCCAGACGATGAGCGAGGTTCCCTCTTCCTTCGGGATGATTCCGATGCCCACCAAATACAGGCTGACAATTTCGGCGGGAATGAGCTTGATCAGCCGGTCCATGTAGCTTTGCAGCGGTGTCGCCGCGGAGCCGGGCATGGACGACGGCTGCGGCGCTGGCTGCGCGTGGGTTGGCCCACGCACCGATGGAATCGAAGTCGAAACTCCAACTGGATGCGTGGACGCGCTTGCAGCTTGCGGCGCCATCACTCTGAATGGTGCAGCCATGTCTCCCCCTTGTGACAAACCGGCAATCCCCTTTGCCGACCGCAACTCTGCCCGATTTCCCTAGCGGTGAGGTCTTTTCGGACAGGCTGATAAACGATCGCTATTTCATGCACACCGCCTCGACATTGTTGCCGTCGGGGTCGATGAGGAACGCCGCGTAGTACTTCGGGCCATAGTCGGTGCGCACATCCGGCTTGCCGTTGCCCCGACGTCGACCGCACGCGCCGCGAGCGTGATTTCCGGATGAGTGCTGGCCATGGCTTGCAGACTACGAGCTGCCGGAGCTTCCTACTTGGAGATTCTTGCGCCGGCGATGCGCGCGCCGTCGCCGAGCGCCTTCAGCTTCGCCCAGGCCACCGTCTCGGGAATCTCCGTGTTGCCCGCGGTCGAGCAGAAGCCGCAGTCGTTGCCGAACAGGACATTGCCCGCGCCCGCGGCGCCGATCCAGCGCTCCATGCGGTCGGCGACGACCTGGGGATGCTCGATGGTCGCGTTGGAATGCGTCACCGCGCCGGGGATCAGCCGCTTGCCGGCGGGCAGCTTGATCTTCGCGAGCACGCGCCACTCGTGGTCGTGGCGCGGATTCGCCGCCTCGAACGAGTAGAAGCCGGCATCGATGGTGAAGAGAAGGTCGAGCACGTCGTCGAGCTGCAGGTCGGAGACGCGCGGCCCGAAGTTCACGCCGTAGCAGGTGTGATAGCGGATGCGCTCGACCGGCAGCCCGCGCAGCGCGTGGTTGATGTGCGCGATGCGGCCCTGCATCCACTTGCGGTACTGCGCGAGGTCCATGTGCTTGAACGAGTCCCACTCGCTCACCATGCGTGGGTCATCGACCTGCAGGTAGAACCCGGCGTCGAGGATCGCCTTGTACTCCTCGCGCATCGCCTCGCCGTAGGCCGTGAAGTACTCCTCGTCGCTCTTGTAGTGTTCGTTCGGCATGAACGGCAGCGGCGACGCCGCCGGCATGAAGCCCTCTTTCGCGCCGGCGTCCGCCATCGCCCGCTTGAGATTGGCGATGTCGCGTTCCAGGTACTTGCGCCCGACATACTTCACCGGTGCCACGCACGCGCGCGGCGCGACGCGGATCGTGTTGGCGAACGGGTTGTGCTCGAGAAAGCCGTTGTAGTAGTCGGGAAACTGGGCCGCGTCTCGCCCGTCCAGGTCCATCGGCCCGACCACGCGTCCCTTCACCTTGGGTTCGCGCGGCGCGAACCCGTCCATTCGCTCGGCGAGATACAGGAAGAAGGACGGCTTGCTCATCTCGCCGTCGGTGACGATGTCGATGCCGGCCTCGACCTGCCGGCGCACGACGTCGCCGACCGTGCGCGCGAGCAGCGCCTCGTCCATCGCCTTGCCGGTCGCGAAATGCTCGCGCACGGCCTGGAGGATCTGCGGCGGCCGCGGCAGGCTGCCGGTGTGGGTAGTACGGATCTTTGCCATCGCTCTATAGTAGAACGTCCATGCGGCTCGCCATCCTCCTGGTCTTCTTCTGCGCTGCAGCCCATGGGCAAAATGCGGCTCCGTATCCCGACAAGCCCCTCCGTCTCGTCGTCGGCTTCACCGCCGGCGGTCCGACCGACCTGCCCGCGCGCTTCATCGCCGACCGGCTCGGCGCCGCGCTCGGCCAGCGCGTGGTCGTCGAGAACCGTCCCGGCGCCGCCGGCCAGATCGCGACGCAGGACGTGCTCGCGAAGCCGCGCGACGGCTACAACCTGCTGCTCTGCACGCACTTCGAGGCGATCAACGCCGCGGTCTACAAGAATGTCCCCTACAAGCTCGCCGACATCGCGCCGGTGAGCCAGGTCTCGCGCTACTACTACGGAGTCGTCGCCGCGAACGAAGTCCCCGCCGTGGACTGGGAAGGGTTCGTCGCCTACGCCAGGGCGAATCCGGGCAAGCTGAACTACGGCATGCTCGGCAAGGGCTCGGCGCAGCACATCCTCGCGCTCGAGCTCGGCAAGCTCACCGGCATCGAGATGGTCGGCGTGCCTTACAAGGGCGGTGCCGACGCGCTGAACGACGTCCTCGCCGGCCGCGTGCAGCTCTACGTCTCGCCCACGCTCGCCGTGCTCCCGCCCCACAGGGCCGGGCGCGTGCGCCTCCTCGCCGTCTCGAGCCCCGAGCGCCTCGCCGCCGCGCCGGAGATTCCGACGCTAGTCGAGAAGGGCCTGCCGTTCGTGCGCTTCGGCTGGCTCGGCATCTGCGTCGGTTCGGGCACGCCGCAGTCGATCGTCTCGCTCCTCCATCGCCATATCGTCACGGTGGTGCAGTCGGCGGGATATCGCGAGATGGCGGAAAAAGCCGGCTCGATCGCGCTCTCGAGCACGCCGGAGGAGCTGGCGAAGATCCTGGCCGAAACTTACGAGCAGACGGCGCGGATCAGCCGGGAGTTCGGACTGCGGCTCTAGCTAACCTATGTAGCTTGGCGCTGTTGGAACGCTCTAGGCGAGGACTGATGCAGGCGCTATCGACGGTGAATCGCTTAGAACCTTGAGTCGCGTAATTGATTGTGACGTCTGCGTTTCCGACCACGAAAGAATATTCAGTGATGCGCTCAAGGCTCGCGCAGCATCTTGCGCCCGGTCCTCTTGATGGAACATTACGATGAGTTGCAACGGCACCGATTCAACGCGGTGCACCCTAACTAAGGTTTCCAGCAACCTGCACAAGTCACGGTATGTCGTTTGATCCATCTGTTGCGCTGGGTCATCCATCATGACCATTGGCGACGTAAATCGACCAAATGTGACATACCGCAAAAGGAACCAAGACAGACCCAGGACGTGAACCTCCGCCTGATTGAGGATATGTCTGGCGAGCGGAGAGTCTTCACTACTACCAACGCGAATCGTTAGCGTTTGTTCGTTGCGTCGCGTGCGCACATGGAACGATGGACGTTGCCTCAGTTGCCATGGAGCAGCCGTTAAGTTAACTACCAGTTCTAGCCAAAGCGCTTCTAGCGTATTTGGCAAGTGTGACTTAACTACGTCACCCAAAATTTCAGACAAGCGCTTGCGAATAGTCGACCAATTGTTCGGTGCATCAAATACAACACTCACGCGAAGGGATTGCTCGACTATTGCTTTGCCGACTTCCTCACTGCGCTGCGTGGCGTCGATCGGCTGAGGAATGGAGGGCAAGGAACGTAGGTGCAGCGCAAATCCGATAAGGCGATCTCGGGAGAACTGGCTCCTCACCATCGTTTCCAGCGTGACGCCATCAGGTAAGAGAGGGCTAAATATGCGGACCAAAAAACTTTGTTGTTCGGCGTCCATTGGATTGGGCGCCACGCCCAACTGACTGAGTCGGTCATTTACAGCTCGCATCGTGCTCGTAATCTGTTTGTACTCTGTCTCCAAGCGATCTCGCTCGCCGGCAGTCGCTTGAAAAACGTCTTCTACAACCTTCCCAAACCCGCCTCTCGCACTCAGTTCTGAGTCACAGGTAATGCACTTATCGTCGCGCTGATCAGTCCAACGTTGCACGATGGTCGACTTCGCCGAGAGCAAGTGATCAAGCCTTGCACGCATTAGCGCGCCACTCTTAACCACCTGACTTTGCCTACTAGTCAGCGCGTCCAGTTCCTTTTTTGCCACAACCATCGCGTCCGCTTCGGCACGATCTTTCGAGCCAAGGGCCTGCTGCTCTAGCCATTCCCCCCATAGCTTCAATTGATCAGTGACGGCGGTTCCCGATCGGATGGCGTTATACAGATCTAAGATATGCGCACCTAGAACTTTGGTGGTCTCTTGAATGCATACGTTGTATTCCAGAAGCCATTGCTCAATGCTGTTCTTTGCCAAAGATTCCTCAAGCAAGAGCACGCATTGGCTGGCTACGTCCGCCCGCCGACTCTCAGCGTCCCAGTTTTGCCACAATCGCAACGCTCGATCCGCCCCAGGCAGAAAATCGGCGAATTCCGATGCCGAAATGGAAAGCCAGTTCATCAATTCAACTGCCGAAAAAGCCAGCGCGTCTCCCAATCGCCGCTCTGCCACCTTTTGATGAGCTGTTTCAACTTTCGTAATGTTTGCTCGAAGGCCTAAGCTTCGAAGAAGTTCCTGTCGTTCGGTGTTTACCTTTTGGTAGGCATCCTCAACAAACCACTGAACGCCGTTCGCTAGGTCCGAATACCCGCGCAAGACTTCGGCCCCCAGCTCCGCTGCCGAACGTCGACAGAAAATGGCGCTACGTTCCTGGGACAAGAGAGAGCCATCTGTCTCCCGCTCGCGCTCAAGCGCTTCATCCTTTGATGCAGGAATAATGACCTTTTCCGACTTCCCATCTACTAGCAGTTCTGGGGTACCCCATTGCTGATTGATATTCACCAGATACTTCGCGACGTAGTCACTCGCGGGCGATTTCGAATTGGCATCGACATCTCGGAGAAAGTCCAGATATCTACTTGAGCAGGCAAACATTGCCAGTGAGATCGCCTCAAACAATGTGCTCTTGCCGGATCCATTTGGCCCCGTAACTACCGTGCAAGCAACGCTTTGCGATCCCAACTCTATCGTTGCGTCACGAACGTTCCGGAAATTTCTAGCTCCGATACTGTTTGGCGGCTTGCGGAAAGTAATGACAGAGGGGCTATTACCCGCGGCGATAAATGACTTCAGTTCCGAGACCTTTTGTTCGACTTGCTCAGCGATTAGCCGCTGATCCTTTTCTGCGAACTTGGACGAGAATGCTTTGAGTCCGTCCTCTACCTGTGCGTCGGCCGCAGACCACCTTTCAACATCCGCCCGCTTCTTTATGTGCATTACATGGCGCAATCCCAGCAGCAATCGCGGAATTCGGTGTCTCTTAAATGCGTCCTGCCATCCCTTCTCCTCTTTGCATATGGCATCAACCGGGATCTCCTCCATGTGCGGAGCGTCGGTACGTAGTTGAGCAACAGCCTTTTCCCACGAAAGAAACAACTTAGGGTCTTCGACAAGCCAGTAGAGTGCGACTCTCCAGGAACCCATCTGGTCTTGAATCGGCACCTTTTGTGGCTCGACTGCACCAAGCAGCAACTTCGAGCGAAGAGCGAGTGCCTGAACAATCAATTTGACGACATCTTGATCGTGACTGTATTCGATGAAATAGACCAACGTGCCAATGTCCGGATCAACCAGCACCGCAGCTTCTGAGGTACCTTTTCGCAGCCGCCCAAGGTTCTCCAATGAAACAGGGAGCCAGGCAGGAGAGCGCTCGACAATTCTTTCGGAGAAACCAGTTTGTAGCTTTAGCGAGGCCCGGTACCGGTCTTCGAGATATTTACGGCATTCGGTAAGCGCGATGCCCATGCTGTCTCCGCTAGATGTCCTGCAAGTTTACGACACGCAATGAACGGCCTGACGAGGGCAGACCCGCGACTGCATCAAATGCGGCTTTGATTCGAGCTTTGCGGGAATCGGGCAAGGGGTCGGAATTTCGCCCTAGAGGTAACAACAGCAATTCGTTTACAAATCCTCGTACCGCAGACAGACGAGTCAGGATTCTGGTGAAGGAATTCAGGACGTTCAGGTCAGCGGTATCCTCCCACCCAGGAATTGGAAGAATCAATTGGGCTTTCGTATCACAGTACATTCCGCCGGTAACCAGGTCGAATCTCCATTCGGACGCACTTTCGACAGTGGCTTTCAGGAGGTAGCTAGCGGTGATGAGTTCCGGCCGCTGCGGCAAGTTTTGGCTCAGTGGGACGTACCAATCCTCTCCCTCCAATCGAATCTCGTCGGGATTCATGACCCGGTTGCGATGACTTGCCGTAACTAGCCCGGCTCGCCAACAGAGTTGCACCCACGCGGGGAGGAAACCGTCTATCCACCGCGTGATCCGCGAAATCGATGTATTGCCTGTTGCGGCATCAATTTGCGCCCGAATCCAAACCTGCAAGGCTGGATGACCTGTGAGAACCTTGTGTACCTCTCCGAGTGCATAGAGCGTTTGCATCCACAGGAAGAGCTCGTCGATATCCGGTTTTCCAACCGCTGGAAGAATTGGAAAATGTGCACTGGCAGTAGCGATGTCGTATATGGCACCAAGGCGAGTGTGCCCGTCCGAGTTGAAAATCGGATCCAACACCGAAAGTCGTTCATTTTGGATTGGATACGTCCGAAGCTGATCCTTTGAGCTTTCCAGCTCATCCAAAATGTATTTTTCACTCGCACTCCACCCGCAGACCATCAAAGGACAGCCAGAAAACTCTGTATCCAACTGGCCTCGAAACGACCGGTACTCATTTGTGGTCTTGTCGGGCGTATTGTCCAGCTCATCTTTCGTAATGCGAAGTTGAATCGCCGCATAGTCTTGCGCCGTTGCTTTCTTTGACAGGTCCAACACCTCAAGTTCCTTTATGCGCTTGATGCAGCCGTGTCGTTTATGAACAAAGATCGTTCGACCGGCGGGGAGGCGGCCGTACTCTGCCAGACCAAGTACCCGGTGATAGCGCATTGGCCAAGGCTGATCCTTTACATCCTCTTCTTCCTTCAATCCAACACTCTCCAAAGCAGCTTCGATATGACAGTCCCAGTTGAAGGTCCAGATTGATTGCAGTCGATCTTCCCGAGCAAATCTGGCGATGACTCTGTGGCGTGGCATTGATTTTGAAACGGGTCTTGTTACCCCCGCTAGCCAGCTGCCATCCGACGTTAGTCGTAGCGCCTGGGCGATCTTCAGCTTCGGACAGGGATGCGTCGCACCGACGAGTTCGTCGCGTGCTTGCTCAGCCCAGACATACAAAGCGTCCCAATCCGTTTCCTTTACGCGCAATGCTGGAAATGGCTTCCCCGTAAAGGCGCTTATGTCCTTCTCTGCTTCGGCGCGGAAATCTTCAATGATTTTGCGAGGTAAAGGGATCAGGCCGAAGGAAGTACCGGCCCCACACATGAGGACTACTTTTCTATCCCCTTCCCGCAGAAATCGAAAGTTGTGGGGATAGGACATTCCGCCTAGATCGCGAAAGAGCTAGGACGGAAACATCCACTCGCACCAGCGACGATGCATGGGGAAGTAGAGCCCGAGCTTTTTCTGTCCTGTATCAGATAGCGCATTAGCGTACGACTCAAGTTGAGGCGCGTAGCGTTCCTGCTCGCTCGCAATGAAACTGTCTATATCGGCGCCCTGGTGGCGGCTTGTCTTGTAGTCGACGATCCAACGTAGCCCATCTCGATCTCGGAACGAGAGATCAATTACGTAGCTTCGGATGCGCGCCCCCCTTTGAGCCCGCAGACGATACTCTACCTGTGAGGAATCGTGGGGCCCGAGTAGCCAGCGGCCTTTCGGATCACCAACCGAGTTGGTCAGTGCTTTGATGACTGAATCGGACGCCAGGATAAGGTCGGATTCAAGAATCCCCAGACGAAGTAATTCTGACTGGATCCGTTTTCGCAGAGAACCTATACGGTTGCCGGCCCACCCGCGCATCTGATCCTCTGCCACTTTCTGCAACCATCTATGTACTACGGTCCCAATATGTCGCGCAGTCTCTCCGGCCCATGAGAATTCAACTTGATTCTCATCCCTTGCATCCTCAGGCGCGCTCCACTTCACTGACGTCGGTGCGGCCGGCACGGCGAAGTCGGCGGGAAGGCGATGCAGCACATCGCGGATCGGCATGCGCTCGGGTTCGGCGATTGCATCGGCGGGCGCGGGGCCGAAGTGCTCGCGTGCTTGCCACCAGATCTTGCTGAGAAGGGAGCGCTTCGAGGGTTCCTTGGCGGCGAGGTCTTCGGTGGCCTTTGCGCAGGCAAGGAGGTGCAGGCGCTGCTTCGCGCGGGTGGCGGCGACGTAGAAGAGGCGGCCGGACTCGATGTCGTCGGCTTCCTTGTCGAGCTCGCGGACGTATTTGTAGGTCGGGTCTTCGCCCGCGCCGGTCTCGTCCACGGGGGCGAGGAGTAAACCCCCCGTACCCCCCTTGTCAGGGGGGCCAAAACCAACCAGAGATTTCCAGGCGAGGAGAGGCTTCGGGCCGGAGCGAGGGAGGCGGTCGAGGCCGGGGACGATGACGGTGTCGAACTCGAGGCCCTTGGCGCGGTGGATGGTCATGATCTCGACCGCGTCCTTCGGCGCTTTGACATCGGGCTGGGCGTAGAGGCGCCGGTCGATCTTGTCCTCGAGGGCGGCGAGGTCGACCTCGCCCGCCTCTTCCTGGCGCTCGAGCTCGTCGAGGAAGATCTCGGCGTCCTCGAGGTCGGTCTCGCTCTCGACGCACGCGGGGCCGCCGAGCGCGAGCCATGCGCCCTCGACGCGCTCGCGCAGGGAGCCGCGCAGGCGGTTGTCGATGAGGGGCTTGAGGACGGAACGGAGGCGGGAGACGCGGGCGCGGCCGTCGGGGGACAAATGAACCACATCATTAAGAAGATCAAAAACTAAAAACCCCCCGCTCGTGAACTCGCTGCCCCCCTTGTCAGGGGGGCCGGAGGACAACAAAAGCAGGTCGGCGAGGGTGAGGCCGCACCAGGGGGCGCGGAGGATGGAGAGCCAGGCGATGCGGTCGCCGAGGTGCAGGAGCGCGCGCGTGAGGGCATAGAGATCCTGCACGACCTGCTTCTCGCCGAGCTGCTCGATGTCGAGCGCCTTGAAGCGCACGCCCGCCTCCTTGAGCGCCGGGACGATCTCGTCGAGGTGGGCGCGGTTGCGGACCAGGATGGCGTTTTTGCCGGGGGACGATTGGACAAGTGAAACGACTTGTCGAGCTTCGGCCTCGCGGTCGTAGAAGCAGTGCCAGCTCACCGCGGCGCCGGGAAGCGCGGGCTCGTGCGGCGAGGCGGGAAGGTACGGGACCGCCCCGGAGGTCTGATCCTCTTGTGAAGGCAAGACCCGCGGGAAGGCGGCGTTGAACCAGGCGACCAGGCCTTCCTGCGAGCGGCGGTTGGTGCTGAGCTCGATCGGCTCGAGCTTCACGGAACCGACGCCGGAATGCTTCGATTTCAGGAACAGGGAAACTTCGGCTTCGCGGAAGCGGTAGATCGACTGCATCGGGTCGCCGACGAGGAAGAGCGTGCGGCCGTCGTCGGGCTGCCAGCCGGAGACGAGCTTCTCGAGCAGGGAGAACTGCGACTGCGAGGTGTCCTGGAACTCGTCGACCAGGATGTGCGAGATCTTCTGGTCGAGCGAGAGCAGGAGGTCGCTCGGGTCGTCGACCGACCCGAGCGCCTCGAGCGCGCCGTGCGCGAACTCGGTGAAGTCGGCCTGGCCGCGCTCGCCGAAGAGGACTTTCAGTTGTGCGACGGCGGGCTTGAGGAGCGCGAGGATCGCCTCCAGCGCCTCCCATTGCCGGTCTTCGTACTTGGCCGGCGGCATGCTGCAGAGGGGAAAGAGCGCTTCGCGAAGGGGTTCGTTGTCGGAAAGCTTCTGCGCCAGCGCGTCCCGCTTGCGCCAGGTGCCTTCCTTGGTGAGGAGCTGCTTCGCAAGTTCTTCTGAAGCGCTTGGGTAAAGCGCGCGGGCGCGATCGAGTAAGCGAGTGCGCTCGGAAACCAAAGTCGCTTCGAGCTCGGCGCGCGTGGGCACGGCGCCGGTCTTGCGCAGCCAGCGGTCGCGGCTCTCCAGCATCTTGGCGAGGAGGTCGGTGGCCTGCGGGACGTTGTTGTCGAGATGGGCCAGCAGCTTTTCCGTGGATGAATTCAATCCATGGAAAACACGGGAGGCGGCTTCCCGGTAGAGCTCGGAAGCATCCTCGACGATCTCGGGCTGGGCGCCGAAGCGCGCCAGCACCGGAACCTGCCGTGTGAGGGCTGTGCAAAAGGCATCGATGGTCTGGATGCGCAGGCGGTGGGCGATCTCGCCGGACGCCGGCAGGCGCTCGAGGACACGCTTCCTCATCTCGGCCGCTGCCTTCTTGGTGAAGGTGATGGCGAGAACCTCTTCAGGCTTTTTAACGACCTGCAGCAATTTCAGGAAGCGGCGGACCAGCAGCTCCGTCTTGCCGGAGCCCGCGGGCGCCTGGACGACGAAGGAGCGCCGGACGTCGAGCGCGGTTTCGCGCGCGGCCGCGTCGCGCATCTCGCTCACCATTCCTCGGTCTCCTCCTCGGCGAGCACGTTGATCTTCTCGTAGACGCGACACAGGGTCTCGAGGCCGCAGTAGCGGCAGCTCATCAGGTCCTTCTTCGGATCGACGCCCGCCTCGCCTTTCGCGAACGAGGTGCCGAGCGACTCGGCCTCGGTCTTCCACGACTGCAGCAGCGGCTGCCAGGCTTTGGCCTTCTGCACCTTCGGCAGCGCCTTGTCGTCGCGCGAGTAGCCCATCATGCGCATCTCGCCGGGGCGGATCTTGGCGAACACCACCGCCGTCACCTCCTCCTTCGCCGACACCGCATAGAGCGCGAGCTGCGGGTCGTCGGGGCGCGGCGGCTCCCAGTGCTTGGGCGAGGGATTGCGGCTCGTCTTGTAGTCGATGAGCGCGTGGCCGCCGCTCTCGAGCTTGTCCATGCGGTCGATGCGCGCCGTGAATTCGAGACCTGCGAATCCGATCGTTGTCTTGTCTTCAATTCTTGTCACTGCAAAAGCAGGACGCGCCTTCTCCACCTCGAGCCACTCGCGCGCGAGGCGCGCCAGGCGCGTGCGCTCGAGCTCGGCGAAGCGGCCCTCGATCTCGAGCTCCTTGACCGCGGCGGCCGCGGCGTCATCGATCGCTGCGGAAAAATCCTTTTGCAACGACGAAGAGTCCTTGAGAGTGGTCCAGAGGTTCTTCATCAGCTCGTGCACGAGATGGCCGCGCTTCGCGGCGTCGAGGCCCTCGGCGGGCTCCTCCAGCGCCTCGGCGGCGAGGCGCCACCGGGCGAAGGCGCGGAACGGGCACGCCGCCTGGTCGGAGAGGACGCGCGTGCCGCCGCGGATTTGTTTGGCCCTGACGGCGGGCGCTACGCGATCCTGAATCGTTTCCTGCTTCCGGCCGGCAAAGATCAGGTCGCGCAGTTTCGGGTAAGCGGGAACTTCGACTTTCGCCAGAGGAATGTCGGCGATGAGCGGGCTTGGCGAGACCTCACGATCTTGTTCTTTTACATAGAAAGAAAAAATAACTTCCGCGGCGGCCTGCTTCCAGCCCTCGGTGATGCGCCGGTCGAGCGCGAGCGAGGTCTCGGCGCTCGCCTCCGGGATGCCGGCTTTCCGCTGCAGCGCGAGCGGCAGGAAGGGATTGGGCGAGCTCTTCAGCGGCCAGGCGTCATCGGTGAGGCCGGTGACCCAGAGATGGTCGAACTCGACGCCTGCCGACTCCAGCAGTCCCAGCACCTGGATCGGCGTGTCGGGGCTCTCGGGCTGGAACAGCGTGTCGGCGCAGAGCTTCCTCAGGACTTGAAACGCGCCTGAAAAATCCATTTCCCTGGCAACCCGGTCCAGCTTTGAAAGCTCGCCCAATGCCTCGTGCCACTTGGCGAGCGCCTGGAACTCGTCCGAGTCGGTCGCGCGCTCGCCGGGGAAGCCGGCGGCGGCGAGCACGGTGGAGAAATGCCGCGCCCACTCGGCCGGCGTCTTCTGCGAGAAGAGGCCGGTCTCGCGCAGGGCGAAGAGCTTCTCCAGCAGCTTGCGCAGCAGCGGCGCGCGCTCGGAGGCGGCGATCAGCTTCGGCAGGGCGACGGTGGCGTCGAGCTTGTCGCGCAGCCGCGTCTCCAGGCGCATGCGCGCGCCGAGCTCGCTCTCCGCGCCGCCGATGAAGGGCGAGCGGACGATCCTGCTCGCTTCCTCAAAGGGAATTTCCTCCTGTGAAATACGCAATACTGACAAGGCAAGCGCCACGACCGGGACCCTTTCCAAAGGGACACCGATCGAAATATCGAATGGCTTCGCCCCCTGGCCCATGACGCGCGAGAAAACTCGAACGACCTCGGAACGCCGTCTTTGGATATCCGGGACGACAACCCCAATGCGCGTCGCGCCGCTCTCCAGCCGCGCGCGCGCCCACTGCGCGGCGCTTTCCAGCTCGTGCTTGGCCGAATCGAAGCTGGTCCTCGAGACGGCGCCGGCTTTCGCATCCGGCCTGGCGAACGATATTTCCACGCCGAGCGCGTCGAGGAACTCCTTCGTCTGCGGCGGCAGGATGTCGAAGGCGTAGGCGACGACGCCCTTCGGCCGCTTCAGCTCGGGAAGGAATTTGACCAGGAGATCGGGAAGGCGCGCGGCATCGACCTCGCCTTCGGTCTTCTTCTTATAGTGCGTCAGCCATTGGGCGAACGATTCGGTATCGAGGTTCCCCGCCCCCGGCCGCACGCGCCAGAGGTTGGCGAGGTTCCAGGCGTCGCGGCACTTGGCCGCCGTGGCTGCCGCATTTCCTCCCCCCTCGAGGATGTCGCTGCCGGCGACGACCTGCTTCCAGATCTCCTCTTCCTGCGCCGGCGTGAGCAGCATCGGCAGCTCGGCGCTGAGGTCCGAATAGAGTCCGTCCTCGTAGAGCCGGGCGACGAAGGCGCCGAAAGGAAGGATGTCCGGCGCCTCCCAGACGGACAAATTGTTTTTTATTTGAAAAGCATCGAACTCCAGCATCAAGGCCTGCGACAGGCGCTTGTTCGGCGTGACGACGGTGAGGCGCGCCGCGTGGCCTTCAGCCAGGCGCGCGAAGAGTTCCGCTTTGGAGAGCATTACCGCTCGCAGTTTAGCTAGACTTCAGCCGTGATCCGCATCGCCGCCGAAGAAGCCTGGGCGCCGCGCGAAATTCTCGACCGGTACCGCCAGCTCCTCGCCGAGAAGCCCGAGTCCTGGGACCCGGGCTTTCGCAGCCTCTGGGGTTTCTTCCTCGGCTCGACCGAGCGCGCCACCTCGCTCGTCTCGCGCATCCAGGACCTCGGATCGCAGCGCATCGCCGACATGGACGCGACCGGCATCGCGAAGCAGCTGGTCTTCCTAAGCTCTCCCGGGGTACAGGTCTTCGATGCGGCGACGGCAGCTTCCCTTTCGGTCCGGTTCAATGATGAACTAGCCGAAAAAATAAGGGCAAACCCTTCCCGCTTCGCCGGCCTGGCAGCGATCGCGCCGCACGCTCCCGCGGACGCGGCGAGGGAGCTGGAGAGAAGCGTGAAGAGCCTCGGCCTGAAGGGCGCGGTGGTGAACTCCCACACCCAGGGCGAGTACCTCGACGACCCGAAGTGCTGGGAGATCTTCGAGGCGGCGCAGGCGCTCGACGTGCCGATCTACATCCATCCCAACACACCGCCGCGCGACATGATCGGCCCGTTCCTGCCGCGCGGCCTCGACGGGGCGATCTACGGCTTCGCGGTCGAGACCGGGCTGCACCTCTTGCGCATCGTCGTCGCCGGCGTCTTCGACCGCTTCCCGAAGCTGCGCGTCGTCGTCGGCCACCTCGGCGAAGGGCTGCCCTTCTGGCTCTTTCGCCTGGACTTCATGCACGCGTCGATGGTGCGGGCCGAGCGGTATCCGGGCGTGAAGCCCTTGCAACGCAAGCTGAGCGAGTATTTCAAGGAGAACATCTGGGTCACCACCAGCGGCATGCAGTGGCAGCCGGCGATCCTGTTCGCCATCTCGGTGCTCGGCATCGAGCGCGTGATGTACGCGATGGACTACCCCTACCAGTTCGTGCCCGACGAGGTGAAGGTCACCGACGGGCTGCCGATCAGCGCAGCGGACCGCAAGAAGCTCTACCAGGACAACGTCGAGCGCGTGTTCAAGCTGACGTGAATCGGTCACACCGCGCCAAAGGCCGCTGGTGTACGCTGCGCCGGTCGGAACAAAAAGGGAGGCACCATGAAATATTTCCGCTTCGCCGCGCTCGCGCTCCTCGCGCCCTGCGCGGCACTGGCGAATGTCACGGATGATGTGGAAGCGGTCGGCGGCGCGCTGATCCCGTCGCTCGGCCTGAGCATCGACGTCGCCGGCAACTCGTCGCTGGCGAACCACACCCGGGGCCTGTCGCACTCGATCGACGTGGGCTTCGCCTACGCGCGCGCCAAGACCAGGCAGGATCGCGATGCCGGCGACCAGCCGATCATCTTCGGCGGCACCGTCTTCCCCGGCGCGGCCGGCGATATCGACTGGACCAGCAACGTGCAGCTCTTCCACCTCGGCTATCGCCCGCGCTACTGGTTCGGCAACAGCAACTTCGCCCTCGAGGGCCTGGTCGGCCTCGGCTGGGCCGGGATGGGCGTGAAAGGCGTGAGCAATACCGGGCTGAGCGCCTCCGAGCGCCTGAGCAACGGCGGCATCGTGCTCGGCATCGGCGGTATCTGGCGCTTCGCGCCGTCGACCGCCCTGCAGGTGCGCGCGATCAGCTTCGGCTCGGGCAAGGAGGAAGGCGTTACCAGCGCCGGCCGCTGGGAGCTGACGGTGACGCACGCGATGGCGAGAAATCTCAACGTGCGTGCCGGCCTCGGCGTCCTGTCCGCGCGCTCGACGCGCGAGGACTCGGACGACAACATCCGCAAGTCGCCGGTCACCGCCGGCGGGGTCGGCGTGACGATCGGCCTCGACTTCGTCTTCTAGCGCGCGAGCAGCGACTCGATCCGCGCCACGATCGCCTCCACCGGCTCGCTCTTCGAGACGGCGGCGCGCCCGCCGAGCTGGCCGGCGAGGCGCTTGAGCTCCGCCGGGCCGACCAGGCCGGTGAGGAACAGCACCGGGATGTCGCGCAGCTCGTCGTCGGCGAACAGCGCGCTCGAGATGTCGCCGCCGTCCACGT
>JAXDQC010000171.1:0-18443 GCA_034668045.1 Betaproteobacteria bacterium | reverse complement strand
CTGGTGATCGAGATGGCCTCGGCGTTCCTGCTGGTCGAGCACGTGCTCGATAACTTCACCAGCCCGGCGCCCGACCTCGAGCAGCAGATCGCCATCATGGGCGGCTGGCTGCTCGACGCGGCGATGGGCAAGTCGACCGGCGAGCCGCCGCCCGGCGTGCGCCCGGACCTCTCCGAGCGCATCGGCGCGCTGCACCTGCGCTCGCAGGTGGCGAAGGAGATCCTCGCCAACCTGCAGCACGTCGAGCAGGTCCTCGATGCGTTCGCGCGCGACACCGGCAAGCGGGCGACGCTGCCAGAATTGCAGCCCTACACGCGGCAGATGCACGGCGCCCTGGTCGTGCTCGGCATGGCGCGCGCCGCCGAGCTGCTGACGATCTGCGAGCGCCTGATCCTGGCCTGCGCCAAGGAACGACACCGCGTCCTCGCCGACGACATGGACTGGATCGCCGAGGGCCTCTCCAGCCTCGGCTTCTTCCTCGAGCCCTGCCGCCACGGCCGCGAGCCGGCGGAGGAGGCGATCGATCTCTTCTTCCGGCGCTACGAGAAGCGCGACGCGCCGCCGTCGCTCGATACGACGATGCGCATGAAGTCTCCGACCCTGGTCGGCGCGCCGGCGTTCAAGCTTGAGGATCTGAAGTTCGAAGCGGAACCGCCGCCGGCCACGCCGAAGCCCGACGCACGCGCCGGCGTGGACGCCGACCTGCTCGCCATCTTCCTCGAGGAAGCGGGCGAGGTTCTCGAGACGATCGACAAGACCGTGCCCGAGTCCCGCAGCCGGCCGGAGGACCGCGAGGCGCTGGTCACCATCCGCCGCGGCTTCCACACCCTCAAGGGCAGCGGCCGCATGGTCGGCCTGATGGACCTCGGCGAAGCCGCCTGGGAAGTCGAGCGGGCCATGAACCACTGGCTGGAGGCGAAGAAGCCGGCCACGCCAGCGCTCCTCGCTCTCGTCGCCAAGGCGAGCAAGTCGTTCGCCGGCTGGGTCGCGGCGCTGAAGGAAGGCGCGCTGAAGGAAGAGATCGACGCGCGCCACCTGGTCGAGCTGATCGCCCACCTCGACGACGAGCCGGCGCTGCCCGGGGCGCCGCCGCCCTCGGAGGACACCACCATCGGCGGCGTGACGATGCCGCGCAATTTCTTCGACATCTACCACAAGGAAGCGTCGGAGCACGTCGCCGCGCTCGAGGCGCAGTGCCGCGAGTGGCGGCAGATGCCGGGCGCCGAGGCGTCGCACGAGTTCATGCGCGCCGCGCACACGCTCGCCAGCAGCTCGCGCACCGCGGGCTTCCCGGCGCTCGCCGATCTCGCCGGCGTGCTCGAGCAGTGGACCGGCTTCTCGGCGCGCACCACGGCGCCGGCCGACGGCGAGCTGATCCAGACGACGATCGCCAAGCTGCGCTGGATGGTCGAGGGCCTGGCGAAGAGGCAGGCGCCGGCCGCCGATGACGAGACGATGAAGAAGCTGCGCGCGCTGATCGCGCGCATCGAGGCGCAGCCGCTGCCGCTGCCCGAGCCGCTGAAGCCGAAGGCAGATTCAAGCGCGCCCGAGATCAGGAAGGTCGAGGAAAAGAAACCCGCCGAGCAGACCGGCCGCGAGAAGCGCGTCATGCGGGACGACATCGACCCGCAGCTCTTGCCGATCTTCCTCGAGGAAGCGCAGCAGCTCGTGCCGCAGCTGGGCGCCGACCTGCGCGACTTCAAGGCCAATCCCGCCGACTCCAAGGTCTCGGACTCGCTGCGGCGCGTGCTGCACACCTTCAAGGGCAGCGCGCGCATGGCCGGCGCGATCCGCCTCGGCGAGCTTTGCCACATCATGGAGACGCGCGTCGAGGAAGCCCTCGAGGCGAAAGCCTTCCCGAAAGCGCTCTGGGACGAGCTCGAGGACAAGATGGACCGCCTCAGCCTCGACGTCGAGCGCATGGAGACGGGCGAGCCGGAGGAGGTCGAGAGCGCCCCCGTCGCTGCGGCGCCCGCGGCTGCCGCCCCGGTCGTGCAGCCTGTCATGGCGCAGCCGGTCAAGGCCCCGGCCGGGCCGCGCGTCGAGCCGCAGCGCGTCGCGGCGCCGCTGCCCAGCCCCGCGGCGACCCTGCGCGTCAATGCCGAGACGCTCGACCACCTGATCAACGAGTCGGGCGAGGTGGCGATCGCCCGCTCGCGCGTCGAGGCCGAGCTTCGCACCGTCAAGCAGGCGCTCAGCGACCTCAACGACAGCATCGCCCGCATCCGCGGCCAGCTGCGCGAGGCCGAGCTGCAGGCCGACAGCCAGATGCAATCGCGCCTGTCGGTCGCGGGCGAGAAGGACCGCGAATTCGATCCGCTCGAATTCGACCGCTATACGCGCCTGCAGGAGCTGACGCGGATGATGGCGGAGGGCCTGAACGACATCACCTCGATCCAGCAGGCGCTGTTCAAGAACGTCGGCGATACCGACGCGGCGCTGCTGCACCAGGCGCGCATCAGCCGCGAGGTGCAGCAGAACCTGATGCGCATCCGCGCCGTGCCGTTCTCCAACCTGAACGAGCGCCTCTACCGCATCGTGCGCCAGACGGCGCGCGAGCTCGACAAGAAGGCCGAGCTGCACATCGAGGGCTCCGAGGTCGAGCTCGACCGCAGCGTGCTGGAGCGAATCGGCGCGCCGCTCGAGCACATGCTGCGCAACGCCCTGGCGCACGGCCTCGAGACTCCCGAGGCCCGCGTCGCCGCGGGCAAGCCCGACACCGGCAAGATCAGCATCAACCTGCTGCAGGAGAGCAACGAGATCGCGCTCATCCTTTCGGACGACGGCACCGGCCTCGACCTGGAGAAGCTGCGCCAGAAGGGCACCGAGCGGGGGCTCCTGCCGGCTGAAGGCGAGCCGACCGAGGCGCAGCTCGCCCAGCTGATTTTCGCCTCGGGCCTGTCGACCGCGGACGTGGTGAGCGAGCTCTCCGGCCGCGGCGTCGGCATGGACGTGGTGAGGAACGAGATCACCGCCATCGGCGGCCGCATCGAGATCGCGACCACGCGCGGCAAGGGCACGAGCTTCGCGATCCATATTCCGCTCACGCTGGCCGTCACCCAGGTGGTACTGGTGCGCGCCGGGTCGACGGTGGTGGCGATCTCCTCGGCCATGGTGGAGCAGGTGATGCGCATGAAGGAGACCGCGCTCGCCGAGCTCTATGAGCGCCAGAGCGTCGCCTTCCAGGACCGCGTCTACCCGCTGCATTCGCTGCGCAACCTGCTCGGCTCGCCGGCGGCGACCGAGGTCCAGCCCTACAACTCGGTGCTGCTGCTTCGCAGCGGCATCCAGCGCATCGCCCTGCACGTCGACGAGCTGATCGGCAACGAAGAAATCGTCGTCAAGAACCTCGGGCCGCAGCTCGCCCGCCTGCCCGGCGTCGCCGGCGCGACGGTGCTCGCCGACGGCGCGATCGTGCTGATCATGAACCCGGTCCAGCTTGCCGTGCGCGCGCGCGCCGCGGCGGCCGCGGCGGCGGCGCCCGTCGAGCCGGTGCCGGTCGCGCCGGCAGTCGCCGTTCCGGCCGTCATGGTGGTCGACGACTCGCTCACGGTGCGCAAGATCACCAGCCGCCTGCTCGAGCGCGAGGGCTACCGGGTGCTGCTCGCCAAGGACGGCGTCGACGCCTTGGAGCAGATGAAGGATTCGATGCCCGCCGTGCTGCTGGTCGACATCGAGATGCCGCGCATGGACGGCTTCGACCTGACGCGCAACGTGCGCGCCGACCTGCGCCTGCAGGGCATCCCGATCATCATGATCTCGTCGCGCACGGCGGAGAAGCATCGCAGCCACGCCGCCGAGCTCGGCGTCAACGCCTTCCTCGGCAAGCCCTACCAGGAGTCCGAGCTGCTGCAGCACATCGCGCAACACCTGCGCGTCGCGTGAAGTTCGAGCTGCAGGAGACGATCGGCAAGTATCCGATCGTCCGCGAGATCGGCAGCGGCGCGACCAGCCGCGTCTACCTGGCGCGCGACCCGTTCGCCGACCGCGAGGTGGCGATCAAGGTGCTGCTGCCGGGCAAGGGCGCCGACCCCGACACCGAGCGCATGATGCACAAGTCGTTCATGACCGAGGCGTCGCTCGCCGGCAAGCTCAACCACCCGCACATCGTCGACATCTACGACGCGGTGATCGAGACCGAGCGCAGCTACCTGGTGATGGAGTACGTGCCCGGTACAACGCTCGAGGCGCACTCCAGCGTCAGCACCCTGCTGCCGGTGGGCAAAGTGGTCGAGATCATCTTCAAGTGCATCCGCGCGCTCGAGTACGCCCACAACCACGGCATCATCCACCGCGACATCAAGCCGGGAAACATCCTCCTCTCCAAGGACGGCGAGACCAAGGTGAGCGACTTCGGCGCCGCCTTCCAGCACAGCCAGGGCCTCGAGACCTCGCAGATGACCGGCGTCGGCTCGCCCGCCTACATGTCGCCCGAGCAGATCCGCATGGAGAAGCTCAACCAGCAGACCGACATCTATTCGCTGGGGGTCACCATGTTCCGGCTCCTCACCGGCCGGCTGCCGTTCGAAGCTTCTTCCTACGCGGGCCTCACGCACGCCGTCCTCAACATCCCGCCGCCGATCCCTTCGACCCTGCGGCCGACGCTGCCGCCGCTTCTCGATGACATCGTCGGCAAGGCGACGGCCAAGGACCCGTCCGAGCGCTACAAGACCTGGCTCGACTTCGGCAAGGACCTGAGCCAGGCCTTCACCGCCCTGCGCCTCGTCGGCGACGCGGTTTCCGAGTCCGAGAAGTTCGATCGGCTGCGCGGCATGCCCTTCTTCATGAACTTCGGCGACGTCGCGCTCTGGGAGGTCGTTCGCATCAGCAACTGGACGCACCTGCCCGCCGGCAGCGTGATCATCCGCGAAGGCGAGCAGGGCGACAGCTTCTACCTTCTGGTCGAGGGGGAGGTCTCGGTGACCCTGCTTACCAGGTCGATCGCCACCATCAAGCCCGGCGGCTGCTTTGGCGAGCTTCTCTACTTTGCCGACCGCGGCGAGCGGCGCACCACCACCATCACCGCCACCGGGCCGATCACCGTCATGGAGATCAAGACCCGCGCGCTCGACGCCTCGACCGACGGCTGCCAGGTGGGGTTCAATAAGGCCTTCATGAAAGTGCTGATCGATCGCCTGGTGCAGGCGAACCGGATGATCGCGCAGCTCTAGGAGGCAGCATGGACGTTCTCGAGCACTTCCGTCGGGCGCGCAACATGGTCACCATGCCGCGCGGAGCGGTGCTGTTCAGCGAGGGCGAGCGCAGCTCCGGCATGTACGTCGTGATCCAGGGCCGGGCCGAAATCTCGGTCGGCGGCAAGGTCGTCGAAACCGCCGGCCCCGGCGCTCTCATCGGCGAAATGGCCCTCGTCAGCTCCGCGCCGCGAAGCGCGACCGTGACCGCCGGCACCGAATGCAAGCTCGTCCTGGTCGACGTGCGGCAATTCGATTTGCTGGTGCGTGAGTCGCCGGAGTTCGCCCGCCACGTTATGGCGGTCATCGCGGAACGCCTGCGGCGGACGAATGAGCGGCTGAAGGAAGCGCTTCGCAGGTAGCGTAGGACGATCAGTCGCCCTTGAGCTTGGCCGCGAGAACGATGTCCACCGCCTTGAGGAAGATCTCCGTCGGGATGGGGTCGATGCCACCGAGCCAGTCGATCAGCGTCGGCAGGGACACCTGCAGAAGTTCCGCGAGCCACACCTCGCCGCCGGCAATCGCCAGCGCATAGACCAGGACGGTGCGGTAAGTGTGGCGGCGACTCACTGGAAAGCCTCGCCTGGAAGTCTCCTCCTGTAGCCTTTCGCCATACTGACGCGGGGCTGGCGGGGTTCGAACCTCGGTTACCGTCGTGAAAGGGCGATGTCCGCCTCGGACTCGCTTGCGATCATCTGGTCGATGATCCGCCGCGACCAGAGCGAGCCGGCGTCGATGTTGAGATTGCGCAGCGGCAGATCGGGACGCGCGGTGATCGAGAGTTGCTGTGCCTCGAGCACTGCGCGGTCCTCCTCGAAAATCTTGGCGTTCGCCTGGCGGAGCTGCGCCGTCAGCGTCTGGTTCCGCAGGCGGTAACTCCTCAGGATCGTCCAGAAGTACATCGAGGTCGTCGCGGTCGAGGGAGTGATGGTGTTGAGCACGCGGCCGTTCACGCCCTGGCTGCGGTCGCCCTGGAGCGCGCCGGTGCCCACAGGCGCGACGCCGACGTCGAGGACGATGGTGCAGGGCGGCTCGAAGCGGATGATCTGCCAGCGGTCGACATTGCCGGGCTTGCCGAGCTGAGTGCGCCAGAAGGGCGGCGCGTCGATATTCGGCATGGTGCGCTCGACGGTGACGCTGCGCTCGTCGTGCGTAGTCTTGGCTGGTGTCTCGGCGACCGCGGTGTGGCCGATGCTGGTGGAATGGACGAAGGTCTCGTGCGTCAGGTCCATCAGGTTGTCGATGACGAGCCGGTAGTCGCACTTGAGGAAGAGCGTTTCTCCGTCGCCTTCCCAGGCGGAATCGTCGTTCCAGTGCATGTCGGGCACGAGGGCGGGATCCGCGGCAGCCGGATCGCCAGGCCAGACCCAGACGTAGCGGTATTTCTCGACCACCGGGTAGGAGCGCACGCAGGCCGAGGTGTTGAGCTTGTCCTGCGACGGCATGCGCGTGCAGCGGCCCGAAGAGTCGAAGGCGAGGCCGTGATAGCGGCACACGAGGTTGTCGCCGTCGAGCCGGCCCATGGAGAGGGGCAGCAGGCGGTGCCAGCAGGCATCCTCGAGCGCCGACGCCGCGCCATCGCTCCTGCGCCAGAGCGCCATCTTCCGATCGCAGACGGTGCGGGCGAGGATTTCACCCTTCACCAGCTCGTGCCGCCAGGCCGCGACATACCAGGCATTGAGCGGAAATGACCGCAGTGTCATTTGGCGCCAAGTGTAGCTGGCCGCCGGCTGGCGAGGGCCAGGGTGAGGCCGGCACCGGCGATGAGGAGGATGCCGGTGAACCCCAGCGCATCGGGGATGTCTCCGAAGACGGCGAAGCCGAGGATCAGGATGACGAGAAGCTGCCCGTAGCCGAAGGGCGAGAGGAGCGTCGCCGGCGCGTAGGCGTGGGCGCGGATGAGGAGGAAATGCCCGACCGCGCCCAGGACGCCGATGGCGATCAGCATCGCGAGGTGGAGCGGCACCGAGGGCAGGCTGGTGATCGAGCCGGGGAATATCGGCGGGATGACGAGCACCGCGATCAGGCCGGGATAGAAGAGCGTGGTGATGGGGTCGTCGTGACCGGCCAGGCGGCGGGTGAGGATCTGGTAGGTGGCGAACATGAAGGCGCAGCCCAGCGGCAGGAACGCCCACCAGGTGAAGGCGCTGCCGCCCGGGCGGATGATCAGCAGAACGCCGGTGAAGCCGCCGGCCAGCGCGAGCCAGGTGCGCGCGCCGACGCGCTCGCCGAGCAGCGGGCCGCCGGCGAGGGCGACGATGACCGGCGCGAGGAAGACGATGCTCGCGACCTCCGCGATCGGCATGTGCCGCAGCGCGACCACGAAGACCACGCTGCTCACCACCAGCATCAGGCCGCGCAGGATCTGCAGGCGGGGCGACGAGGTGCGCACCAGGCGAAGTCCCATGCGCGGCAGGAAGATCGCCGCCATGACGATCGTCTGCATGACGTAGCGCAGCCAGACGAGCGCGGAGGCAGGGTAGTGCACGACCAGGACCTTCGACATCGTGTCCAGGCAGCCGAAGCAGCAGGTCGCCAGGAGAATCAGCACGATCCCACGGGTCGCGTGGGGGTAGCGGGCGTCCACGGGGGCGCCCCTAGAAGGAGCGCGGCAGACCGAGCACGTGCTCGGCGAGGTAGGAGAGGATCAGGTTGGTCGAGATCGGCGCGACGAGGTAGAGGCGGTTCTCCCGAAATTTTCTCTCCACGTCATACTCCGCGGCGAAGCCGAAGCCGCCGTGGGTCTGCAGGCAGACGTTGGCCGCTTCCCAGGACGCTTTCGCGGCGAGGTGCTTGGCCATGTTCGCCTCTGCGCCGCAATTTACTTTCTGATCAAACAAACCAGAGGCTTTGTAGCGCATCAGGTTTGCGGCCTCGATCTCCATGTACGCCTCGGCGATCGGGAACTGGATGCCCTGGTTCTGGCCGATCGGCCGGTCGAAGACCACGCGCTCTTTCGAGTAGTTGGTCGATTTCTCGATGAACCAGTAGCCGTCGCCGATGCACTCGGCGGCGATCAGGATGCGCTCGGCGTTCAGGCCGTCGAGGATGTAGCGGAAGCCCTTGCCTTCCTCGCCGATCAGGTTCTCGACCGGGATCTCCAGGTTGTCGATGAACACCTGGTTGGTCTCGTGGTTGACCATGTTGCGGATCGGCTTGATGTCGATGCCCTTGCTCTTGGTATCGACGACGAAAACGGACATTCCATCGGACTTCCTCGCGACTTGATCCAATGGAGTTGTTCTTGTTAATAAAAGCATTAATTCGGAGTGCTGCAGGCGAGACGTCCAAACCTTCTGACCGTTGACGACGTAGCGGTCGCCCTTCTTCACGGCGAAGGTCTTGATCTTGGTGGTGTCGGTACCGGCGCCCGGCTCGGTGACGCCCATCGCCTGCAGGCGCAGCTCGCCGGTGGCGATCTTCGGCAGGTATTTCTTTTTCTGCGCCGGAGAGCCGTTCCGCAGCAGCGTGTTCATGTTGTACATCTGGCCGTGGCAGCAGCCGGCGTTGCCGCCCGAGCGCGTCACTTCCTCCATGATCACCGTCGCCTCGGTGAGGGAGAGGCCGGAGCCGCCGAACTCCTCGGGGATGAGGGCCGACATCCAGCCCGCCTTGGTGAGCGCTTCGACGAACTTTTCGGGGTAGGCGCGCTTCTCGTCGATCGCCTGCCAGTACGGGGAGTCGAACTGCTTGCAGAGCGCCGCGACGGCTTCGCGCAGCTCGGGGAAGTTGTCCCGCGCCAGGTTCATTTCTTCGGCTTCAGGTGGGCGGAGGCTTCTTCCTCGGTGCGCTCCCAAAGCTCGAGCGCCATGGGCTCCCGGCTCTCCTCGAGGATGTGGCCGACCAGGCCGATCGCCCGCGCCATCACGCCGATGCCGCGCACCGCGCGCCAGTCGATGCCGAGCTCGCAGGCGAGGGCGCCGATCGCGCCGGTGGCATTCACCACCAGGTTCTTTTTCTTGCCGATCTCCTCCATGCGCTTGCAATGCTTGCCGTAGAAGCCGGTCTCGCGCGCGATCTCGAACAGGCGCACCGTGCGCGGATCGACCGGCTTGTGGATCGGGTGGCCCAGGCCGGGAACGCGCTTCATGGCGTCGATGTCGGCGTTCTCGGAGAGCATCTTCGCCACGCCCTCCATCGAGCCGACGAAGACGCTGCCCAGGCCGAGCAGCCCGGCGGCGACCGCGGCCTGCGGCGATTCCGGCGCGCCGACGTAGGTCATGCGCGCGGCGATGGCGCTCGGGGTCATGCCGTGCTCGACCAGCGTGACGACCATGGCGTTGAACAGCTTGGATTCCTTTTGATTGGGGACCCGCCCCATGATCTCTAGGAAGGCCATGTCGCCAAGGTTGATGTGGCCGAGGATCTCGCTCGGCAGGTCCTTGCCGCGGACGACGATCCTGTCGGTCGTCGACCAGGCGAGGTCGGACTTGATCGGTTTTTGCTTGCGGGCCATCAGTCGGCCTTGATGCCGCCCTCGTTGATGACCTTCGCCCAGCGCGCCACCTCGCCCTTGAGGAAGCCGCTGAAGTGCTCGGGCGAGCCGGCGACGACGTCGACGCCCTGCTTGCTGATGCGGTCCCTGGTTTCCGGCGAAGTGAGGATCCTCACCATCTCGGCGTTGAGGCGCTTGACGATCTCGGGCGGCGTGCCGGCGACCGTGAGGACGCCGAACCAGACCGTGACGTCGTAGCCGGGAACGCCGGCTTCGTCGACGCTCGGCATCTCCGGGGCGAACTGCGAGCGTGCCTTGGACGATACGGCGAGGCCCTTGAGCTTGCCGGCCTTCACGTGCGGCAGCACGTTCGGCGTGTTGTCGAACATCACCTGCACCTGGCCGGCGATGAGGTCGGTGACGGCGGGCGCGCTGCCCTTGTACGGGATGTGCGTGACCTGCGTGCCGGTCATCGCCTTGAAGAGCTCGAACGAAAGGTGGTTCGAGGTGCCGTTGCCGGTCGAGGCGTAGTTCAGCTTTCCAGGATTGGCTTTCGCGTAGGCGATGAGACCCTTGACGTCGTTGAAGGGTACGCCCGGGTTCGCCACCAGCAGGTTGGGGGTCACGCCGGCGAGCGTGATCGGCGCGAAGTCCTTGGTCACATCGAACGAGGTTTTGTAGAGGCTCTGGATCACAGAGAAGGGCAGCGCCGCGCCGAACAGCGTGTAGCCGTCGGGTGCGGACTTGGCCGCCATCTCGGTGCCGATGATGGTGTTGCCGCCGGGACGGTTGTCGACGACCACCGGCTGGCCGAGCGTCTTCGGCAGCTCCGCGGCGAGCGTGCGGGCGAGGGTGTCGTTGAAGGCGCCGGGCGGGAAGGGGACGATGTAGCGCAAAGGCTTGGATGGCCATGACTGGGCCGCTGCGCTAGCCCAAAAAGTAATTCCCAGCAGGAAAACGAAGACCCGTCTCATTGCTCTGCCTTCACGCCGGCGGTGTTGATGACCTTCGCCCACTTGGCGATCTCGGCGTCGAGGAATTTCTTCGCCGCCTCGGGGTTGTTGCCGACCGGCTCGATGCCGAGCTGGGTGAAGCGCTCCTTGATCTCGGACTCGTTGATCGCTTTGCCGGTCTCGGCCGCGAGGCGGTCGACGATCGCCTTGGGCGTGCCGCCGGGCGCCATGAACAGCACCCAGGTCGAGGACTCGAGCGCCGGGCCGCCGGACTCGGCGATCGTCGGCACGTCGGGGAAGGCGGTCAGCCGCTGGGCGGAGAACATGCCGAGCGCCCGCAGCTTCCCGCCGCGCACGTGCGGCATCATGCTGCTCGGCGTGTCGACGAGGATCTGGATGTCGTTCGCCATTACGGCCTGCGTCGCGGGCGCCGTTCCCTTGAAGGGGATGTGGACCATGTCGATGCCGGTGGTCTGCTTGAAGAGCTCGCAGGTGAGGTGCGCCGCCGCGCCGATGCCGGAGGAGCCGAAGTTCAGCTTGCCGGGATTCGCCTTCGCGTAGGCGATCAGCTCTTTCACGTCCTTGGCCGGCAGCTTGTCGTTGACGGTCATGATGAGCGGCGCGATGCCCGCCAGCGAGACCGGCACGAGGTCCTTCAGCGGGTCGAAGGGCAGCTTGCCCTGGTAGAGCGTGACGTTCGCCGCGTAGCCCGCGATCACCGTCACCATGGTGTAACCGTCGGGCGCCGCCTTGGCCGCGAGGTCGGAGCCGAGGATGCTGTTTGCGCCGGGACGGTTGTCGACCACGATCGATTGCCCGAGCGGCCCCGACATCTTCTGCGTGACGATGCGCGTCACGACGTCGGTGATGCCGCCGCCGGTGTAGGGAACGATCCAGCGGATGGGCTTGTTGGGATAGTTCTGCGCGCTTGCGGCCGAAGCAAAAAGCGCGAGAAGAAGAAATACTCTAGACATAACCAGGCCCTTCGATGGGGGGGTGCTTGGCCAGGAATTCCTCGTTCACCTCCAGCCCGAGTCCCGGCTTCTCGAGCGGCCAGACGTTGCCGTCCCTGTCGATCTTTCCCGGATTCTCCACCAGTTCGTCGCGGTAGCGGTTCGATTTCGAAACGTCGCCTTCGAAATAGCCGCCGTTGTCGATCGCGGCGAGGAAATGGATGCTGGCCGCGTGATTGAGGCCCGTCATCGAGCTGTGGGGATGGATCGGCAGCTTCCAGGCCGAGGCCATGGCGGCGATGCGCAGGCATTCGGTGATGCCGCCGCTCTTGGACAGGTCAGGCTGCAGGATGGTGATGGCGCCGTCCTCGATGACGCGGTCGAACTCGAAGCGGGTGTAGTGGTTCTCGCCGGCGGCCAGCGGCGTGCGGCCGAAGGTCCGCGCCTCGCGATAGCTGCGGTAGTCGTGGGCGGGGAAGGGCTCTTCCAGCCAGCCGATGTTGAGCTCGTCGAGCGCCGGCATGATCTGGCGCACGTCCTCCACCGAGCAGCCGATGTTCGCGTCGGTGAGGATGACGATCTCGTCGCCGAATGCCTTTCGAATTGCCCTGACTCTCTCGATGTCTTTCCTTGGCGAATCGCCGAGGCGGAGCTTGATCGCCTTGTAACCCTGGTCGATCGACTTTTTTGCTTCTTCAATCAATTGTTCGGGTGGCTGATAGCCGAGGGAAACGCCGCCGGCATAGGCAGGTATTGCCCTACGGTTTCCACCGAGCAAGCGGTAAAGGGGAAGGCCGAGAGCTTTGCCGCGAATGTCCCACAGCGCCATGTCAATGCCGCTCATCGCCAGGCAGGCGCCGGCGCCCATGCCGTGGCTGGCGAGCTGGTAGCGGTACATCTTTTCCCAGACGCCGACGACGTTGTGGGCTTCCATGCCGACGATTAATTGCTTGAGCGTGGTCTCGATCAGCTTGGCGACGGTGGTATGGGCGCGGCCGTGGTGCGCTTCGCCCCAGCCGGTGATTCCCTCATCGGTCGTCACCTTCACGACCACGGCGTCCCGCTTGATCGCGGTACCGATGCCGAGCGCGACGCGGTTCTGCGCCGGGATCGGGAACGAGACCGGGAATGCCTTGACGGCGGTGATCTTCACCGGCGGTTGACCCAGTTCTTCGGCGGCTTGCCGGCGAGCATGAGGAGCATCTCTTCGGCGGCGGCGACGCTCATGCGCGCCCGCGATTCGACCGTCATGCCGGCGAGGTGTGGCGTAAGGATGGCGTTGTCGAGCGAGAGCAGGGGATGGTCCGGCTCAAGGCGGTAGTGCTCGTAGACGTCCAGCATCGCGCCCGCAATATGTCTTCCCTTCAGGGCACCGATAAGAGCTTCTTCGTGCACTACCGCGCCGCGGCCGACGTTGATCAGCCAGGCGCTCTTCTTCATCGAGCGGATTCGCTTCTCGTTGAAGAGGTGATGCGTCTCGGGCGTGAGCGGGCAGGTGACGACAACGAAATCGGACTGGGCCACCAGGTCGTCCAGCTTCGTTTCGAGCGCTTCGGCCGGCAGGCGGTCGACGCGCCGCTGGTGGCCGAGCACGCGCATGCCGAAGCCGTGGTGGCAGGCGCGCGCGAGGCGGGTGCCGATCTCGCCGACGCCGACGATGCCGACGGTCATCGCGGCGATCTCGTGCGTGCCCGCGCCCAGCGTCCTTGCCTCATCCCACGTCGTGCCCTTCAGGGCGCTGGTGATGGAGATTATTCTGCGGGAAAGCATCAGCATCGCCATGACGCAGTACTCGGCGACCGACTGCGCATTGCCGCCCGGAATGTTCGACACCGGTACGCCGCGCGCGGTCGCATCCTCCAGCGGCACGAGATCGGTTCCCGTGCCGTGGATCGCCACCGCACGCACGCGCGGTGCTGCGACGAAGAGATCGTCGGGCAGCTTGCTGCGGGTGATGACGCCGTCGGCCTCGCGCGCGAGGCTGCGGATCGTCTCGGGGCTGCTGTTCGGGGAGCGCACCACGTCGGCGGCCTTTGCCAGCACCTCCTCGCCCTCGGCGGCGATCGGATCGACGATCAGCACCCGATGCGGCGTCATAGCGGATCCCAGGAGAACACGTCCTGCGAGCGATCGAGCGGGTAGAAGTTGGCGCGCAGTGCAGGGATGGCCTGCGAGGCGATCGTCTCCGGCGTCCAGCCTTCGGCGCGATGCACCGAGCGCAGCGGCCGGTTCTGCGACATGTGGAAGAGCTCGTTGCCCCGAACGGCGAAGATCGGGCCAGAAATATCTCTTGAAGAATCAGAACTCAAAAAAACGGCCAGCGGCGCAATTTTGGCCGTCTCCATCACCTTCATCTTCTCCACACGTGCCTTCTGGTCCTCGGTCTCGGTCGGGATCGAGCCGATCATGCGGCTCCAGGCGAAGGGCGCGATGCAGTTCGAGCGCACGTGGTACTTCGCCATGTCGAGCGCGATCGATTTCGACAGGCCGACGATGCCGAGCTTCGCCGCCGAGTAGTTGGCCTGGCCGAGGTTGCCGACCAGGCCGGAGGTCGAGGTCATGTGGACGTAGCAGCCCGACTCCTGCGACTTGAAGTGCGGCGCCGCGGCGCGGGCGACGTAGAAAGAGCCGTTGAGGTGCACGTCGATCACCGCGCGCCATTCCTCGATGGACATGTTGAAGAAGAACCGGTCGCGCAGGATTCCGGCGTTGTTGACGACGATATCGATGCGCCCGAAAGAGTCGAGGGCGCACTGGACGATGCGATTGGCGGCGGTCCAGTCGGCGACGCTGTCGGTGCTCGCGACCGCATTGCCTTTCAGTTTCTTGATCTCGTCGACGACCTTCTGTGCTGCGCTGGCATCGCTGCCTTCGCCCTTCACCGACGTGCCGAGGTCGTTGACCACCACTTTCGCGCCGGCGGCGGCCATGGCGAGCGCGAAATCGCGCCCGATCCCGCCACCCGCGCCGGTGACGAGCGCAACCTTTCCCTGGAGCATCAGTCGCGGAAGCCCGGGTAGCGCCGCTCGACCAGGCGCAGCAGGCCCGCCCATTCCAGCTCGCCGATCTTGCGCCGCTGGCCGGGCTTGTAGCGCTCGTTCGTGAGCTTGATGGTTTTCTCTTCCGGCAGCGAGCACTTGGTGGAGAGGGCATTCACCTGCGCCTGGCAGGCGCGCTCGAACCAGTACATCGTGATGAAGGCTTCCGGAATGGTCGTGCCCACGGCGAGCAGCCCGTGGTTGCGCAGGATCATGGCGACGCGATCGCCGAGGTCGGTGACGAGGCGCTTCTGCTCGTCGAGGTCCACTGCCGGTCCCTCGTAGGCGTGGCTGCCGACGCTGGAGAAGAACATCGAGTTCTGCGTCAGCGGGAGGAGGCCGCAATCCATTGCCGACACCGCCATGCCGGCCGGCGTGTGCGTGTGGATGACGCAGGCGACGTCGTGGCGCGCGCGGTGGATGGCGCTGTGGATGACGAAGCCGGCGTGGTTGATGCCGTAGCCGGTGCCGGAGTCCTGGACGATCTTGCCGTCGAAATCGATCTTCACCAGGCTCGAGGCGCTGATCTCGTCGTAGGTCATGCCGTAGGCATTGATGAGGAAGTGGCCTTCCTCGCCGGGCACGCGCGCCGAGATGTGGTTGTAGACCAGGTCGTCCATCCGATAGTGATGGATGAGCCGATAGCACGCCGCGAGATCGACGCGCGTCTGCCACTCGTCGCGAGAGACACGGTCTCTCATGGACGGAACCTGCAGTTGAGAGAGGTCGCTCATTCCCGAATGATACGATAGGTCGCACCGATGCAGACCCGCACGCTAGCCGTTCTCGCCGTCGCGGCGGTGCTCGCCAGCTTCTTCCTCGCCCTCGGCCGGGCGCCGCTCTTCGACGTCGACGAAGGCGCCTTCAGCCAGGCGACGATGGAGATGTTCCAGCGCGGCGACTTTCTCTCCACCTACCTCAACGGCGCGCCGCGCTACGACAAGCCCATCCTGGTCTATTGGTTGCAGGCGGCAAGCGTCTTGGCGCTCGGCCCGACCGAATGGGCGTTCCGGCTGCCCTCGGCCATCTGCGCCGCGCTCTGGTGCTTCCTGGTCTTCTCGTTCACCAGAACTTTCTACGGCGTAAACGCGGGCCTGGCCGCCGCGGCCTGCGCGGCGACGAGCGTCGGCGTCTTCATCATCGGCCGCGCCGCCACCGCGGATGCGCTGCTCAACCTGCTGATCGCCGCGTCGATGTTCTCCGCCTGGCTCTATCTGCAGCGCGGCGAGCGCAAGTGGCTCTATGCCGCGTTCGCCGCGGTCGCGCTCGGCGTGCTGGCCAAGGGCCCGGTCGCGATCCTCGTCCCCGGCGCCGTGACCTTTCTTTTTTGCCTTCTCCGCCGGGATATCAGGACCTGGTTGCGCGTCGTGCTCGACTGGCGCGCGCTCGCGCTCTTCGTCCTGATCGCCGCGCCGTGGTACGTCGTCATCCTTTACAAGGAAGGCTGGGCGTTCGTCGAAGGCTTCATCCTCAAGCATAACGTTCAGCGCTTCGGCCAGCCGCTGCAAAGCCATGGCGGCAGCCTCGTCTATTACCTGCCGGTCATTCTTGTCGTCTCACTGCCTCACACGGGATTGTTTTTAAGAGCACTGACAAGAATAAAAACCCTGTGGCGAGACGACCTGCAGTGCTATCTGCTGCTCTGGTTCGCGTTCGTGTTCATCTTCTTCTCATTGTCGGGCACCAAGCTGCCGCACTATGTCCTCTACGGCATGAGCGGCATGTTCGTTCTCATGGGCTGGCAGGCGGGCGAATCGCCTTCGCGGTGGTGGCTGGCGGTGCCGGTGGCGCTGTTCTTCATCTTTCTGCTGGCGCTGCCCTGGGGGCTCGACATGGCCGCGGCGAAAAGCCCCGATGCCTATTACGAGATGACGCTTGCCGACGCGGCAAGCCGCCTTGGCACCGCCTACTACGTCTACGTTGCGGTCGCCGGGCTGTTCCTGCTCTGGCTGATCGCCCAGCCGCGCATCGATACGGCGCACAAGCTCGCCGCCGCCGGCGCGCTGTCGGTCGCGATCGCGGCGGTGTTCGTCGTCCCGGCGGCCGGCGCGGTGCAGGAGCCGGTGAAGCGGGCGGCGGAGCTCGCCCGCGCGCGCAACTATGACATCGTCATGTGGGGAATCAACGTCCCGAGCTTCAGCGTCTACTACGGCCGGCCGACGGCGAGCCGCACGCCGCGCGCCGGCGACGTCGTCCTGACAAGATCGAGGCGGCTCGGGGAGCTGCCCGCCTACGACACTGTTTATGCGAGGAAGGGTGTTGCGCTGGTCCGAATCCGGGGGTGAGGGAAGGCCGCTGCCGTTAGGGCACCCGGCGGTCTGGGCGCTGCCGGCCGTGCTGCTTGTGGCGATGGCGTTGCTCGTTTCGACACTGAGCAGCTTGCCCGCCTTCCGGATCTTGAATGCTCTGGGGAAAGAGCATCAGGCGTTCTGGTCCGCGGTCACGTTCCTCGGCGATACCGCCGCCGTGCTGGCGCTCGCGCTGCTCGCCGCGCGCAGGGCGCCGCGCCTCGTGTGGGCGATCGTCCCGGCGGCCATCATCGCCACCGCCTGGGTGCACGGCGGAAAGCAGATCTACGACGAGCGCCGACCGCTCGCCACGCTCGAGCGAAGCGAGGTCAGTGTCATCGGCCCGGAGCTTCGCTACGGTTCCTTTCCTTCGGGTCATGCGACGACCGCGTTCACCGCGGCGGCGGTCTGCATCCTTGGGCTGCGACTAGGCTTCGCCTGGGGATTATTTTTGACTGGAATAGCTGTGTTGGTCGGCTTGTCGCGAATCGTCGTCGGCGCGCACTGGCCACTCGACGTTCTGGCGGGCGCGTTTGGCGGGTGGGTGGCGGCGGCGATCGGCGTTTCCCTGGCCGAACGCTGGCGAGCCGGGCTGCAGCCCGCGGTGCAGGGCATCGCGACGCTCGTTTTCCTCGCCGCGGCGGCCATGCTCCTCACCGGCTACGACGGCCGCTATCCGGAGGCGGGCTGGCTGGCGCGCCTGCTCGGTTTCTGCGCGCTTGCCGGCTTCGCCGTAACCTTCGTCTTTCGCCGTGGAGTCCCGATGGAAACCGCCGAGCTGCCCGCGCTGAATCCCGCCGCCATCGCCGGCGACCGGGTTTCGATCGTCATCCCGGTCTACAACGAGGAGGCGAACCTGCGCGAGCTGGTCGACCGCGTCGCCGCGGCGATGGACCCGAGCGGGGTGGATTTCGAGCTAATCCTGGTCGACGACGGCTCGCGCGATGCTTCGGCGCGCGTCCTCGACGAGCTGGCCGCCGAGCGCCCCTGGCTGCGGCCGCTGCAACTGATCCGCAACTACGGCCAGTCGGTGGCGCTACAGGCCGGCTTCGACCATGCTGCGGGCGACTTCATCGTCACGCTGGACGGCGACCTGCAGAACGACCCGGCGGATATCCCGGGCCTCCTTACCCTGATGCACGAGCGGCCGCACGTCGACCTGATCTCCGGCTGGCGGAAGGATCGCCAGGATGCGGCGGTCTCGCGCAAGCTGCCCTCGCGGATCGCCAACTCCTTCATTTCCTCGGTGACGGGCGTGCACCTGCACGACTACGGCTGCGCGCTGAAGGTGTACCGCGCCAAGGTCATCGAGGGCATCCGCCTCTACGGCGAGATGCACCGCTTTATCCCGGCGCTGGCGGCGGAGGTGGGCGCGCGCATCATGGAAGTGCCGGTGCAGCACCACGCGCGCACGCGCGGCGTCTCCAAGTACGGCATCGGCCGCACCCTGCGCGTGGTGCTCGACCTTCTCTGGGTGAAATTCTTCGCCCGCTTCCTGCATCGGCCGATGCACGCCTTCGGCGGCCTCGGCCTGGCGATGCTGCTCGGCGGCTTCGTCATCCTCGCCTGGCTGGCGTGGGAGAA
>JAXDQC010000170.1:0-11888 GCA_034668045.1 Betaproteobacteria bacterium | reverse complement strand
CAGGTGATCGGCAACCCGATGAGCACGGTGGAGCGCATGTCGAACTGGAATGTCGACGAGCTGGTGCTGCTCGACATCAGCACCGAGGACTACCACGACCTGCGGCGCGACGACCTGCAGCAGCGCTACCAGGGCAGCAAGGCGCTCGATGTCCTGCGCGAGGTGGCAAAGGTGTGCTTCATGCCGCTCGCTTTTGGCGGCCGGGTGCGCACGCTGGAGGACATCCAGGAACGCCTTGCCGCAGGCGCGGACAAAGTGGTCGTCAACACCGCCGCCGTCGACGACCCCGCATTCATCACCGCGGCCTCGCGCCGCTTCGGCGCGCAGTGCGTCGTCGTCTCCATCGACGCGCGCCGGGGCAAGGACGGCCGCTACGAAGTCTGCGTCGAAGGCGGCCGGCGGCCGACCGGCCGCGAGCCGCATGCCTGGGCCGCCGAGGCCGAGCGTCTCGGCGCGGGGGAGATCCTGCTCAATTCCATCGACCGCGATGGCTCCGCCGAGGGCTACGACCTGGAGCTCATCGGCGGCGTCACGCGCGCCGTCGGCATCCCGGTCGTCGCCTGCGGCGGCGTCGGCAAGTACGAGGACTTTCCGGCCGCGGTGCGCGACGGCGGCGCGAGCGCTGCCGCGGCGGCGAACATCTTCCATTTCTTCGAGCTCAGCTATCCGCTCGCCAAGAAGGGCTGCCTCGACGCCGGGCTGCCGATGCGGCCGGTCAAGCTCGACAGCCGCTGGCAGCGGCGCGAGCCCGAGTACGACCGCGCCTTCGAGGATGGCCGCATCGCCTCGCGCCTCGAGCGCGCGAAAGCGCGCGCCTACCCGCCGCCGCCGGCGAAGCGCAACGTCATCCGCTGGTGCACGCGCTGCCTCTACCCGTCGATCAGCGCGGCGCCGATGGAGTTCGACGACAAGGGCGTCTGCATGGGTTGCCGCATGTCGGAGGTGAAGGCGGCCATCCCGGCGGCGGAATGGAAGCGCCGGCGCGCGCTGCTGAAGGACATCTTCGAGCAGTACCGCTCGAAGGACGGCAGCCGCCACGACGTCGTCATCGCCGTGAGCGGCGGCAAGGACAGCTATTTCCAGGCCCACGTCATCAAGCACGAGTTCGGCCTCAACCCCCTGCTCGTGACTTACGACGGCAACAACTGGACCGACGTCGGCTGGCGCAACATGGTGCGTATGCGCGAGGCGTTCGACTGCGACCACGTCGTGGTGCGCCCCTCGGTCGAGACGCTGAAGAAGCTGAACCGGCTCGCCTTCACGATCATGGGCGACATGAACTGGCACGCGCACGTCGGCATCACCACGGCGCCGGTGCAGGTGGCGGTGGAGAAGGGGATCCCGCTCGTCATCTGGGGCGAGCACGGCTACCTCGACCTTTCCGGGCAGTTCTCGATGTACGACTTCCCGGAGATGAGCTACCGCGACCGCCTGGAGCATTTCGCGCGCGGCTACGAATGGAACTACTTCGTCGGCCGCGAAGCGCTGACGGCGCAGGACATGGCGGTCTGGAAATACCCGAGCGACCAGGCGATGTACGGGCTCGACCTGCGCGGGCTGTATCTGGGCAACTACGTCTACTGGGAAGCGAATCAGCACGGCCCGATGGTGGTCGAGAAATACGGCTTCGAGACGAGCGACAAGCCCTTCGAGCGCACCTACCGGCGCATGTCCAACCTCGACGACATGCACGAGAACGGCGTGCACGACTACCTGAAGTACGTGAAGTTCGGCTATGGCCGCTGTACCGACCACGCCTGCAAGGACATCCGCGCCGGCCTGATGACGCGCGCGAAGGGCATGGAGCTCGTGCGCGCGATGGATCCGGTGAAGTCGAGCGACCTCAAGCGCTGGCTCTCCTATGTCGGCATGAGCGAATCCGAGTTCGACGCCGTCGCCGACACCTTCCGCGACCCGCGCGTCTGGCGCCGCGAGTCCGGGCAATGGGTGAAGGACAACGTATGGGAAAGGCCATGAGCTCTCTCGGCGAACCGCTCAGCGAAAAGGAGCTCTGTCCGGAGGATCTGCTTGCCGGCCAGGAGGCCGCTTTCGCGCGCGACGTGGCGCGGCTGCACGCCGACCCGCGCCGGCACGTGAAGGTGCCGTGCCCTTCCTGCGAGAGCGAGCGGCCTTCCGCGCCGGCGTTCGAGAAATTCGGCTTCGCCTTCCGGCGCTGCCTCGACTGCGCCACGCTCTACATGTCGCCGCGGCCCTCGGCGGAGCTGCTTGGCGAGTACTACGCCCATTCGGAGAACTACGCCTACTGGGCGAAGCACATCTTCCCCGCGTCGGAAGCGTCCCGGCGCGAGAAGATCCATCGGCCGTGGCTCGAACGCATCGCCGCGCTCGCCGAGCGCCACGGCGTGCCGCGCGGCACGCTGGTCGAGGTCGGACCGGGCTTCGGCACCTTCGCCGCCCTCGCCACGGAGTCAAAGCGTTTCCGCAAAGTGCTTGCCGTCGAGCCGACGCCGGAGATGGCGGCGGCGTGCCGCAAGCGCGGCGTCGAGGTGGTGGAAAAGCGCATCGAGGACGTCGCCGGCGAGCTTGCCGGCGCCGACATCCTGGTGTCCTTCGAGGTGATCGAGCATCTCTTCCAGCCGGGGGGTTTCGTCGCGCAGTGCGCGCGCCTGCTCGCCCCGGGACGCCTGCTCGTCCTCTCCTGCCCGAACGGCGAGGGCTTCGATATCCAGACGCTCGGCGCGAAGGCGCTGGCGGTGGATGCCGAGCACGTCAACCTCTTCAACCCGCGCTCGCTCGGCCGGCTGCTCGAGCGCCACGGCTTCGAGGTGCTCGAGTCGGAAACGCCGGGACGCCTGGATGCCGAGTTCGTGCGCGAGGCGGCGCTCAAAGGCGAGATCGCGCTCGACCCGTTCCTCAAGCGCGTGCTGGTGGACGAGTGGCAGCGACTGGGCTGGCCGTTCCAGCAGTTCCTCGCCGCGCAGGGCCTGTCTTCGCACATGTGGATCGCGGCGCGCCGCAAGGGGGCGCGATGAGCGCGAAGGACTCGAAGAAGGCGGAAGAACAGGTGCGCCTGTGCTACTCGACCTGGGCGCAGTCCTACCACGCCGACTATTACGCGAGCGCCGGCGCCTATCCGCCGGTGCACCAGGACATCGTGCGCGATGTCCTGAAGCGCTCGGGCGCGCGCACGCTGCTCGATGCGGGCTGCGGCCCGGCTTCGATGCTGCGCAGCCTGACCGATCTCGGCCTCGAGCTCTACGGCTTCGACCTCACACCGGAAATGGTCACTGAAGCACGGCGTGTCATGAGCAAACTGCCAGGCGAGCGCCTCTGGGTTGGCAGCGTGACCGACCAGAGCGCCTACGGCAGGTGCGACTACGACGCCGCCATTTGCATCGGCGTGCTGCCGCACGTCCCGGCGAGCGCGGACGCAGCCGTGGTCGAGAACCTGTTCCACGCGGTGCGCCCCGGCGGCACGGTGATGCTCGAAGCGCGCAATGAACTGTTCGCGCTCTTCACCCAGAACCGCTACACCTACGAGCTGATCGCGCAGCGCCTCGTGCCGGCCGGCGCGCTCGGAGCTGAAGGCGCGAAGGCGCTCGAGGCGCTGAAGCAGCACTTCCGCATGGACCTGCCGCCGGTGAGGAAGGGAAAAAGCGGAGAGCCCGGCTACGACGAGGTCCTCTCGCGCACCCACAATCCCTTCGAGCTGCGCGCGCTCTTCGAAGGCGCGGGCTTCCGCGACGTCGAAGTCCTCTTCTACCACTACCACTGCCTGCCGCCGATGTTCGAGCGCGAGCTGCCCGAGCTCTTCCGCCGGCAAAGCGTGGCGATGGAGGATCCGCGCGACTGGCGCGGGCACTTCATGGCCTCGGCCTTCATCGTATGCGGCAAGCGCCCGTGATCCGCAGCGACGGCTGGAGCCGCCGCAACATCTGGGAGCACAGCGCGACGGTGCGCGAGCTCTACCGCAAGCGCGCGCGGCGCGAGGCGGAGGAGATGACCTGCCATCGCCAGGCCGCGGAGCTGCTGGCGCCGCTTGCCGCTGCGGGTGAGAGCCTGCTCGATGCAGGCTGCGGCAGCGGCTACTTCTACCACTCGCTCGCCAAGCAGGGGCTGAAGCTCGATTACTACGGCATCGATGCCACCGACAGCCTGGTCGATGTCGGCCGCGAGGAGCTGCCCGCCTTCGGCCTGCCGGCCGAGCGGCTGCGGACGCTGCGCATCGAGGACCTCGACGCCGAGGTGGATCACGTCGTCTGCATCAACGTGCTCTCGAACATCGACAACTTTCACCGGCCGCTCGAGCGCCTGCTCGCCGCCGCGGGTAAGTCGGTCATCCTGCGAGAGTCGCTCGCCGACAAGGCCGGCTACGAGTACGTGGTGGATCGTTTTCTCGACCCGGGCTGCGAGCTGCGGGTGCACGTCAATACCTACGCGCTCGGCGACGTCGTGCCTTTCGTGCAGTCGCAGGGCTTCGAGACCAGCGTCGTGCAGGACCGCCACACGGGCGGCGAGCCCGAGCTCGTGATCGGCTATCCGCACCACTGGAAATTTCTCGTCTGCCGCCGCACCGCGGCCCGGCGCTCCTGACGTGGCGCGGATCGCAGGCATCTTCGGCGGAACGCCGGGCGACGCTGCGCAGCAGCTCCGGGACATGCTCGGCGCGATGGCGCTGCCGAAGGGTGCCGATGCGGTCGCGAAAGCCGCGCCGCTCGGCTGGCACGGCGCCGGCGAGCCGCAGATCGCTTGCCGCGACGACGGCATCGCACTCTTCGATGGCTTTGCCTATGAGGGCTTGAAAGGTCCTCCCGCGGCCGCGTTCCTGGCCGCGGCCCAGGCAAGCGGCTTCGAAGCCGCCGTGCGCTCCGTGACTGGCGACTTCGCGATCGCGTACCTGGACCTTCGCAAGCAGGAACTCTGGCTGGCGCGCGACAGGCTGGGGGTGAAGCCCCTCTACTACGTTGCGACGCCCGGCCGCTTCGCGTTTGCTTCGCGCCCAGGAGCGCTCCTCGGCCTGCCCGGCGTGCGGCGGCTCGCGGACCGCAGGTTCGTCGCCCTCTTCGCCGGCTCGCACTACCGCACCTTCGACAACGATCCGCAGGCTTCTCCCTACGCCGACATCCGCCAGTTGCCGGCCGCGCACCTCCTGCGCGTGCGCGCCGACGGATCGACGCATCTCGCCCGCTACTGGGAGCTCATGGACGAAGAGGACAGCACGGAAAGCGAGGCCGAGCTCGCCGAGCGCTACCGCGAGTTGCTCCAGAAAGCGGTGCTCGAGCGCGTGCGTGCCGCGCGTGCCCACGCGTTCACGCTCTCGGGCGGCATGGATTCCTCGTCGGTGCTGGCGCTGACCGGCGCGAAGCAGGATGCGTATTCGTCGGTCTATGCCGACCCGACGTTCGACGAGACCGCCGAGATTCGCAGCATGCTCGAAGGCCACGTAAAGAAATGGCATCCGGTCGTGATCGGCACCCCGGACGTGTTCAGCCTGGTCGAGCGGATGGTGCGCGCGCACGACGAGCCGGTCGCCACGGCGACCTGGCTGTCGCATTTCCTGGTCTGCGAGCAGGCGGCGAACGACGGCTTCTCCGCGCTTTTCGGCGGCCTCGGCGGCGACGAGCTGAACGCGGGCGAATACGAATACTTCTTCTACTACTTCGCCGATCTGAAGCGCGCCGGCGAGCGGTCGCGCTTCGAGTCCGAAGCGGCGGCGTGGGCGCGCCACCACGACCATCCGATCTATCGCAAGAGCCTCGCCGTCGCCGAAAGCAGGCTCGCCAGCCTCGTCGACCTGCAACGGCCGGGCCTTTGCCTGCCCGACCGGGCGCGCATCGAGCGCTATGCGTCGGCGCTCGCGCCGGGCTTCTTCGACCTGCGGTCCTACGAACCGGCGATGGATCATCCTTTCCGCTCGTATCTGAAGAACCGCACCTACCAGGACCTGTTCCGGGAAACCGCGCCGTGCTGCCTGCGCGCCGAGGATCGCCAGTGCGCGGCGTTCGGCCTCGAGCACTTCGACCCGTTCCTGGACCATCGATTGCTGGAGCTCATGTTCCGGGTGCCGGGCACAATGAAGATCCGCGACGGCGTGACCAAGGTGCTTCTGCGGCGCTCGATGCAGGGTATCCTTCCCGAGGAAACGCGCCTGCGCGTGAAGAAGACGGGCTGGAACGCGCCGGCGCACGTCTGGTTCAGCGGCGCGAACGCGGCGCGGCTGCGCGACTTGGTCGCCTCGCGTGCCTTTCGCGAGCGCGGCGTGTACGACGTGAAGGAAGTGCAGCGGCTGATCGACGAGCACGAGGCGATCGTCGTCTCGGGGGAAGCAAGGGAAAACCACATGATGTTCTTCTGGCAGCTGGTCAATCTGGAGTCCTGGCTCGCCGCCTACGGCTTGGGCATCGCGGCGTGAGGCGCGCGCTCGGCACCGTCCTCGCCGTCCTGCGCCTCCTGGCGGGCTCGCTCGCCTTCGTCGCCACCGGTCGCACGTCCTCGGCGGCCTACCAGAGCATGATTCGTCTCTTCATGCTGACGGGCGGCTGGTCGAACGACGTGGCGGCGAGGTGGCTCTCGGTGCTGCATCCACCGCGCCGGAGGCAATCGGCATCGGGAGTGCTCGGCAACCTCAACGCCGGCGCGCTCGACCGGCTGGACGCGCAGCTTCGCAACGATGGCTATGCCGTGTTCGAGAGGGCGCTTCCCGCCGATCTGTGCGACCGGCTGCTCGACTTCGCGCTGCGCCAGCCCGCCAAGGTGCGGGCGAGCGACCGCGGGCCGACGCCCCCGGCGGGGGAAATCGTCTACGACCGCGCTAACCCGCGCGGCATCATCTACGACTTTCATCCGCAGGTGCTCGTCAATCAGCCGGACTTTCAGCGGCTGATGTCAGACGCCTCGATCGTCGCGCTCGCCGAGCGCTATCTCGGCGTAAAGCCGGTGCTCGACACGGTGAACCTCTGGTGGACGGCGAAGCAGGGCGCGACGCCGGATTCGAACGCGGCGCAGCTCTGGCACTTCGACATGGATCGTGTTCGCTGGGTCAAGTTTTTCATGTATCTCACCGAGGTGACGCCGGAGAGCGGTCCGCACTGCTTCATCGCCGGCTCGCATCGCACTGGCGGCATCCCGCGCCGGCTGCGCGACAAGGGTTATGTCCGCCTCACGGATCAGGATGTCGCCGCGGAGTACAGCCCGCAAGCCGTCAAGACGTTCACGGCACCGCGAGGCACGATCCTGGTCGAGGATACCCGCGGCTTGCACAAGGGGCTGCCGGTCCTGCGCGGCGACCGGCTGATGCTCGAATTCGAATTCAGCAACAGCCTGTTCGGCGGCAACCCTGCCTACCCGGCGAAGATCGTCACGCACCACGGCGACTTCGCACAGTTCGTGAAGGCCAACCGCAGACAATTCGAGCGATGGCAGTGAGGGCCGCTTCCTCGCTTTGAACCGCGTCGGCGACCTGCAGAAGCTTCTCTCGCTCACCGAGCCGGCCGAGCGCAGGCGGCTTGCGTGGCTGGCCGTCGGGATGCTGGTGCTGGGAGTCCTGGAAGCCATCGGCGTCTCGTCAATGCTGCCGTTCATCGCCGTGCTGGCGAATCCGAAGGCGGTCGAGTCGAACCGCTTTCTCGCCGCGCTCTATAGCGCCGGCAATTTCCAATCGGTCGCGGGTTTCCTGACCGCGCTTGGCCTCTGCGCCATCGCCCTCATCATCGCGGCGAACACTTTCGGCCTCTTCATCAACTGGAAGATCGTGCAGATCGCGAACGACCTCGGGCATGCGATGTCGATGCGCGTCATCCGTTGCTATGCCGGGCAGCCCTATCCGTTCTACCTCTCGCGCCTGAGCACCAATCTCAGCCTGAACAGCACCGACGAAGTGGCCGGCGTCATTAACGGGGTGCTGATCCCGGCCCTGCAGCTGATGGTCCGCCTCATCGTCGCCTCGTTCCTCATTCTTCTCATCCTGCTCGCCGACCCCATGCTCGCCTGCGTCCTGGCGCTCGTCTTCGGCGGCGCCTATGCGTTCGTGTTCCGCGCCGTGCGCAAGCGCCTGCTCTCGCTCGGCCAGCAGAACCAGGAGGCGAACCGGTCGAAATTCCGCATCGCCACCACGCTCTTCCAGGGCATCAAGGACCTGAAAGTGCTCGGCCGCGTCGACCATTACCTGCGCAGCTTCGAGGCGGACTCGCTGCAGGCGGCGCGCAAGCAGTCGCTCAATAGCTTCCTCGTCTTTCTGCCGCGCTACGCCATCGAGACGATCGCGGTCGTCGGCATGCTGGCGGTGGCGCTCTACCTCTTGCGGCGGGAGCAGGAGATCGGTCGCGCGCTGCCGCTACTTGCGCTCTATGGCTTCGCCGCCTACAGGCTGATGCCGGCGCTGCAGAGCATCTTCGCCAGCTTTGCCCAGATCCGGTTCAACCTGCCCTCCTTGCACCTCCTTCACGAGGAAATGAAAACGATCGCTACCGTCGAGGGTGAAGTGCCCGCCGCGGGGGCCGCCGTCCCATTCGAGCGGTCGATCGAGCTTCGCGACGTGCACTTTTCGTTTCCGGAAGGCGCGCCAATCCTCGCCGGCCTGTCGCTCACGGTGCCGCGCAATTGCACGGTCGGCGTCGTCGGCACGACGGGCGCCGGCAAGACGACGCTCGTCGATCTGATGCTGGGCCTACTCACGCCGGTGCGCGGCGAGCTGCTGGTCGACGGCCGGCTGATCGATGCGGCAACCGCACTGGCATGGCGTAGGAAGATTGGCTATGTGACGCAGTTCGTTTACCTTTCCGACGAGAGCGTCGCCCGCAACATCGCGTTCGGACTGCCGGCCGATGAAGTCGACATGGGGCGCGTGCGCGAGGCGGCGCGCGTGGCGAACATTCATGAGTTCATCGAGCGCGAGCTGCCGCAGGGGTACGAGACGCCGACCGGCGAGCGCGGTGCGCGGCTCTCGGGAGGGCAGCGACAGCGCCTGGGCATCGCCCGCGCGCTCTACCGGGACCCGGAAGTGCTCATCCTCGACGAGGCGACGAGCTCGCTCGACAGCATCACGGAGGATGCCGTGATCGACGCCATCCGCCAGCTCTCGCACCGCAAGACGATCATCGCCGTTGCCCACCGCCTGACGACGCTGAAGGACTGCGACCTGATCTACATGGTGGCCGAAGGGCGGGTGGCGGACTCGGGCACCTTCGAAGAGCTGCTCGCCCGCAACAACGTGTTCCGGGCGATGGCCAAAGCGTGAGCACCTCCCTGCAGCGCGCCTATGCGTGGCTCGTCTCGCCCGATCTAGAAGGGCCGGCGGTCATCGCCATGATCGGCCCCGCCGGCCCGGTTGTCGACGTCGGCTGCGGCTATGGCCGCTATCTCCGGCTGCTGCGCGAGCGCGGCATCGAAGCGATCGGCGTCGACGTGAACGAGACGATCGTGCAGGCGATCCGCCGCGACGGCCTGCAGTCGATGACGCCGGAGGAGTTCTTCCGCTCCGCGGTGAAGCCCCGCGTCATCCTCATGTCGCACGTGATCGAGCACTTCCCGCCGCGCGAGCTGGTGGAATTCATGGACAAGTGGCTCGACCGGCTGCCGCCCGGCGGCGAGCTGGTGATCGCCACGCCGCTGATGAGCCCGCATTTCCACGACGACTTCGACCACGTCAAGCCCTACCACCCGGACGGGCTGATGATGGTGTTCGGCGGCGATCGCGCGCAGGTGCAGTACTGGTCGCGGCATCGCCTCGATCTGGTCGACGTGGTGTTCCGCCGCTCGCCGTGGCGCGCGACGCTGGCGCGGCCGCTCTATCGCGGCGGGCCGATGGCGTGGCCTTACTACCTGGCGAACGCGCTTGCCGCGCTCGCCTTCCGGCTGAGCTTCGGGCTGCTCGGGCGAAAGACCGGCTGGGTCGGACGCTGGCGCAGGAAATGACCGCGCCGATCGCGTTGTTCGCGTATCGGCGGCCCTTGCACCTGAAGCGCGCGCTCGAGACTCTCGCCGCCAACCCGCTCGCGAAGGCGAGTCGCCTGTTCATCTTCTGCGATGCGGCGCGCGACGCGGACGCCCGCTCCGCCGTCCAGGAGGTGCGTCGCCTCGCCCGCAAGGCCGCCGGCTTCGCCGCCGTGCAGGTCATCGAGCGCGAGCGCAACTTCGGTCTCGCCGCCTCGATCGTCGATGGCGTCGGCCGCCTGACGGCCGAATACGGCACGGCCATCGTCGTCGAGGACGACCTCGTCCTGGCGCCCCGCTTCCTCGAGTTCATGAATGCGGCGCTCGAGCGCTATGCCGGCGAGCCGCGGGTGATGCAGGTCTCGGGCTACATGTATCCCTGCGCGCTGGCGGGAGCGGCCGGCAGCGGCTTTCTGCCTTCCATCTCCTGCTGGGGCTGGGCGACCTGGAAGCGCGCCTGGCAGCAGTACGATGCCTCGCTCTCGGGCTGGCAGCAGGTCGGCGCCGATCCGCGCAAGCGCCATGCGTTCGACATGGAAGGCGCCTACGACTATTCCGGCATGCTGCAGCGGACGCGCGCCGGCAGCGTCGATTCCTGGGGGGTGGTCTGGTACCTTTCGGTGTTCAGTCGCAATGGCGTAGTGCTTTATCCGCGCAAGAGCCTGGTGAGCAATACCGGCTTCGACAACAGCGGAACGCATACCGACGGAGCCAGCGGCCCGAATCTCGGCGACGTGGAGCTCTGGGCCTCGGACGCGCCATTCGAGTTTCCCGGGCGGATCGAAATCGATGAGCGTTACTACGATGAATCACGCAAGGTCATCCTGGGCCACGGCCGGGGCTGGCGCGGATGGCTAAGACGGCTTACCAGGCGCTGAAGGGCCTCGCGCGCGAGGTCTGTCCGCCGCTCCTCTGGCGGGGGCTGCAGCGCGTGAAGTCCGCGGTAGCGCCGTTCCAGCAGCGCTTCGAGGGCCATCCCGGACACCAGGACCTCGAGATGTACTGGAACGAGGAGATGGCGCAGGTCCTCGAGACCTGGGGCGACGGCAATGTCTGGAACGAGATCCAGTATCTCCTCTGGGAGCGCAGCGGCCGGGTGCTCGACATCGCCTGCGGCACGGGCAAGACCATGCAGGTGCTGGCGAAATTTCCCGCCCTCGACATTCACGGCATCGACATCTCGGACTTCCTGATCCGCAAAGCGGTGGAGCGCGGCATCGCCGGGGAGCGGCTGAAGGTCGGCGACGCGACGCGCCTGGACTATCCGGACGCGAGCTTCGCTTATTCATACTCGATCGGCTCGCTCGAGCACTTCACCGAGGAGGGCCTCGCCGGTGCGGTGCGCGAGTGCGCGCGCGTCACGGCGCGCACGGCCTTCCACATGGTGCCGACCTCGCGCAGCGGCCGCGACGAAGGCTGGATGAAGACCCACCAGAGCTTCTTCAACAACTCGGTCGACTGGTGGGTGGCGAAATACCGCCTGGGCTTCCCGGCGGTGCAGGTGCTCGATTCCGCCTGGAACGACACCTATTCGGTCGGCAAGTGGTTCGTCTGCATGAAGGGGCCCGGGTGAGGCTGCTCGCCCGCCTGCTCGCCGCCTACCGCGCGCTGCGCCAGGCGCTGAAGGATCGCATGAACCGCTCGCGCCTCGCGAGCTGCGGCGCGCGCAGTCGTGTCTACGGGACGATCGACGTGCGCGCCGGCACCTGCGACATCCGCGTCGGCGCCGATTGCTGGCTGCACGGGCTGATGGTGGTCGAGCAGGCGACGAGCCGCATCCGCATCGGCAACAACGTCTTCGTCGGCGCGGCGACGATCATCGACTGCGTGCACGAGATCGTCCTCGAGGACGACGTCGAGGTGTCCTACGAGTGCCTGCTGATGGACAGCGACAACCACAGCCACGAGGCCGCGATCCGGCGTTCCGATCTCGCCGATCGCATGAAAGGCGACTACGATTGGAATCGCGCGCCGGGCAAGCCGATCCGCATCGGCAA
>JAXDQC010000169.1:0-2587 GCA_034668045.1 Betaproteobacteria bacterium | reverse complement strand
ACCCGCCGAACGCGCTGTCCCTCGCCTGATCCGCATCCGTGTGAAAAGGCTGCGGATCATAGTTGCTGCCGAAGGCGATGATCTCTTGCTCGGTGAACGTATGGCTGCCGAGCTCGGCACGCTCGCCGATTTGGAAGTCTTCCCAGTACTTCATGCCTGCGGCGCGCAGCGCTCGTATTTTTTGACCCGGTCGCGCAACTCTTCCGGCAGCGGCGCCGCCTGCATGCTGGAGGGATCGGCGTTCACGTAGACAAGTTCCGCTGTCACGAGGGCGGACTCGGCGCCCTCGCGGTAGATTTCAAAGGCGAATGTCATGCTGGTGCGGCCGAGCTTTGCCATGCGGCAGCACACCGTGAGCATATCGTCGTAGCGGGCGGACCCCAGGTACTCGACCGTGGCCTTGCGCAGGTAGATGTCGTTGCCGAAGCGCTCGACGTAGCCCTGCGGGTAGGGCAGGCCGATCTCGCGCCAGTATTCGGCGATGGCGGTGTCGATGTAGGTCAGGTAATGGCCATTGAACACGATCTTCTGCATGTCCACTTCGGCCCAGCGCACCCGCAGGCTCGGCGCGCACACGAAGTCCGCTCTTGGCATGATAAAGTCTAGAGCAAAGGAGGAGGACCATGCTGCGTACGATCATCGCCGCGCATTTCGTCGCGCTCGCTGCGTTCGGCTTCAGCTTCGGCGCGCAGGCGCAAAGCATTAAGATTGCAATCCTCGGGCCGATGGCCTTCGTCCAGGGCGAGAATCACTGGGCGGGCGCCGAAATGGCGCGCGACGAGATCAACAAGGCCGGGGGCATCAACGTCGGCGGCAAGCGCATGCGGATCGAGCTGGTGCGCGCCGACACCAACGAGATCGCCTCGGTGCCCGACGCCACCAACGCCATCGAGCGCGTGATTACGCGCGACAAGGTCGACTTCCTCATCGGCGGCTTCCGTTCGGAGGCCGTGCTCGCCATGCAGGAAGTGGCGATGGACTACAAGAAGCTGTTCCTCGGGGTCGGCGCCGCGCATTCGAAGCTCGGTCTTAACGTCGAGCAGAACTACGAGCGCTACAAATACTGGTTCCGCGTTGCCCCGACGAAGGACGTCGACCTCGCGCGCACGCTGTTCGCGGTGATGAACTCGATCGGCCAGCAGATCCGCACCGAGCTGAAGGCCGATTCGCCCAAAGTGGCGATCCTCGCCGAGAAGGCAGTCTGGACCGAGGCGCTGGTCGCCGCGGCGCAGAAGAACCTGCCCGCCATGAAGATGGAAGTCGTCGGTACCTGGCAGCCCTCCGCCACGGCGACCGACGTGACCGCCGAGCTTTCGGCCATCGACCGCGCCGGCGCGCATATCGTCTTCACCATGCTCTCGGGGCCGGTCGGCATCTCGGTCGGCCGCCAGATGGGCGAGCGCAACATGAAGGCGGTGGCGTGGGGCATCAACGTCGAGGGCCAGAAGGAGGAGTTCTGGCAGGCGGCCGCCGGCAAGGCGCAGTTCGTCTCCACCCTCGACACCTACTCCGAGGTGGAGATGACGCCGAAGACCATCCCGTTCGTGCGCGCCTTCAAGGAGCGCTTCAAGAAGGCGCCGACCTACACCGCGGCGACCTACGACGCGATCATGCTGCTCAAGGCGGTGATCGAGCAGGAAGGCACCACGAATGCCGACAAGCTGGTCGCCGCCATCGAGAAGATCGAGCACGTCGGCACCGGCTCGACGGCGAGCTGGGACAAGCGTCACGACCTCAACTGGGCGGTCGGCAAGACCGCCGGCATCGCAGTGCAGTGGCAGGACGGCAAGAAGGTGCCGTTCTGGCCGCCGAACGTAAAGGGCATGCAGCCTTTCAAGATGCCGGCGCGCTAGCCGGTCCTTGTTACAGGACATTCTTGTAACCGGCCTCGTCAACGGGGGCGTCTACGCCCTGCTGGCGATCGGTTTCTCGCTGATCTTCGGCGTGGCGCGCATCGTCAATATCGCGCACACCGCGTTCTACATGCTGGCGGCGTATTGTTTCTACACGCTGCTGGTGAAGACCGGCCTCGGCTTTTTCCTGTCGGGCGTGATCTCGGTCCTCGCGGTGACGCTGTTCTCGGTCATCTGCTATCGCCTGGTGATCGAGCCGGTGCGCGAGCACGAGGCCGCGGTGCTGATCGCGACCATCGCGCTCGCACTGGTGTTCCAGGAACTGATGCTCTACACCTTCGGCGGCCACTTCCTCGGCATCCCTTCGACGCTCGAGGGCTCGATGCGCCTCCTCGGCGTGAGCATCCCGTACCAGCGGCTGCTCATCCTGGTCGTGGCCGGCGCGATGCTCGTGCTGGTGTGGTTCCTCCTTTACCGCACGCGCCTGGGCCTGGCGATCCGCGCCACCGCGAATGATCTGGAAGTCGCCAACCTGATGGGCATGAACGTGCATCGCGTCGCCATGGCGACGGTGGCAATCTCGGTCTCGCTCGCCGCCGTCGCCGGCGTGGTGGTTGCGCCGGTATTCGTCGTCGATCCGTTCATGTGGCTCGCGCCGCTGGTCACCATGCTCGCCATCGTGGTGCTGGGCGGCCTTGGCAGCCTGAAGGGCAGCCTGATCGGTGCGCTGATCA
>JAXDQC010000168.1:0-55362 GCA_034668045.1 Betaproteobacteria bacterium | reverse complement strand
CGATGGTGACCTCGTCCGCCACCGGCACAGCGAGCAAGGCTTGGGAGTTCGTCAAGAACTACTACAAGACCAATGCCTGGAACCCGAAGAACGTGGTGGTGGTCAACCAGCGCGCGTTCGCTCGCCTGCCCAAAGACCAGCAAGACGGGATCCTCAAGGCCGCCGCGGCCGCCGAACCGCGCGGCTGGGAAATGTCGCGGCAGCGGGAAAAAGACGCCGACGAGCTGCTGGCCAAGAACGGCGTGACCGTATCCGAGCCTTCGCCCGAGCTGAAGGCCGCGCTCGCCAAGATCGGCGAGCAGATGGCCGCCGAGTGGGAGAAGTCGGCCGGCGCCGATGGCCAGGAAATCCTGAAGCGGTATCGCGGCAAGTAAGTTGAGGCGGTTCCTAGACCGCCTCTACACCTGGAGCGGCGTCCTCGCCGCTCTTTGCGTTTTTGGGATCTTCGCGCTGATGCTGGCGCAGGCTTTCGGCCGCGGGGCCGGCATCCTGGTGCGCGGCGCCGACGACATCGTCGCCTGGCTGTGCGCCGCGGCGTCCTTCCTCGCTCTCGGCCACACCTTCCGCCACGGCGAACTGGTGCGCGTCGGGCTCTGGCTCGAGCGCCTCGGCCCGCGCGGCCGGCGGGTCATGGAGCTCTTCGCCCTCGGTGTCACCGCCACTTTCGTCGCCTACATGCTCTGGGCCGTCAGCGGCTTCATCTACGAGAGCTGGAAGTTCAAGGAAGTGGCGCAGGGCCTGATCAAGGTGCCGATCTGGATCCCGCAGATGACGTTCCTGATCGGCGTGATCATTTTCTTCATCGCCGTCCTGGATGAACTGGTTCTGGTCTTGCAAAAGAAAAAACCCGCCTACCAGGTCGCCGAAGAAGTGCGCCGCGCCTCGGGCGACTTCTCGGAGTCGGTATGACGCCGCTGATGGCGGGCCTGGTGTTGTTCGGGCTGCTGCTGGTACTGCTCTCAGGCGGCGTCTGGATTGCCATCGCCCTGGGCGCCGTAGCCTGGTTCGGGCTGCAGTTCTTCACCAGTACGCCGCCGGACGTGAACCTGTTCCAGTCCTTCTGGGGCTCGAGCGCCTCGTGGACGCTCGCCGCGCTGCCGATGTTCATCTGGATGGGCGAGATCCTCTACCGAACCAAGCTCTCCGAGGAAATGTTCGAGGGCCTCGCGCCGTGGCTCGGCTGGCTGCCCGGGCGCCTCATGCACGTCAACATCCTCGGCTGCGCCATCTTCGGCACCGTCTCCGGCTCGTCGGCCGCGACCTGCGCCACCATCGCCAAGGTCGCGCTACCCGAGCTCAAGCGCCGCGGCTACGACGAAAAGACCTGCCTGGGCTCCCTCGCCGCCGCCGGCACGCTCGGCATCCTGCTGCCGCCCTCGATCATCATGGTGGTGTACGCGGTGGCTGCCGAAGTCTCGATCATCAAGGTGTTCCTCGCCGGCTTCATCCCCGGCTTCGTGCTGACCGCGCTTTTCTCCGGCTACATCATCGTCTGGGCGCTGCTCAACCCGTCGAAGACGCCGCCCGACGAAGCCAAGACGACCTTCGCGCAGAAGCTCTACAAGACCCGGCTGCTCGTCCCCTGCATGGTCCTGATCATCTTCGTGGTGTGGGTCATGGTGATCGGCTGGGCCACCGCCACCGAGGCCGCGGCCTACGGCGTGCTGGGCGCGCTCGGTATCGCCTGGTGGTCCGGTGGCTTGAACCGCCAGGCCTTCTGGCAGAGCCTGATGGGCGCCACGCGCCTGTCATGCATGATCATGTTCATCCTCGCCGGCGCGAGCTTCCTCTCCTCGTGCATGGCGTTCACCGGCATCCCGCGCGCGCTCGCCGAATGGGTCCATTCGCTGGCGCCGCACAAGTACACGCTGATCGCCATCCTCGCCGGCATCTACATCCTGCTCGGCACGGCGCTCGACGGCGTGTCGATGATCGTGCTCACCACCTCGATCGTCATCCCCATGGTCGAGAAAGCGGGCTTCGACCTGGTCTGGTTCGGCATCTTCATCGTCCTGCTGGTGGAAATCGCCGAGCTGACGCCGCCGCTCGGCTTCAACATCTTCGTCCTGCAGACCATGACCGGGCGCGACAGCAACTACGTCGCCCTGGCGTCGCTGCCCTTCTTTTTCATGATGGTGCTGTGCATCGCGCTCATCACCGTCTTCCCCGAGCTCGCCACCTGGCTGCCCGACTGGCTGATCGGCGTGGCGAAGAAGTAATGCCGCGCCCGGACGCCACGCGCAGCGGATGACCCCTTCGAGTCCGGCAAGCTGTCCGAAATGCGGCTACACCCGCAGGCCGCAGGACAGCGCGCCCGACTGGCAATGCCCGGCCTGCGGCATCGCGCTCGCCAAGTTCCGGGCGCCGGCGGCAGACACGCACTTGGCCGAGCCCCAGACGGTCGTGACGATGACCGTCGATCCGCCCCGGCTGCCGCTGGCGAACCGCATCGGTTCCGCCCTTCCCGAGTTGGCGATGGCGGCGCTGTTTCTCTGGTGCTGGCTGTCGCCCCTGGCTTGGCAGCCGAAGCTCGCCAGCGGGCTCGGTTCCCTGATGCTGATGCAGTTCTTCGCCATGCACGCGTCGGTCTTCCTCTCCGCGGCATCCGGCACTGACGACGGCGCGGGACGGCTGGTGGCGGCTCTCGTGATGCTCGGCTTCTACCTGCCGGTCGCCGCAGCGTTCGCCTATTTCCACGGTGGCTGGACGCCGTTCGCCGGTTTCGCGTGGCTGCTGCTCGCCAACATCGCCACCATGCTGGCAGCGCGCGGCCCGGAGGACTTCCAGAACAAGCGCATGCGCTTCTACTGGGGCGCCGCCGTGGGCTACTACATCCTCAGCGCCTTTGCGATGCTGCTTCTGCCGTTGCCGCGACTGGGATTCCGCGTAGCCAACGTATTCTGGGACAAATGGTGGAACCTCAACCCGGAGGACGTCATGGCGTGGGGCCTCCTCTACTTCGGCGCGATGGGCGTCACCAAGCTTCTGGAGACTCCGCAGTTGATCCTGCGGGAGGAGTGAGCCGCGCCGGCTCACGGCGTTCGTCTATAGTTTGAGCATGCGGGGCCCAATCTATTTCACCGCGGATATCCGCCGCATCGAGCAGGCGGCGGGCGACGCGCCGCTCATGCAGCGCGCCGGCGCCGCAGCCGCGGACCTGGCGGCGAAGCTGGTTGCCGGAAAGGATGTGCTGGTGCTCGCCGGCCCGGGAAACAACGGCGGCGACGCGCGCATTGCCGCCGAGTTGTTAAAGGACAAGTTCTTCCGCGTCACTCTCGCCGAGAGGGAAGTCCCGCCGACGAAAGAGTGGGGCCTGATCATCGACGGCCTGTTCGGCATCGGCCTGGCGCGCGACATCGAGGGCGACTACGCGAGGCTGGTCGAGTACGCCAACCGCCAGACCTGCCCGGTGCTCGCGCTCGACGTGCCGAGCGGCCTCCAGTCCGACAGCGGCCGCGTGCTCGGTTGCGCGGTGCGCGCCAGCCACACGATCAGCTTCATCGCTCTCAAGCCCGGCCTGCTGACGCTCGACGGACCGGACTACTGCGGTGAGGTGAGTGTCGCCGACCTCGGCCTCGACCTGCAGACATTGCTGCCGCCGTCGGCATGGGTCGCTGAAACCGGGCTCTTCAAGGGCATGCTGAAGAAACGGCCGCGCAATTTCCACAAGGGCATGGCCGGCTCGCTCGCCGTCGTCGGCGGCGCCGCCGGCATGACCGGCGCCGCGCTGCTCGCGGGACGCGCGGCGCTCAAGCTCGGCGCCGGCCGCGTCTATGTGGGGCTGCTCGAGGAAAATGCACCCTCGGTCGACCTGCTCGCGCCCGAGCTGATGCTGCGCCATCCCGACGACGTGTTCGGCGAGGACCTCGACGCGATGGTCGTCGGGCCGGGCCTGGGCCGCGGCGAGCGCGCCGAGACGCTGGTCGGCGCGGCCCTCGCGAGCGACACGCCGTGCGTGCTCGACGCCGATGCGCTCAACTTGATGGCAGAAAGCACCGACCTGCGAAAAGCCTGTGCACGACGCAAGGCCGAGACCCTGCTCACGCCGCACCCGGCGGAAGCGGCGCGCCTGCTCGGCTCGACCGTCGCCACCGTCCAGGAAGATCGTGTCCGGGCCGCCCGTATGCTCTGCGAGAATCTCAACGCGCACACTGTGCTGAAGGGAAACGGCAGCGTCATCGTCGCCCGCGACGGCCATTGGTTCATCAACACTTCGGGCAACCCCGGCATGGCGAGCGCCGGCATGGGCGACGTGCTCGCCGGCATGCTCGGCGCCCTGCTGGCTCAGCGCTACTCCGGCGAGACGGCGCTGACGCTCGGCGTGCACCTGCATGGCGTAGCGGCGGACACTCTCGCCAGCGAAGGAAACGGACCCGTCGGCCTCACCGCCAGCGAGCTGATCGATACGTCGAGAAGGATATGGAATTCATGGTTGAACGCCTGATCACGGAGCTCGTCATCGCCAACAGGATCCTCGCGCGGGAGGACGTGGTCGACGCGTACGGCCACGTCAGCGTGCGCAATCCCGACAACCCGGAGCGCTTTTTCCTTTCACACTCGCTCGCGCCGGCCTTCGTTGAGCGTTCCGACATCCTCGAGTTCGACCTGGAAGGCAAGCCGGTCGGCAATGACCGGCGCACGCCCTATCTCGAGCGCTTCATCCACGGCGCGATCTACGAGGCGCGGCCGGACGTGATCGCCGTGGTGCATGCCCACGCCGAGGACACGCTGCCCTTCGGCATTGCGCCGGCGAAGCTGAAGCCGGTGATCCACTCGGGCGCCTTCATCGGCGCCGAGGTGCCGGTGTGGGACATCGCCAGGCGCTTCGGCGACAAGACCAACCTGCTCGTCACCAACGTCGCGCAGGGCCGCGACCTGGCGAAGTCGCTCGCGAAGAACAGCGTCGTGCTGATGCGCGGCCACGGCTTCGCCGCCGCGGCGACCTCTCTCATCGACGTCGTAAGGATGTCGGTCTATCTGCCGCGCAACGCCCGGGTCCAGTTCCGCGCCATGCAGCTCGGCCGGGCGAGACCTCTTTCCAAGGGCGAGATCCAGGCGCGCACTGGCGGCACCGGCTACAAGCCGAACTCGCCGGAAACGCAGCGCACCTGGCAGTACTGGGCCATGCGAGCCGGCTGCGCCGACCTGCTGAAGCAGCTTTCCTAGCTCAGACCTGGTCCTGCAGGAACTGCAGCACCAGCACCTCGTCGCGGCGCAGCGCGCCGCCGGCACGGCGGCGCCCGCGGCGCGGCGGCGGCGGCTGCGGCACCGTCTTCCCCATGAGGTAGGACGCGACCAGGGCTGGATGGACGTAGTACTTGCGGCACACCGCGCGGGTGTTGCCGAGCCGCTCGGCGACGGCATCGACGGCGGCGACGATGTTGCGGTCGGCCTCGCGCCGGCTGGCGGCGGCGCCGAGCCGGCGCAGCTCGACCGCGGCGAGCATGGTGCCGCCCCACGTGCGGAAGTCCTTCGCCGTGATCTCGCGCCCTGTGAGCTCGCGCAGGTACTCGTTGACGTCGTCCGAGGAAACCGACTGCCGCCGGCGCTTGCCGACGAGATACTGGAAGATCTCCTCGCCCGGCAGGTCGCGGCAGCGCTGCACGATGCGCGCGAGGCGCGGATCCTGCAGCGAAATGGTGTGCTCGACGCCGCTCTTGCCGCGAAAAGCGAAGCGCAACGTCGCGCCATCGACGCTGACGTGCCGTCGCCGCAGCGTCGTCAGCCCGTAGGAGCGGTTCTCCTTTACGTATTCATCGTTGCCGACGCGGATCAGGGTGCGGTCGAGCAGGCGCACCACCGTGGCGAGCAGCTGGCGGCGGCTCAGGTCGGGCGCCTTGAGATCGCGCTCGATGCGCTCGCGCAGCCGCGGCAGCACTTCGCTGAAGGCCAGCATGTGGGTGAACTTGGAGCGGTCGCGTGCCTCGCGGTATTGCGGGTGGTATCGGTACTGCTTGCGGCCGCGCGCGTCACGCGCTGTCGCCTGGATGTGCCCGCCGGCATCGGGGCAGATCCACACATCGGTCCACGCCGGCGGGATGGCGAGGGTGTTCAGGCGCTTGCGGATCGCGGCGTCGCGGATGCGGCTGCCGTTCGGCAGGTAGTAAACCCAGCCGCCCCCGGCCCGGCGGCGCGTGATGCCATTGGCGCCGTCGCTGACGTAGCGCAGCCCGGCACGGCTCGCCGCCGTGCGGTGCTCGCTCAGTCCGCGTTGATGCCGGCGCTGCGGATGAGCTTGGTCCATTTTTCCAGGTCGCTCGCGAGGAGCGCGTCGGCTTCCGGGCCGGAAAGGCGCAGCGCCCGCACGCCGCGCTTCTCGAGAGCCGCCGGCATCTCCGCCGACGCCATGACCTTGCCGAAAGCCTCGCGCAGCCGCGCGAGCACCGGCGGCGGCGTCGTGCTGCGCACGAAGTAGCCCGCCCAGGTCTCCCAATCGAAATCGACCACGCCGGTCTCGCGCACGGTCGGCACCGCCGCGTGGAACGGCAAGCGCGCCGCCGGGGAAACCGCCACCGCCCTCACCCGTCCGGACTCGATGTGAGGACGCGCGGTCGACGAGGTATCGAAAAAGAGATCGACGCGGCCCGGAAGGAGGTCCTGGTAGGCCGCCTGCGCGCCCTTGTACGGCACATGCGTGATCGAAACGCCCGCGAGATGCCAGAGCAGCGCGGCCGCAATGTGCTGGCCGCTGCCGTTGCCCGCGGAGGCGTAGGTCAGCTTGCCGGGATTCGCGCGCGCGAAATCGACGATCTCCTTCAGCGAGGCTTGCGGGAGATCGTTGCGCGCGATCATCGTGTAGGTAAAGCCGGCCGCAATGCCGAGAGCGCGGAAGTCCGCTTTCGGGTCGTACGGCAGGTTGCGATAGAGGCCGGCGGACAGCACCAGGTTCGCGGAAGCGCCGAGGAGAAGCGTATGACCGTCCGGATCGGCCTTGGCCACTACGTCCGTTCCGACCACCGTTCCGCCGCCGGGCCGGTTTTCGACGATCACCGACTGGCCGAGCTCGGCGGCGAGCGCGTCGGCAAGCACGCGCGCGACGAGATCGAAGCCGCCGCCCGGCGGCTGCGGCACGATGACGCGCAGGGTCCGGCTCGGAAACGCCTGCGCGTGCGCGCCGCCTATGGCAGCGGCGAGGAGGAGCGCGGCGATCAGTCGCATCGGTAGAAAGCTTCGACCCGCTGGCGATTGATTGCCTGCAGGTCCTCGGGGTCGGACGATTTCGACAGCCGCGGTTGCAGCTCGGCGAGGCGCTTCTCCAGGCGCGTCGTTTCCGGGTTGCGGTCGAGCGAGGCGAAACGCTTGCGCAACTCGCGCGTGTCCTGCTTCTCCACCTCCGCCAGAGCGAGCTGGCGCCGCAGCTTGCGCTTCTCGCATTGCACCGGCTCGAGCTTGGCGGAGATGTCCATGAATTCGCGCGCCTCGGGGCTCAGGGAAAGCGCGATCAGAATCAGGAGCGGCTTCACGCCACTTTCATCTTCGCCTTCGGCTCCGGGTACGGGTAGAGCATGTTGAGCGCCACCGACTGGCCGCTCGCCTGCACGAGGCGCACGTGCTCGCGCTTGAGCTCGCGAGCGTGCCGCACGCCGCACGAGTGCGCGATCATGTCGATCTCGCGGTTCATGTTGTTGGCGTAGTTGGCGACGCGCAGGTACTTCTCCTCCACCACCAGCGCGCGCTGCAGGCGCTTGTTGTGGGTGGTGACGCCGGTCGGGCAGGTGTTCTGGTGGCAGCGCAGCGCCTGGATGCAGCCGAGGGAGAACATGAAGCCGCGCGCGGTGTTGATGAAGTCGGCGCCGACGCACAGCGCCCATGCAGCGCGCGCCGAGGTGACGATCTTGCCCGAGGCGACGACTTTGATTCTGCTTCTCAATCCGGTTTCAATGAGCGAATCGACCACGCGCGGCAGCGCTTCGTCGATCGACAGGCCCATGTGGTCGGCGAGCGCCTGCGGCGCCGCGCCCGAGCCGCCCTCGCCGCCATCGATGACGAGGAAGTCGGGCGCGAACTCCATGCCACGGCGGTGGATGATATCGGCCGCATCGTTCATCAGGCGCCAGCCGCCGACCGCGGTCTTGACGCCCACCGGACGTCCGGTGAGGTCGCGAATCCGCGCCACCTTCTCCAGCAGCTCGCCCATGTTGGCGATGTCGCGGTGGCGGTTGGGGCTGATCGAATCGCGCCCTTCCGGGATGCCGCGGATCTTGGCGATCTCGGCGGTCACCTTGCCGCCCGGCAGCACCCCGCCCTTGCCCGGCTTGGCGCCCTGCGACAGCTTGATCTCGAACGCCTTGACCGACTTCGCCAGCTCGATCAGCTTTTCCTCCGACAGGTTGCCCTGCGCGTCGCGCACGCCATACTTGGCGGTGCCGATCTGCATGATGAGGTCGCAGCCGCCTTCGACGTGATAGGGCGAAAGGCCGCCTTCGCCGGTATCCATCCAGCATCCCGCCACCGCGGCGCCGCGCGACAGCGAGCGCACCGCCGGCGCCGAGATCGCGCCGAAGCTCATGCCGCTGATGTTGACGATCGACTTCGCTTCGAACGGCTGCTTGCAGAACCCCTCGCCGAGCACGAGCGACGGGGTCGGCAGGCGATCCTCATCGAGCACCGGGAACGGATGGTTGACGAAGATCAGCGCGCCGGGATGATGCATGTCGTAGGTCGAGCCGAAGCCGATGATGCCGCCCTCGTTCTTCGCCAGGCGGTACACCCAGGAACGCGTGGCGCGGTTGAACGGCATCTCGTCGCGGTCGCCGGCGAAGAAGTACTGCCGGAAATACTCGCCCATCTGCTCGAAGACGTAGCGCAGGCGGCCGACCACCGGATAGTTGCGCAGCACGCTGTGCTTCTTCTGCGTGATGTCGCGGATGAAGACGAAAGCGAGCACGGCCAACAGCACGATCGCGATGAGCGTGCCGGCGCCGTACGACAGAATGTTCGTGAGCATTGCCCCCTCCCTAGGGCAATGATACTCCCCGCCTGCGCTCCTCTTCGCTCACCGTACGGATGGCAAGAATTACAACGGAGAAGCGCAGCGCCATGCCGGCCAGCGGGTGGTTGGCGTCCAGCACCACCTTGCCGTCGGCGACATCGGTGACGGTGTAGAGCCTGGCGTCCTCCTCGATCTCCATGCCCACGGCGACGCCTTCGCCGTAGCGCTCGAGGGGCTCGACGCGCAGCAGGTCGGCGTCGTACTCGCCGAATGCGTCCTCGGGCTCCAGCTGCACGAGCACCGACTCGCCGGCCGACTTGCCCTCCAGCACGCGCTCAAGCGCCTCGAACATCTGGCCGTGCCCGCCGTGCAGATAGGTCATCGGCGCGGGCGCGGCGATCTGCACGCCCTGCGTGTCGAGCATCTCCACGTTCAGCGCGACGACGCATTCTCGGCCAACGACCGGGATGCTCAGGAGCGCAGCCGCTTCACTACGTCAAAGACCTCGGCGGCGTGGCCGCGCGGGTTGACGCCGTAAGCGGCGTGGCGGATGACGCCCTTCTTGTCGATGATGAAGGTCGAGCGCACCAGGCATTCGCGGCGCAGGCCGTTCTCTTCCTGCTTTTCCTGCAGCACGCCGTATTTGCGGCAGACCTCGCCCTCCGGGTCGGAGAGCAGCCCGATGGTGAGGCCGTTGCGGTCGCGGAAGTCGGCGTGGGTCAGGCAATCGTCGCGCGACACGCCGAGCACCACGCAGTCGTGCTTGACGAACTGGTCCTCGTGGTCGGAGAAATCGGTGGTGACCAGTGTGCAGCCGGGCGTGCCGTCCTTCGGATAGAAGTACAGGACAACATGCTTCTTGCCCTTGAAGGCCGACAGGTCTACCGGTTGCATGTCGGCGTCGGGGAGCTCGAACGTCGGCGCGGTTTGTCCGGGTTCCAGCATGTCGCGTCGATTCTATGCCGGTTATTTTTCAAAACACAACAGCGGAAGTTGTAGTGCGACGACTACATATAATCGCCGCCATGCATCAGCAAATGCTCGGCGGCCTGGCTCCGCGTGCCTTTCTTGCGCGACATTGGCAGAAGCGGCCGCTTATCGTGCGCTGCGCAATCGCCGCCCCGGATCTGATCGACGAGCGCGAACTCGCGGCGCTCGCCCGCCGCGACGACGTCGAATCCCGCATCGTGCAACGGCGCGGCAATCGCTGGAATACCGAACACGGCCCGTTCGCCAGGATAAAAGCCAGCAAAATCAACTGGAGCATTCTCGTCAACGGCGTGAACCACCACGTCGCCGCGGCCGATCGACTGCTGCGCCGCTTTTCCTTCGTGCCGCAGGCACGGCTCGACGACGTGATGGTGAGCTACGCCACGCCGGGCGGCGGCGTCGGGCCGCACGTCGACTCGTACGACGTGTTCCTCATCCAGGGCGCGGGCCGGCGCCGCTGGCGGATCGGCAGAAAGGTTTTCGTCGCCGGGCCGGGAGACCTCATCTACCTGCCGCCGGGACTGGAGCATGACGGGGTCGCGCTCGAGCCCTGCTTCACCTATTCGATCGGCTTTCGCGCGCCGCGCGGCGTCGAGCTCGGCGCGGCCTTCCTCGACTGGCTGCACGAGCGGGGCCTTGCCGACGCCCGCTATCGCGATCCCGGCCTGCGGCCCGGCGCGAATCCCGGCCGCATTCCCGCCGAAATGCTGGCCTTCGCCGGCAAGCTCCTCTCAAAAATCCGCTGGACGCGCGATGACGTGGCGCGCTTCCTCGGCGAGTACCTGACGCAGCCGAAGCCGCACGTGGTATTCCGCCCGGCGGCCAGCCGCGGCGGCTGGATCCGCCTCGACCCGAAAACGCAGCTCCTCTACAGCGGCGGGCGCTTTTTCATCAACGGCGAGGCGTTCGCGCTGCCCGGCCGCGACCGCGCGGCGATGCGCGAGCTGGCCGACCGGCGGGGGATCGCCGCCCGGCGCCTTGCCTCGCAGTCGCGGTTGATCCGAGAATGGCGTAGCGCCGGCTGGCTGCGCACGGAAAAAGGCTGATGGACGAACCCATCTACGAGCTCTTCGACACTGCCGACGGCTTTCACGCCGCGGTCGACGGGCTGCTCGAGCAGCCGGGACGCGAGCTGCGCATCTTCGACCCCGACGGCACGGCGCTGCGCTTGAACGAGTCGGCTCGCATCCTCACCCTCGAGCGCTTCCTGCTGGCGAGCCGGACGCGGCGAATCTACCTCGTCCTGCACGATACCGAGCACCTCACGCGGCGCTGCCCGCGCCTGATAGCGCTCCTCGGCCGCTTCGCCCACGCGATCCAGATCAACCGTACCCACGAAGAAATCCGCGAAATCCAGGACTCCTTCCTGGTTCTCGACGCCCAGCACTACGTCCGCCGGCCCGTGGCGGCCTTCTTCCGGGGGGCGACGGGGCTGGGGGACGAGACCGAGGGCCAGGCGATGCGCTCGCGTTTCATGGAAATCTGGGGTTCGTCGTTCCCCGCGGTTTCCAGTACAACACTGGGTCTGTAGAATTCGCGGCGCTTTTCAACCCCTCTACAAGGATGATCATGAAAAAAGCGCTGTTCCTCGCCGTCGCCGCCGCGTTCGCCCTCACCGCCTGCGGAAAGTCGGACACTCCCAAGGCGCCGGCCCCGGCGACCGGCACCACCGCCGCTCCCGCGACGCCCGCGCCCAGCACCGCGCCGGCGACGAAGATGGAAGACAAGAAGGACGAGAAGAAGTAGGTCTTCCTAGGCCTGCCGCCACCCGAAGCCGTCATTTTGGGTGGCGAGGCCGATCCAGCTTTCCTCGCACCCCATCGCCCGGGCGAGCGCCGCGCGCGCGAGCTCCGGGCGGTTGTTCTGCTGCGACAGATGCGCGCCGATCACGTGCTTGAGACGCGATCGGTCGAGGCCGGCCAGCAGGCGCTCGGAGTCGCGATTGTCGAGGTGGCCGAAGGGCCCGCCGATGCGCTCCTTGAGCCATTTCGGATACGCCCCGCTCCACAGCATGTCGCGGTCGTAGTTGCACTCGAGCACCAGCGCGTCCAGGCCGGACAGGACCTGCTGCAGGTGGGCGGTCGACGTGCCGACATCGGTGACCACGCCGAGCCTTGAAGCCCCGTCGGACAGGATGTATTGCACCGGCTCGCGTGAATCGTGCGGCACGGTGAACGGGTGCACCTGCACGTCGCCGACGGCGAGCGCCTGGCGGCCATCTACCTGCACCGTGCGCACGCCCTCGATCACCTTCCCTTCCTGGCGCATCGCGCCGAGCGTGCCGTAAGTCAGATAGACAGTGACGCGGTGGGCGGCGGCGAAGTCGAATACACCGCAGGCGTGATCGCCGTGCTCGTGCGTGACGAGGATGCCGGTGATCGTCCCCGGCTCGACGCCGAGGCGTTCCAGGCGCCGCTCCGCCTCGGTGAGCTTCAGCCCGCAATCGATGAGGACCCGGCAGTTCCCCACTTCGGCGACGAGGCAGTTGCCGCCGCTGCCGCTCGCCAGCGAGGCGAAGCGCAGCAACCTACTTGAGCTGCTCGAGCAGCAGCGAGAGGATGCGGCGCGCGGTGCTGGTGCGGTCGGCAGTGCCATCCTTGTTGAGGATGGTCACTTCCGTCCCCTGCCCGGCTCCTTGCAGCTGCACGCGGTACTGCTCCGGCTTGGCCCTGGGGCCGGTGTTGAACAGGCGGTCGATGAAACCGCGGTCCTTCAGCGCCATCTCGCTTTCCGGATCGGCGTAGCGCACGAAATAAAGTCCCTTCTGGCGGTCGCGGTCCTCGACCGTGAAGCCGACGCGGTCGAGCGCCAGGCCGACGCGCCGCCAGGCGCGGTCGAAGGCATCGGCGAGCTGCAGCGTGTCGCCGCCGTCGGCCACCTTCTTCAGCTCGGCCTGCGGCAGCGGCGCGCCGCTCGCCATCAGCGAGCGGGCTTTCTCGTCCTGCGCGCCCAGGCGCACCATCAGGCGGCGCAGGAACTCGGCTTCGAGGTCGGGATCGGCGGGCCGCGGCTGCCAGGCCGTGTTGCCGGGCGCGTTGCTCTGCGGATCGCGCAGCGTGGTGTAAACCTCCTGCATGCCGCGGTGGCTGATGAACACCTCGGTGCTCTTGCCGTCGGCGACGCGGTCGAGCCGGGTGCGGAACTTGTCGCGCTCGGAGGTCGAGTAGATCTGATCGAGGAACGAGCCGAGCAGGTAGCGCACGCCGCCCTGCGGGATATTGGCGCGGTTCTCGGCCCAGTCGGTTTCCATCACGCCCGCCTCGGGCAGCTCGAGCTTCACCAGGAAGCCGTTCTCCTGCCAGAAGTCCTTGACCATCGGCCAGAGCTTCTCCGGCGGCTCATCCACCACCAGCCAGCGCTGGGTGCCCGAGCGCTCGATGCGCAGCTTGTCGAATTCCGGCAGCACCGGCGTGTTGGCGCTGCGCTGCTCGCGCCGCTCGGCCTGGTAGCCGGAGAACGTCGCGCTGGTCTTGCCGCCGGTGTCGGGGACGACATAGCGGTTGTCGCGCGCCGGCGAGGTGAGGTCCGGCGGCACTTCCAGCGACGGCAGCGTGCCGACCGACTTGTAGTCGACCTTGCCGCTGAGCGATTCCTCGGTGATGCAGCCAGCCAGAAGCAACGCCGCCATCGTGGCGGCCAACCCGCTCCGCATCTAGCCCCGGCTTTCGACGACTCTGAGGCCGGACGGCGAGATCCCGGCTTCGTGCAGCGCCTCGCGCAACGGCTGGTGGCACCGGTCCGTCACCGGCACCATCGGCAGGCGCAAGCCGTACTCGATGAGTCCCATCTCCGCCATGGCCCACTTCACCGGGCTCGGGCTGGTCTCGATGAACAGCCGCTGGTGCAGCGGCAGCACGCGGTTGTTGAGCTCGCGCGCCTTCTTGACGTCGCCGACCAGCGCCGCGGCGCACATCTGGTGCATCAGCTTGGGCGCGACGTTCGCGGTCACGGAGATGACGCCGTGCCCGCCGCAAAGGATGAGCGGCAGCGCGGTCGCATCCTCGCCGCTGTAGATGGCGAAGTTGCGCGGCGCGCGCCGGATGAGATCGGTGCCGCGCTCGAGATTGGCGGTCGCGTCCTTGATGCCGATGATCCCTGGCACCTGCGCGAGGCGCAGCACGGTGTCGTTCTGCAGGTCGGCCACGGTGCGCGCCGGCACGTTGTACAGGATCATCGGCAGCTCGACGCTTTCCGCGATCTTGCGGAAATGCTGGTACTGGCCTTCCTGCGTCGGCTTGTTGTAGTAGGGAACGACGGAGAGCTGGGCGGTCGCGCCGTGCTTCTTGGCCGACTCGGCGAGCTCGATCGCCTCGACGGTCGAGTTGGCGCCGGTGCCGGCGATGATCGGGATGCGGCCGCGCGCGTGCTCGACGGCGATGCGGATCAGCTCCTTGTGCTCGTCGAAATTGACCGTCGGTGATTCGCCGGTGGTACCGACGACGACGATGCCATCGGTCCCCTCGGCCACGTGCCAGTCGATGAGCTTGCGGAAGCGCGGCAGGTCGAGGCCGCCGTCCTTCAGCATGGGCGTGACGATCGCAACGAGGCTGCCGGTAATCATGGGCGCGATTCTAACCTTTCTGCGCGATGCTGACGGCGCAGAGGCGCTGCGTCATCGCCGGCTTCGGCCGCTGCACTTCGCCTTCCTCGAAGCCCAGGACATGCAGGGAAGGGAAAGCCTCCATTAACTCTCCCGAGCGCAGCAGGAAGTCGGGATTCGAAGGCCGGCCGAAGCGCTCATTGCCGATCATGAACGTCTCGTAGAGGAGCACCCCGCCCTCGGCCAGCGAATCCGCGATCGCCGGAAAGAGCGGCCGGTGCAGATAGTTGGTCACGACGACGGCGCCGAAGCGTTGACCAGCGAACGGCCAGGCGCCGCCTCCTTCGAGGTCGGCCTGCACGAACTTCACGCCGGCGATCGACTGCGGCTCGCGATCGACCGCGACGACGTCCAGTCCGCGCGCGGCGAAGTAGCGGGCATGGCGCCCCGCCCCGCTCGCGAGGTCAAGCACCGGCCCGCGCCGGACGAGCGACGCCCAGCGGGTCACCCACTCCGAGGGCTTCTCGGGACTACTCGTCGGCGAATGTGCCAACTAACGCGAGCGCGAGAAGGATGCCTCCAACCACGAGGCCGAAGATATTCCAGCCGCCGAACCGCGCGTTCCGATCGGCATCCGGCGCCGCCACGCGGTTGATGTCGTTGACCACGCGCTGCACCGCCAGGATGGGGATGAACGTGAGAAGACCCACTAGCCACCAGGCGCTTGGAAGGCGCCACAGCATGGACAGGACGAACGTCGCTATTGCGAGCGAGCCAGCCCACAGATGGCGATCGACGCCCACATCCCTCGCACGATCGCGAATGCGCCTGTAGAGCGGATAGGAAACGAGCGGATAGAAAAGCGCGCGGATCGGCGCGTTCACATCGTCGCCATGGCGCTGGACGCACTTCCAGTTCTTGTAGAACCAGTAGATCTCGTACAGGCCGAAAGTGACCAGGCTCATGACGCTCAGTTTCAGAAGGGTCACCGGAAAGAAAGCCGGCTCGGACCCGTCCACGGCAGTGTCCTGGAGTCGCGCCGTGGGAGCGGCGTACGGATTGAAGTCGCCCTTGTCGACCGCTTCGGTTTCCATGCATCCCCCCTTTTACTTCAGCTTGGCGCCGCGCTCGGCGAGCAGCCCTCGCAGCACGCTGCGGTGACAGCCCTCTTCCCTCTCACAATAGCAGCCGACCGAAAAGTCCGCCTGCTGCGACAGTTGCGCCAGCAATCCCAGCAGCCGCTGCGCGGCGGGTTGCGACATTTCGCGGCGGTAAGCCTTGACGAATGCCGCCCAATCCTTCTGCGCTTTCGCGATCAGCTTGGCGCTGGGGGCGAGGTCAGGCAGCCACAGGTCGTAGTAGTTGCTGCTGCCGTAATTCTCTTTTCGTACGCCGCGCGGCGGCCGCCGCACGGTGCCAAGGCGCGGCCCCTCAGCTTTTCCGCGCGGGCCGCCCAGCCTGACCACGGAGATCGTCATTCGCCGTGATTCTAGTCGGGTCCTTCTGCACTTCCTTGATGGCGTCCGCGACGCGCGCGACTACGGCGTCGACGCCCAGGTGCGCGAGGCGCTCGCGCGGCCGCGCAAGATCGCCCTCCGCCGCCCACAGCGCGACGATGATGCGCGCGTCCGGAAGTTTGCTGCGCAGCCGGCGCGCCGCGTAGGCAGCATGACTCGCGGCTTGCGGCGGCGCTGCCGAGACGACGATGACGCGGCTGTCGTCCTTCGCATCGATGTCGGTCACCTGCGCCGGCACCGCGCGCGCAAGCATCAGGGCAGCGACGCGATCGGCTTCGTCGTGCGCGGGAACGATGCGGCAGGCGGGCCCCACCTGCGCGGTCTGGGTGCCGGGCGCCTCGAGGTCCTCGGCCACGCGCCGCATGGAGTCGAAGATGAAGCGCTCGCGCGCCGGCTCGAGCGCACCCTTGCGCCGGTCGGCGCCAACCAGGCCGAGCGCCGGCACGAGAACGTCGTCGAGCGTCGCGACGAGGCCGTGCGTCGCGGCGTGCTTCTCGGCCATCTCGTTCGCTTCGTCCAGGTCGAGGGCGACGAGGCGCTGGTAGAAGCGCTCGTCGGGCTCGAGCACCGGCTCGACGCCGAGCAGCGTATTGAGGAAGCCGAGCTCCGGCACGTAGCGCCCGATGACGGTGACGCAGACGGTGAGCGGCGTGGCGAGCAGCAGGCCGATCGGGCCCCACAGCCAGGTCCAGAAGAGCGCCGCGGCGATGACGGCGATCGGCGCGAGGCCGGCGCTGCGCCCATAGAGCCAGGGCTCGACCGCATTGACCAGCACCAGCTCGAGCGTGAGGAACGTGCCGATGGTCCACGCCGCCATCGACCAATCGTCGCCGATGGCGAAGGCGAGCATCGCCGGCATCGCCGCGGCGATCCACACCCCGGCGTAGGGGATGAAGCGCAGCAGCATGCCGAGCAGGCCCCACAGCATGGCGTTCGGCACGCCGATGAAATACAGCGCGATGCCGAAGGGAATGCCGAACATCGCGTTGACCACGAGCTGCATGTACAGATAGCTGCTGACGCGGTACGACGCTTCGTTCATGGCGCGGGTCATCAGGTGGATGCGGCGCGGACCGACCAGGCCGATGACGCGCTCGAGCAGGTTCTCGCGGTTGAGCAGCATCAGGATGGTGAACACGATGACCGCCAGCGCCGTGCCGGCCGGCTTCGCGAACGGCGTGATGAAGTCGACGATCGCCTCGAACGGCGAGCCGGGCGTCTCCTTCACCGCCAGCGGCCGCTGCGCCGCCGCCGCCTCCTCCTGCAGATCCTTGATGGCGCCGGCCGCCTTCGCCAGATCGCCTTCCCGGGGCTGCTGCACGGCGTGGATCTTCTTGGTGATGTTCTCGCGATACTCGGGCAGCTTGGCGGCGAGCGAGACCGCCTGCTTGGCGGCGATGACGGCGATGGCGCCGATCAGCGAGAAAACCAGGAACACCACGATCAGCGTCGCGGGAATGCGCCAGAGCCAGCGCTCCAGCCGCCGCACCGCGGGCGCAAGCAGGAAGGTGAACAGGCTCGCCAGCGCCAGCGGGATGAGCACCTCCTTGGCGAGGTACAGCACCGCCGTGACGACGATGAGAGCTATAGCGCCTCTTTTCAGGCGAGTTCCAGCAGGAGAAGCGAGCGGCCCGTCACCTCGTAGGGATGACCGACGTTGAAGCGGCTGCCCTCCGGCAGGTCCGGCATGTTGGTGTCGGCGAGCAGGCTCCACTCGCCGCCGCCGTTGATTTCGGGCAGGCTGAACTTCACCACGTCCTGCCAGCTGTTGAAGACGATCAGCAGCGTCGCCTCATGGCCGCGCTGCTTGATGCCGCTCTGCTGCGCGCGCCCGTCGAGCAGCATGCCGAAGCAGCGCGTGTTGCCGTCCTTCCACTCCGCCTCGGTCATTTCCTTGCCCGAGGTGCTGATCCAGGCCACGTCCTTGACGCCGAGCTCCTCGTTGTAAACGCCGCTCAGGAAGCGCTTCTGGCGCAGGATCGGGAAACGGTGGCGCAGCCCGGTGAGGCGCTGGACGAAGCGGATCAGCCGCTCGTCGCGCTCGTCGTGCTTCCAGTCGAGCCAGGAGAGCTCGTTGTCCTGGCAGTAGGCGTTGTTGTTGCCCTTCTGCGTGCGCGCGAACTCGTCGCCGGCGAGCAGCATCGGCGTGCCCTGCGAAAGCAGCAGCGTGGCGAGGATGTTCTTCATCTGCCGCTTGCGCAGGCCGAGGATCGCCTCGTCGTCCGTGCCCCCTTCGGCGCCGTGGTTCCACGAGCGGTTGTGCGAATGGCCGTCCTTGTTGTCCTCGCCGTTCGCCTCGTTGTGCTTGTCGTTGTAGCTGACCAGGTCGCTGAGCGTGAAGCCGTCGTGCGCGGTGACGAAATTGACGCTCGCCCAGGGCTGGCGGCCGCGGTGGTTGAAGACGTCGGGCGAGGCGCAAAGGCGCGGCGCCAGCGCCGCGGCGGAGGCCTCGGCGCGCCAGAAATCGCGCACCGTGTCGCGGTACTTGTCGTTCCATTCCGCCCAGCCGGCCGGAAAGCCGCCGACCTGGTAGCCGCCCGGGCCGCAATCCCACGGCTCGGCGATCAGCTTCACCTTGTCGAGCACCGGATCCTGCATGCACGCCTTCATGAAGCCGTTGTGCGTATCGAAGCCGCCGGGCTCGCGCGCGAGGATCGTGCCGAGATCGAAGCGGAAGCCGTCGACGTGCATCTCCTGCACCCAGTAGCGCAGGCTGTCGGTGACCATCTGGATGACGCGCGGGTGCGAGAGATTGACCGTATTGCCGGTGCCGGTGTCGTTGATGTAGTGGCGCTTCTTGTCCGGCATCAGGCGGTAGTAGGCGGCGTTGTCGAGGCCGCGGAAGCAGAGCGTCGGCCCCTTCTCGTTGCCTTCCGCCGTGTGGTTGTAGACCACGTCGATGATCACTTCCAAACCTGCGTCGTGGAAGCGCGCCACCATTTCCTTGAATTCCTGCAGCGACTTCGAGACGTCGGCGGCATAGCGGGGGTCGGGGGCGAAGAAACCGATCGAGTTGTAGCCCCAGTAGTTGGTGAGCTTTTTCTGCAGCAGGAAGTCATCGTTGACAAAGGTGTGCACGGGCAGCAGCTCGACCGTGGTGACGCCCAGGGCCTTGATGTACTCGATCACCGCTTTGGTCGCGAGCCCGGCGAACGTGCCGCGCTGATTCTCCGCCACCGCGGGATGCAGCTTGGTGAAGCCGCGCACGTGCGTCTCGTAGACGATGGTCCGGTCCCACGGAATCGGCTTCCACACCTTCTCCCGCTTCCAGTCGAAGTCCGGGTCGACCACCACGGATTTGGGCACGAAAGGCGCGCTATCGCGCTCGTCGAACGTGAGATCGTCGCCGCTTTCCATCCGGTAGCCGAACACGGCCGGGTCCCACTTCATCTCGCCGATGTGGGCGCGCGCGTACGGATCGAGGAGCAGCTTATGGGGATTGAAGCGCAGCCCCTCTTCGGGCTGGTAAGGGCCATGGACGCGAAAGCCGTAGATCGTGCCGGGGCCGATCTCGGGCACATAGCCGTGCCAGATCTCGTCGCGGTACTCGGGCAGCTCGATGCGCTGTGTCTCGCTCTTGCCGGCGGCGTCGAACAGGCATAGCTCGACTTTCGTCGCCTGCGACGAAAACAACGCGAAATTGACGCCCCTGCCATCCCAGGTGGCGCCGCGGGGGGATGGCAGGCCTTCCTTGACGGCCATCCCCCTTATGCTAGGCGCGCAGTGTTACGCGCCTAGACGGCTAGCAGGAGCCGAGCGTCCGGTTCCACGTGCCGTCGCTGCAGCGGAACTGCTGGCCGTTCTGGCACGACAGGCCGCCGTCGGAGTAAGCGCCGGAGTTGTAAGTACAACTGCGGGCCGCGGTAGCGCCGGCCGCAGGAACCACCGGCCTTTCGATCACGGTCTGCTTTTCCACCACCGGCCTTTCCACGACCGTTTCCCTGTGGCTGCAGGCGCCGAGCAGGGACACTGCGGACAGCGAAATCACTAGAGTCGACAACCTCATACAAGACCTCCTTTTGGCAAGGGAGCCCCGGAGGCTCCTCGCCAAGTCGCCGCAACTACCGTTCCCGCGCACCGAAGGAGAGGACCGCCGGCATGGGCAGCTCGATGGTGTCGCCGTTTCGATACACCCCCGCGCGATCCGTCACCGCCTTGCCGATGGCAGCCAGCGCCGCGTGGCTCTGAGCGCGCAGCAACGCTCCCGTGCGCACGGTGCTGGTGCACATCCAGGCAAAGAGTGTGTTCGCGTCCGGCAGGCGCCAGACCTGCGCGATTTCCCTCGAGCCGACCTGGGCAAGCCCTGCCGCTTCGAGCGAGCGCCGCGCCTCGGGCAGATCCCCGAAGCGGAAAAACGGCGGTCCGGACGGGACGGCCGCGTCCATGCGGCCGTGCTCGCGGATGGCGTCCAGCACGATTCCGAAGCCGATCGTCCTCTCGGGAGGCGCCCAAACCGTGACCGCAAGGCGGCCGCCGGGGCGCAGCACGCGGCGCGCTTCCGCGAGCGCCTGATCCGGACGCGCGAGGTGGAGAAGGCCGTAGTTCATCAGCACCGCGTCGAAACTCGCGTCGGCGAACGCGAGCGCCTCGGCGTCGCCTTCCGCGGACTCTAGCGCCGGATAGTCGCGGCGCGCGCGCTCGACCATGGTGCGGGAAAAATCGACGCCGGTCACTTTCGCGCCGCGCTTCGCCGCGGCCGCCGCGACGTAGCCCGGCCCGGTGGCGACATCGAGCACCCTGCTTCCCTTCGCCACTTCCGCCGCGTCGAGCAGCGGCGCGACCGATTGCGAGGTCAGCGCGGCGAAAGCCTGGTGATACGCGTCGGGGATGCTCTCCCAGCCCTCATGCTCGAAGTCGTGGAACGCCTGCGCGTCCACTCAATAGCAAAGCAGCAGGTTGGCGAACTCGATCAGCATGCCCGGCTTGAGATAGGCCGAGAACGCGGCGGCCGTGACGAAGGCAACGGCCGAGACGAGCGCCGCCTTAAGCCACAGCCTGTGCATGCTTGATCCGCTCGGCGAGCGGCTTTTCGTTCACCGGCAGATTGACGATGGCGGCGAAGACGCCCAGCCCGATCGAGGCGATGAAGGCGCCCGAATAGGAGCCGGTGGTGTCGTACAGGTAGCCCGCGAGCCACACGCCGACGAAGCTGCCGATCTGATGGCCGAAGAAGACGATCGACGCCAGCATGGCGGCGTAGCGCATGCCGAAGATCTGGGCGACCAGGCCGTTGGTGAGCGGCACCGTGCCCAGCCAGAGGAGGCCGATGCCGCAGGCGAACACATACAAATTGAATGGGGTTAAGGGAAAAACAACCAACGAGGAGATCAGCACCGCCCGGATCGCGTAGATGATCGAGAGCAGGTATTTCTTGCTGAAGCGGCCGCCGAGCCAGCCCGCGCCGAGCGTCCCCACCACATTGAACAGGCCGATCAATGCCAGCGCGGTCATGCCGTGCGCGGGGCTCAAGCCGGCATCGGTGACGAACGCGGGCAAGTGCACCGTCAGCATGGCGATGTGAAAGCCGCAGACGAAGTAGCCCCAGAAGAGAAGGTGGAAGCCCTTCTCGCCCATTGCCTCGCGCAACGATTCGCCCATCGACTGCGTGCTTTGCACGCCGCCGCCGGGCTTGCTCGTGAGGGCGAGCGAAAGCGGGATGATCAGCGTAGCGATACCGGCGAGCACGAGCAGCGCGTTGTGCCAGTCGAGGCTGGCGATGAGGAACTGGGTGAGCGGCAGCAGCACGAACTGGCCGAACGAGCCGGCGGCAGTGGCGAGGCCCATGTACAGGCTGCGTCGCTCGGGCGCCACGGTGCGGCCGATGACGGCAAGAATGATGCCGAACGACGTGCCGCCGAGCGCGCCGCCGAGCAGGAGGCCGCTGTTGAGATGCAGGAGAAGCGGTGTCGAGATGTAGGAGAGACCGATCAGGCCCAGCACATAACAAACCGCACCGGCGGCGATGACGCGCCCCGGTCCGTAGCGATCGGCGAAGCCGCCGGCTACGGCGCCGAGCGCACCCCACATCAGGTTCTGCAGCGCGATCGAGAAGGAGAAGACTTCGCGGCCCCAGCCGTATTCCATGCTCATCGGCTGCAGAAACAGTCCGAAACCGGCGCGGATGCCAAACGAGATGCACATGATGATGCAGCCGGCAGTGAGAACCACGGCCGGTGTACGCCAGGAGCGGATTTCCATGCGACCTAGTCTAGCCGATCGCTCTGCATGCGCGGCCGTAATGCCTGCTATGCGTCGAGCTTGGTCACCTGCGGCAGGTTGCAGGCAAGGATCGCCTTGCGCAGCGCCTCGATCGCCTCGGGTCGCGGAAAACTGCGCCGCCATGCCAGCCCGACGCGACGCGTCGGCGCAGGGCGCGCGAACGGCAGGATGCGGATCAGGTCGCCGGTTCCGCCGGCGCCGATCGAAGTGGACGGCAGCACCGTCACGCCGACGCCGCTCGCCACCATCTGTCGGATGGTCTCGAGCGAGCCGCCTTCCACCGTCCGGGCGAGCGCGCTGCGCTCCTTCGCGCGCACGACGTGGCAGATGTCGAGCACCTGGTCACGGAAGCAATGCCCCTCGCCGAGCAGCAGCAGGCTCTCGCTCGCCAGCTCTTCGGAGCTGATGCGCTTGCGACCCTCCCAGTCGTGGCCCTTCGGGATCGCGACCAGGAAGGGCTCGTCGTAGACCGCGCGCGTGGCGATGCCCGACTCGTCGAACGGCAGCGCGATCAGGATCGCGTCGACCTCGCCGCTCTTCAGCGATTCGCTCAGGCGGTGCGTGAAATTCTCCTGGATGTGCAGCGGCATCGACGGCGCGGTACGCCGCAGGATCGGCACGAGCTTCGGCAGCAGATAGGGACCGATGGTGTAGATCGCGCCCAGGCGCAGCGGCCCGACCAGCGGATCGCGGCCCGCGGCGGCGATCTCGCGCACCCGGGCCGCTTCTTCGAGCACGCGCTGCGCCTGCTCGACGATCTTCTGGCCCGGCGGCGTGATGCTCACTTCTCCCGGCCCGCGCTCGAACAGCGTGACGCCCAGCTCCTCTTCGAGCTTCTTCACCGCCACCGAGAGCGTCGGCTGGGAGACGAAGCAGGCTTCCGCCGCCCTGCCGAAGTGCCGCTCGCGCGCAACCGCGACGATGTAGCGCAGCTCGGTAAGGGTCACTGCTTGCGCGCAGCGAAGTACAGCGGGATGCCGATCGCCATGACCAGCAAGCCCGCCAGAACCGCGGTGCCGAACTTCGGTCCGAACTGCGGATTCATGATGTAAGTGACGCTCTTGTAGAGCATGAACGCGCACATGGCGCAGAAAGCCGCCGTCACCAGCGGATAGAACGGCACCCGAAAGGGCGCTGCCGCGCCCTCGCGCCGGCGCAGGACCACGAGCGCGAGGCCGGTGAGCAGGAAGAAGGTCCAGAAGACCGGCGCCGTATAGGCGACCATCGACTCGAAGCCGTCGGGCGTTAGCGAGCCGGCACCGACCAGGACGAGAGCGAGCACGCCTTGCAGCACCAGCGCGTTGGCCGGCGTGCTGCCCGCCTCGCGCCAGTTGCCGAGCGCGGAGAAGAGCGGGAAATCGCGTCCCAGGGCGTAGTTCGTGCGCGCGCCGGTAAAGATCGCCGCGTTGATGGTGGTGAGCGCCGAGATGCAGACGATGAGCGCCAGCGCCACCGCGCCCTTGTCGCCCGCCACCGCGCGCATCAGGTCCGCCGCCACCGCCTTCGAATCGCGCACGCCCTGCAGCCCGAGAGCCGCGACGTAGCCGATGTTCACCAGCACGTAGAGCACCGTAACGGCAATGATGCCCATGACCAGGATGCGCATCATGTTGCGCGCCGGGTCGCGCACTTCGCCGCCGAGGTACGCGGCTTCGTTCCAGCCCCCATAGGTAAAGAGGACGAAAAGGAGCGCAAGATCGAGCGCGCCGCCGCCGGGTCCCTTTACCGGCACCGGCTGACCGCCCGAAACGATCCCCGCCACGGCGAGGCCGAGCAGGCTGGCGATGAGGATCGTTTCCAGGACCTTCTGCAGCGTCTTCGACTGCAGCGTGCCGGCGAAATTGAGCGCCGTGAGCGCGATCACGCTCAGCCCGGCGTAGATCGCCGTGCTGCGTTCGCCGAGATTCAGGATCTGCGAAGCGTAATCGCCGAACACGAACGCCACGGCGGCGATCGCCCCGGTCTGGATCACGGTCATGCGCGACCAGGCGAAGACGAACGCCGCGCCCGGCCCGAAGCCGCGGCTGAGAAAGGTGTACTCGCCGCCGGTGCCGGGATGGCGCGAGGCGAGCTCGGCATACACCAGCGCGCCGCAGAGCGAGATCAGCCCGCCGAACAACCACACGAGAATGAACTGCGTGGGCGTCGAGGTATTGCCGGCAACGATGGAGGGCGCCTTGAAGATGCCGACGCCGATCACCATCCCGACCATGAGGAAGGCGCCGTCGGCGACCGACAGCAGCGGCTTCGGCGCGCTCATCGCTCGCGTGCCGCCGTCCAGGGCACTTTCCTCGTCTGCGCGCCGTCCGAGAGGGTCACCTCGCCGGTGATGGCGTCGCCTTTCATCCGGCCGACAAACAGGTGATGCCACGCATGCCCGGCGACCAGCCCCGTGACGACCAGCTTGATCTCCTCGCCCCGCATGCGGCTCGCGCGCACCAGCAGGTCGCGCCCCTCGGCACGTGCGTTGACGTCGAGCGCCTGGAATTCCTGCGCGATCTGGAAGCGCCAGCGGCCGCCGTGCACGCCGAGGTCGCTCGTCCAGCGCCCGGCGGCGTTCGCCGGCACGATCCAGAGCTCGACTTTCGACAGGCCGCCGAGGCCGACAGTTTTCTCCGGCACACGCATCTCGAGCTTCTCGTCCGGCGGCCAGGCGCCGATGCCGCCGTCGTGCGAGACGATGCGCGTCCCCGGCTTGAGGCCGAGCAGCTTCGGCATGAGCTTGGCGTTGAAGTCCGGCAGCAGATAGAACGCGACGACGGTAGCGCCCGAGAGGTCGGTCTCGAAAATGTCGCGGACTTCGAAGCGCGCCCGATCGCCGACGCCGGCCTTGCGCGCGTTCTCGCTCGCCAGCTTGACGAGGCTCGGGTCGAGGTCGACGCCCAGCCCCCGCGCGCCGCGCTTCGCCGCCTCGATGACGATGCGGCCGTCGCCCGAGCCGAGATCGATGATCGTGTCGCCCTTCCCGACCTCGGCGATGCGCATCATCCGCTCGACGATCTCCATCGGCGTGACGACGTATGGCACCGTGCCGTCGTCCCAGGCCCAGGCCTGGGTTTGCGCCTGGACAGGCAAAACCAGCGCGAAGAGACCGAAAAGGAGGCTTCTGGGCATGATGGAAGCGAAGGCTATCAAGGACTTACCCATGATAGTAGGTAGAATCGCTGCCACGCCCGGGTAGCTCAGTGGATAGAGCGGCCCCCTCCTAAGGGGCAGGTCGGACGTTCGATTCGTCTCCCGGGTGCCAGCATCACGAATGCTTATCTCTTTCAAAGCCTTATGCCCTATGCACTATTGCCTTTGCGTCCGATTCGGAACGCGCGTACAGTCGCGCCCAACATGCGTCTCTTCACCATGACAATGATCGTCGGCCTCGCGGCCTTGGCGAGCGGTTGCTCCAGCGTGGAATGGAAGCAGGTCAGCCTCCAACCCCTGCGCAACGGGCAGGGCCATGTCATCGGCCAGAAAGAAACGCTCTGCGACTGCCTGAACGGCGAGCGGATCGCGCGCGTGGCGTTGTTCGAGCCGCGTTTCGACGATCACGGCGTGCTGGTTGGCTACGAAGAGAAAATCCGCGGCGGCGTGCAGCTGCGCGACCTCAACGGCCGGCGCATCGGCACGCGCTTCGCCGATCATCGCAGCCGCGCCAACAACCCGAACAGCAAGGGCCTGACCATCATCGTCCACTCGGCGCCAGCCGAGCGCGCGGCCACTGCCAGCGCGACAACGATGGACGAGCTCGTGAACCTCGCGGGGCTGTCGCCGTACCTGAACTGAAGTTGTAGGTCAGCCCCGCAGGCTGCGTAGCCAGCGGCGATCGATCCAGTCCTTCCAACGCCAGACCCACGCGCCTTCGGCCGTCCAGCCGCCGCGCTGCGCGATCGCATAGCGCGATCCGCAGCTGAGCAGCACGAGCGCGCGCGCCTGCGGCACGTACGGCTCGAGCGGCCGGCCGGCGACCAGGTTCCTGAAATTGGCGGCCAGGCTTTCGCCGTGACGCACCGCGTACACGCCTGAGCGCGGGTGCGGCGCATCGCGTAGCGTCGCGCAGTCACCCGAAACGAACACCTCCGGATGCGAGACGCTCTGCAGCGTGTCGTGCACGAGCGCGAAACCGAGCCCGTCCACCGTCAGGCCCGAGGCGGCCAGCCACGCCGGCGCCGCGGATCCGGTAGCGAGGACGACGAGATCGAAATCCTGGCGCGAGGCGCCGGCGATGATCACCGGACCCTCCTCCACCGCGGTCACCGCCATGCCGGGGCGGAAATCGACCTGCGCCCGGCGCAGCGCCGTGGCGATGCGCTCTCCGGCGACGCCCGGCAGGGTCGGCCGGTCCGAGTAGAGAGTGATCGCCGCGCCGCGGTAGCCGAGCGCCATCGCCAGCTCGGCGCCGGCCGCGCCGGCGCCGATGATCGCCACGCGGCCGAGCCGCTTCTGGTCGAGCGCGGCGAGAAATTCGTCGAGCGGCTTGACCGGCACCGTGCGCTCCGCCCCCGGCAGCGAACGCTCGACCAGCGATCCCGGATTGAGCGAAATCGCGTCGTAGTCGATCGACGCGCCGTCGTCGAGCCGCGCGCGACGCGCTGCCGGGTCGAGCGCGTCGACGCGACCGCTGGCGAATTCGACGTAGGCGCGCCCGCACAACGCCTCGATGTCGATCTCGGCGTCGGCGAGGCGGCAGTGCCCGGCGATAACGGCAGGCAGCATGCCGGAGTAAACTTGGCGCGCGAGCGGCGTGACGAGCGTGACGCGCGCGCCGTAGAGCGCCTCCTTCGTGAAGCTGCGCAGCACGGCGAGATGCGCGTGCCCGGCGCCGACGAGCAGGATCCGCCTCACGAGCGCTGCTGCTTGGCCTCTTCGCGGCGGCGCAGCTCCTTCCGCTGCACCTTGCCGGTGGTGGTCATGGGAAGGGCGTCGATGAACTCGATCTCGCGCGGGTATTCGTAGGGCGCGAGCCGCCCGCGGACGTGCTGCTGGATCTCGTCGATCAGCGAAGAGTTGCCGGAAAAGCCGGGCTGCAGCACGACGAACGCCTTGACGATCGCGCCGCGCGTCTCGTCGGGCTTGCCGATCACCGCCGCGTTCGCCACTGCCGGGTGCTTCACCAGGCAGCTCTCGATCTCGGCCGGCCCGATGCGGTAGCCGGCGCTCTTGATCACGTCATCGGTGCGCCCCTGGTACCAGAGGTAGCCGTCTTCATCCATCTTCCCCTGGTCGCCGGTGCAGCCCCAGTCGCCGATGAATTTCTCTTTGGTCGCCTGCGGATTCTTCCAATATTCCAGAAAGAAAACGGGATCGCCGTTCTGCTTAATCGCAATTTCGCCCAGCTCGCCTCTCTTCACCTCTTCGCCGACTTCGTTGATCACCGCTACGCGATGGCCGGGATAGGGACGCCCGATCGATCCCGGCTTCACCGGCCACGCCGCCTGGCAGTTGCCGACGACATAGTTGATCTCGGTCTGGCCGAACATCTCGTTGATGGTGACACCGAGCTGCTCCTTCGCCCATTCGAGCACCGTCACGCCGACCGACTCGCCGGCGCTCATGATCGAGCGCATGCTCAACTGATATTTTTTTCTTGGCTCAGGAACCGCCTTCATCATCAGCTTCAGGGCGGTCGGGAAGAGAAAGGAATTCCGGATGCCGTACTTCTCAATCAGGTAGTACGCCTTCTCCGCGTCGAAGCGGCCGCGATAGCCGAGGATGGGAATGCCGAAGTACCAGCTCGGCAGGAGCGCATCGAACAGTCCGCCCGCCCAGGCCCAGTCGGCCGGCGACCAGAACATGTCGCCGGGCTGCGGAAAAAAGTCGTGCGAATGGACGAAGCCGGGGATGTTGCCGATGATCAGGCGGTGCGCTTCGAGCGCGCCCTTCGGCGCGCCGGTGGTGCCGCTGGTGTAGATGATCAGGGCCGGGTCGTCCGCGGCGGTATCGGCCTTCCCGAAAGCGGAGCTGCCTTTTTGCAGCAACCCCTCCCAGGCATGCACGCCGCTCTCGCGCGCGCCGGCGACGCCGATCACGTGCTTCAGCGGCTCGAGCTTCTCGCGCACCGACCAGAGGTTGGCGATGGTCGAGGGCTCGACGATGGCGACGCTCGCGCCGGCGTGGTTGATGCGGTACTCGAGCGCGTCGGGACCGAAGAGGTGCGAGAGCGGCAGCGCCACCGCGCCCATCTGGAACACCGCCAAATAGGCGATCGCCGCCTCGGGACGCTGCGGCAGGATGATGGCGACGCGATCGCCGCGCCGCACGCCCAGCCCGGCGAGCGCGTTCGACAGGCGGTTGGCGGCGACCTGCAGGTCCCAGAAGGAATACGCCGCGGTGGCGCCCGCTTCGTCTTCCCAGTAGAGCGCGAAGCGGCTGCGATCGGCGGCCCAGCGGCCGCAGCAGGCGGTGGCGATGTTGAAGCGCGCCGGCACTTCCCAGCGGAAGCTGTCGTACAGCTCTTGGTAGCGGTCCCGCATGGCGCGAAGCAGTTTAACATCTGGAAAATTCGCGCTACGCCATGAAACTCGACGCGCTGGTCTTCGACGCCTACGGCACGCTGTTCGATGTGCATTCCGTCATGCGTCGCTGCGAAGCATGCTGGCCGGGCAAGGGCGCCGCGCTGTCGACGATGTGGCGCGCGAAGCAGCTCGAGTACACCTGGCAGCGCAGCCTGATGCGCACCTACCGGCCTTTCTCAGAGGTGACGCGGGATGCGCTGGAGCACACGTGCGAAGCGCTCGGACTCGAGCTCTCCCCGGCGAGGCAGGAGGAGCTGATGGGCGAATACCTCACCCTGTCGCTCTTCCCCGATGTGCCGGGCGCGCTGGCGAAACTGACGGGAAAGAAGGCGATCCTGTCCAACGGCTCGCCCGACATCCTCGAGCCGCTGGTGCGGAATTCCGGCCTTCGCTTCGACGCGGTGCTGAGCGTCGACGAGCTGAAGATCTTCAAGCCGGCGCCGGAGGTCTACGCGCTGGCGGCAAAACGGCTCGACGCCGAGCCCGGCCGGATCGGCTTCGTTTCCTCCAACTGCTGGGACGCGCTCGGCGCCCGGGCGTTCGGCTTCAAGGCCTTCTGGATCAACCGGACCGGCGCGCCGGTCGATCGGCTGGGGGTGCGGCCCGACGCGGTGCTGAAGAGCCTGGGAGATCTGCCTGAAGTTCTGCGCTAACTGCGCCGCGCCGGTGGTGCGGCGCGTGCCGCCCGGCGACACGCTGCCACGCTGGGTCTGCGACCAGTGCGGCGAGATCCACTACCAGAACCCGAAGCTGATCGTCGGCACGGTGCCCGAATACGAGGACAAGATCCTCCTCTGCCGGCGCGCGATCGAGCCGCGCTACGGCTACTGGACCCTGCCGGCCGGCTTCATGGAGAACGACGAGACCGCCGGCGCGGCGGCGCTGCGCGAGACGCTGGAAGAATCGGGCGCCGAGGTCGAGCTCGGCGCGCCCTTTACCATGATCTCGGTGCCGCGTGTCAACCAGGTGCATCTCTATTACCGGGCGCGCGTGCGCGAGCTCGGCTTCAAGCCGGGCGAGGAAACGCTCGAGGTAGCGCTGTTCGAGGAAGCGCGCATCCCCTGGGAAGAAATTGCCTTCCGTACCGTCGGCGCAACGCTTCGCCACTGGTTCGCCGACCGCCGCGCCGCAGCATTCGGTTTTCATTGCGAAGACCTGATCGTCGGCTAAGATTTCAGGCAGAGGAACCACCACAAAAAAGGAGGGGAGATGAATGCGCCGACGTTGAACATGGCGAACACCGCCTGGATGCTCGTTTCGTGCGTGCTGGTGCTGTTCATGACACTGCCGGGCCTCGCGCTCTTCTACGCCGGCCTCGTGCGCGCGAAGAACGTGCTTTCGGTCCTGATGCAGTGCTTCGCGATCACCTGCGTGGTGACGCTCGCCTGGATCGTCGTCGGCTACAGCCTCGCCTTCGGCGACGGCGGCGCGGGCAACGCCTGGTGGGGCGGGCTCGCCAAGTCGTTCATGGCCGGCATCGACGCGCGCACCCTCAAGGGGACGATCCCGGAGACCGTGTTCGCGATGTTCCAGCTCACTTTCGCCATCATCACGCCGGCACTGGTCATCGGCGCCTACGCAGAGCGGGTCAAGTTCTCCGGCATGCTGCTCTTCAGCCTGCTCTGGCTGCTCCTCGTCTACGTGCCGATCGCGCACTGGGTCTGGGGCGACGGCTGGCTGCAGAAGATGGGCGTGATGGACTTCGCCGGCGGCCTGGTCGTGCATCTCAACGCCGGCATTGCGGCGCTGGTGTGCGCCCTGGTGCTCGGCAAGCGCAGGGGCTTCCCCGAAACGCAGATGGCGCCGCACAACATGACCATGTGCGTGACCGGCGCCTGCATGCTGTGGGTGGGCTGGTTCGGCTTCAACGCCGGCAGCGCGCTCGCCGCCGACGGCTCGGCGGGGATGGCGATGCTGGTAACCCATATCGGCGCCGCCACTGGCGCGACGGTCTGGATGGTTTGCGAGTGGGCGCGCTACGGCAAGCCGTCGATGCTCGGCATCGTCACCGGCATGGTCGCCGGCCTGGGCACGATCACGCCGGCCTCGGGATTCGTCGGGCCGCTCGGCGCGCTGATCATCGGCGGCACCGCCGGCCTGGTGTGCTTCGCCGCGACCAACTACATGAAGCGCGCGCTCGGCGTCGACGATTCGCTCGACGTCTTCCCCGTCCATGGCGTCGGCGGCCTGATCGGCACGCTGATGACCGGCGTGTTCGCGGCGTCGCAGTTCGGCGGCATGGGCTACGGCGAAGGCATGGACATGGGCAAGCAGATGGTGGTGCAGATCATCGGCGTGCTCGCGACCGCCGCGTGGTCGGGCGTCCTGACGTTCGTGCTGCTCAAGGTGGTCGATGCCACCGTCGGCATGCGGGTCGGCGCGGAGCAGGAATCCGAGGGCCTCGACACGGCGCTGCACAACGAGAAGGGCTACAGCCTCTGAAGGAATGGAGCGGCGCGATTTCCTGAAGCTCTGCGCCGTCGGCGCGGCGGCGGCCGGGGCGCCGGCCCTCGCCGCCGACGCACGGCCGCGGCTCTATGGACGCACGCTCCTCCTCGACGAGAAAGGCTTGCCGCTGCGCGCCGGCCGGGTGCCGGTCGAGCGCAACCTGATCTTCCACTACCCGTTCGCGGCGACGCCCTGCTTTCTCCTCAACCTCGGCAAGCCCGCCAAGGGCTCCGCGCTCCTCAAGACGGTCGACAACCGGCCGTACGAATGGACCGGCGGCGTCGGGCCGGGACGCTCGCTCGTCGCCTACTCGGCGATCTGCGCGCACAAGCTGACCTACCCGACGCGTGACATCAGCTTCATCAGCTACCGCCCCGAGAAGAGCGCGCGCAACCGCTTCGGCAACGTCATCCATTGCTGCTCGGAGCACAGCCAGTACGATCCGGCGGAAGGCGGCCGCGTCCTCGCCGGCCCGGCGCCGCAGCCCCTCGCAGCCATCCTGCTGGAATTTGATTCACAGAAAGACGAAATCCATGCCGTGGGTACGCTCGGCGGCGAGATGTTCAACGAGTTCTTCGAGAAATACGCCTTCCGGCTGCAGCTCGAGCACGGCCCGAGCGCGCAGCAGGCGGTCGGCGGCGCGACCCGCGTCCAGGAGCTCGACAGCTACTGCAAGCAACAGGTGAAGTGCTAGCGTGGATCGGGCCGAAGGATCCGTTCCCGCCCGTCGCGCGGGCGCTGAAAGACCCTAACGGGCTTTTGGCGGCCGGCGGCGATCTCTCGCAGGAGCGCCTGCTCGAGGCCTACCGCCACGGCATCTTCCCCTGGTTCTCGCGCGGCGAGCCGGTCCTTTGGTGGTCGCCCGACCCGCGCATGGTGCTCTACACGGGCGAGCTGAAGGTCTCGCGCTCGCTGGCGAAGAATCTTCGCAACAAGGGCTATCGCGTAACCGTCGACACGGCGTTCCAGGAGGTGCTGCGTGGCTGCGCCGGCCCGCGACGCGGCGCGCCGGGCACCTGGCTCGGCGGGGCGATGCAGAAGGCCTACCTTGGGCTGCACGTCGCCGGCCATGCCCACTCCTTCGAAACGTGGCACGGGGATGATCTGGTCGGCGGGCTGTACGGGGTGGCCCTCGGGCGGATGTTCTATGGAGAATCGATGTTCTCGACGGGCACCGATGCTTCCAAGGTGGCGCTGGTCGGGCTGGTGCAGGAACTGGTCGCCCGGGGCTTCCCCCTGATCGACTGCCAGATGAAGACGCCGCTGCTCGCCTCGCTCGGCGGCCGCGAGATCCCTCGAACGGCTTTCTTGCGGGCGCTCGGGACGTTGGTAAACTACGTCGAGTCTCCTGGGAAATGGAGCTGTGTCAAGACTTAACGACCTGCCGCACGCAGTACTGCAGTTCTACGTAACTGCGCCTTATCCGTGCAGCTACCTGCCTGACCGCATGGCCCGTTCGCAAGTCGCGACGCCGAGCCACCTGATCAACACCGAGCTGTACGGCGACCTGGTCAAGGCCGGCTTCCGTCGCAGCGGCATCTTCACCTACCGGCCGCATTGCGACGCCTGCCGCGCCTGCGTGCCGGTGCGCATCCCGGCGCAGGAATTCAATGCCAACCGCTCGCAGCGCCGCGCGTGGAAGCAGCACGCGACGCTGACCGCGCAGTCGCAGCCGCTGAAGTTCCGCCTCGAGCACTACGCGCTCTACCTGCGCTACCAGTCGCGCCGCCACTCGGGCGGCGGCATGGACAACGACAGCCGCGATCAGTATTCGCACTTCCTGCTGCAGAGCCGGGTCGATACCCGGCTGGTCGAGTTCCGCGAGAACGGCCAGCTGGTCATGGTCTCGATCGTCGACTTCCTGCCCGACGGCCTCTCGTCGGTCTATACCTTCTACGAGCCTGACCGGCGCGGCGCGAGCTTCGGCACCTACAACGTGCTGTGGCAGATCGAGCAGTGCCGCACGCTGGGCCTGCCCTACCTCTACCTCGGCTACTGGATCCGCGAGAGCCCGAAGATGGCTTACAAGTCGAAGTTCGAGCCGATCGAGGGCTTCGTCGGCGGCGCCTGGCGCCGGCTCGGCGCACGCCAGACGGAAGCCCCGCGGGACGAGAAGCGGTGAGCGCTTATGCGCTCGCCCGCCCGCTTCTTTTTTCCCTACACCCCGAAACAGCGCATCACCTGACCCTGAAGTTGGCCGACTGGCGGCTGACCGGCCCGGCGCGCGTGTTTTCACGGCCGGTAAAGGCAATGGGACTGGAATTCCCCAATCCCGTCGGCCTCGCTGCCGGCCTCGACAAGGACGCAGCGCACATCGACGGCCTGGCTCGCCTGGGCTTCGGCTTCATCGAGGTCGGCACGGTGACGCCCCGCGCGCAGCCGGGGAATCCGCGCCCCCGCCTCTTCCGGCTGGCGGAAAAAGAAGCGGTCATCAACCGCTTCGGCTTCAACAATGTTGGGGTCGACGATTTCCTCGCCAACGTTGCGCGCACGCGCTGGCGCGGCATCCTCGGCATCAACATCGGCAAGAACGCCACCACGCCGCCAGAGCAGGCGGCCGACGACTACGCGTTCTGCCTCGAGAAGGTCTACGGCCGCGCCTCTTACGTCACGGTCAACATTTCCTCGCCGAACACCAAGGGGCTGCGCGACCTGCAGCAGGAGCGGCAGCTGGACGAGCTCCTCGGCCGACTGGCCAGCGTGCGCGTACGGCTTGCCCGCGCCTATGGCAGGCGCGTCCCGCTCGCGCTCAAAGTCGCGCCGGATCTCCAGGCCAACGAGATCCGCGCCATCGCCGACGCCGTGCTGCGCCACGGCTTCGACGGCTTGATCGCGACCAACACGACGCTGTCCCGCGAAGGCGTCGAAGGCCTGCCGCGCGCCGATGAAGCCGGCGGCCTCTCCGGAGCGCCGATCCTCGGCAAGTCGACAGGCGTGCTTGCCTCGTTCCGGGATCTGCTGGCGGGCAAAGTGACGCTGATCGGCGCCGGGGGCATCTTCTCTGCCGCGGACACGCGGGCGAAGATCGATGCCGGCGCCGCGCTGGTGCAGCTCTACACCGGGCTCATCTACCGCGGGCCGGGGCTGGTGCGCGAATGCGTGTCGGCATATCCCGCGCAAACGGGACGATGAAGCGCGACGCCGTGGCGCTGGTCGACGAGAGCCGCTGCATCGGCTGCACGCGCTGCATCGACGCCTGCCCGGTCGACGCGATCGTCGGCGCGCAGGGCCTGATGCATTCGGTGGTCGAGCCCTGGTGCATCGGCTGCGCGCTCTGCCTGCCGCCCTGCCCGGTCGACTGCATCGACATGGTCGGGGCGCGAGGCGCGTGGAGCGAGGCGCTCAAGCGCGCTGCCGGCCGCCGGGCTCGTCGGCGACAGCTTCGCATTTCCCAGGCGACGATTTCGCCAGTGAAAAACCGCGCCGCCGTCCTTGCCGCCGCTCTCGCCAGGAAGCGCCGGTGAACCCCGCCAAGCGACGGGAGATCTTCGAGCGCCTTCGCGCCGCCAATCCCAATCCCACCACCGAGCTTCTCTACGGCACGCCGTTCGAGCTGCTGGTAGCGGTCGTGCTGTCGGCGCAGGCGACCGACAAGTCGGTGAACCTCGCTACCCGCAAGCTCTTCCCGGCAACGCCGGAGAAGATCATCAAGCTGGGCGTGAGCGGCCTCGAGGATTGCATCAAAAGCATCGGCCTCTATCGCACCAAGGCGAGGAACGTCGTCGGCCTATCGCAGATCGTCCTCGACAAGCACTGCGGCGCGGTGCCGCAAAACCGCGAGGCGCTCGAGGCCCTGCCCGGCGTCGGGCGAAAAACCGCCAATGTCGTGCTGAACACGGCCTTCGGCCAGCCGACGATGGCGGTCGACACGCACATCTTCCGCGTCGCCAACCGCACCGGCATCGCCCCGGGGAAGGACGTCCTGGAGGTCGAGCAGAAGCTGCTGAAATTCACGCCGCCCGAGTTCCTGCAGAACGCCCACCACTGGCTGATCCTGCACGGCCGCTACATCTGCCTCGCGCGCAAGCCCGGCTGCCCGCAGTGCCCGATCCGCGACCTCTGCGAGTACCGGCCGAAGACGAAATAGCGCGACACGCTGTCGCGTCCAAGCGACGCCGACCGGACTAGTCCGGGGCAGCCCGGGGAAAACGTTGGGTCGTCATGATCCATCGCAACAACCCTCGGAGATGGCGCTCATGAAATCCCGCTTCCCTTTCCTCGCCGCGCTCTTCCTGGCGAGCATCGCCATCGCGCTCACCCCCGCCCTGCCGGCGCACTCCGAAGAGGGGATGGAAGACACCATGATCCTGGTCGCCAAGCGCCAGCTGCGCGACCAGCTCTACGGCTCGACGATCCTGCTGGTCAAGCCGCTCGGCGAGGACCGCCACGTCGGCTTCATCATCAACAAGCCGACGCAGATGACGCTCGGCAAGCTGTTCCCCAACCATGGGCCGTCGCAGAAGGTGGCCGACCCGGTCTACCTTGGCGGGCCGTTCAACTCGCAGGTGATCTTCGCGCTCGTCAACCGCGCCGACAGCCCCGGCGGCCGCTCGGTGCGGATCGCCCCCGATCTCTTCCTCGCGGTCGACAGCCAGGTCGTCGATCGCATCATCGAAAGCGAGCCGCAGCACGCGCGCTTCTTCGCCGGCATGGTGCTGTGGAAGCCGGGCGAGCTTGCCGAAGAAATGAAGCGCGGCCTCTGGTACACGGTCGACGCGCGCAGCGAGCTGGTGCTGAAGAAGGCGGACGGCCTGTGGGAAGAGCTGGTTGGCCGTTCCGAGCGGAAGGCCAATACGATCTAGGCGGGCTTACCGCTGATCGTGTAGCGCGGACTTCTGGCTCGCGAACCAGGCCGCTAGGTCCTCGATGTCCTGCGTAGACAGCGTCGCCGCGAAGCCCTTCATGATGCCGTTCGCGCGATGCCCGGCCTTGTAGTCCGAGAGCGCCCTGACGAGATAGTCGTAGTACTGCCCCGCGATTACCGGCTGGTCCGGCGCTGACGGCTTGTTGCCATCGGGACCGTGGCAGGCGGCGCAGACCTGCGCGGCCTTTGCCTTGCCCGAGTCGGCGTTGCCTCTCGCCTGCACGGAAAACGGCAGCGCGAGAACGAGGACGGCGAGAAGAATCCTGGTCATTGGGCGGGGACCCCGTAGTAGGCGGCGAGGTCGGCCATGTCCTGGTCGGTCAGGCTGGCGGCGATGCCGCGCATCGACGGATGCGAGCGCTCGCCGGACCTGTAGGCCTTCAGCGCGTTGACGATGTACGCCGGCTGCTGCCCGGCGATCTTCGGCACGTGATAAACCGACGGGAACGCGGTCTTGTAGCCCGGGATGCCGTGGCAGCCGATGCACATCGCGGTCTTGTTCCGGTGCGCGAGATCGGCATCGCCCTTCTGCTGCGCCGCTTGTTGCGCAAGGGCGAGCGGCGCGCCGAAGACGAGGGCTGCACCAAGAAGGAATCGGATCATTCGGGTTTTCAGTTTTGTTCTAGGGGAACAGCGGGCGATTTTATAGCATACTAAGTCATGCGCTTCAAAGGCTCGCAGTCCTATGTTTCGACCGAGGACCTGACCCTCGCGGTCAACGCGGCCATCACGCTCGAGCGCCCTCTGCTGGTGAAGGGCGAGCCGGGCACCGGCAAGACGATGCTGGCGGTCGAGGTGGCGCGCTCGCTCGGGGTGCCGCTGGTCGAGTGGCACATCAAGTCGACCACCAAGGCGCAGCAGGGCCTCTACGAGTACGACGCGGTCAGCCGCCTGCGCGACTCGCAGCTCGGCGACCAGCGCGTGCACGACATCAACAATTACATCGTCCGCGGCATGCTCTGGCAGGCGTTCACCGCCGAGAAGCCGGTGGTGCTGCTGATCGACGAGGTCGACAAGGCGGACATCGAGTTCCCGAACGACCTCCTGCGCGAGCTCGACCGCATGGAGTTCTACGTCTACGAGACGCGCGAGCTGGTCAAGGCGAAGAACCGGCCGATCGTCTTCATCACCTCGAACAACGAGAAGGAGCTGCCCGACGCCTTCCTGCGCCGCTGCTTCTTCCACTACATCCGCTTCCCGGAGAAGGAGACGATGGAGAAGATCGTCGCCGTGCACTTCCCGCAGCTCAAGAAGTCGCTGCTGCGCGAGGCGATGGAGGTGTTCTTCGAGGTGCGCGAGGTGCCGGGGCTGAAGAAAAAGCCCTCGACCTCCGAGCTGCTCGACTGGCTGAAGCTGCTGCTCGCCGAGGACATCCCGCCGGAAGCGCTGCGCTCCAAGGATCGCAAGACCATCATCCCGCCGCTGCACGGCGCGCTGCTCAAGAACGAGCAGGACGTGCATCTGTTCGAGCGGTTGGTGTTTATGACGCGCGCCAAAGGCGCTTAGCATGACTCGCACTCAGGGTGGCTAGCCGCCGCCAGCTCGTCCTGGGGGCCGGCGCCCTCATCCTGCCGTGGCGCGCCTTCGCCCAGGGCATCTCGAATCGCCCGGTTCGCTTCATCCTCGGCCAGACCGCGGCGACGACGCCCGATTTCATCGCCCGCACCCTCGCCCCGCGCATGCAGGCGAAATGGAACCAGCCGTTCGTAGTCGAGAACCGCGGCGGCGCCGGCGGCGCGATCGGCCTCGACGCGGTCGCCAAGTCGCCGCCCGACGGTCACGTGCTGACCGTCAGCGTCAACTCGACGCTGACCCTGCCGCTCTTCTTCAAGATCGACTTCGACGTCCTCGACAGCTTCACGCCGATCTCGATCCTGGCGACCAACATCTTCGCCCTGGTGGTGCACCCGTCGGTGCCGGTGAAGACCTTTCCCGAGTTCGTCGACTGGGCGAAGCGCGAAGGGCCGAAAGCGAACTACGGCTCGCCCGGCAACGGCACGCACCATCACCTGCTGATGGAATCGCTCAAGCTGCGCACCGGGCTCGAGCTCACCCACATTCCCTACAAGGGCTCGGCGCCCGCCTTCACTGACCTGATCGGCGGCCAGATCGCCGCGATGTTCGTGCCGCTCGGCGTCGCGCTGACGCTCGGCAGCGGCGGCAGGATGCGGGCGATCGGCGGCTCGGCGCGCGAGCGCTCGCCGCTCGCGCCCTCGCTACCTTCGCTGCAGGAGCAGGGATTGACCGGCTTCGACTTTTTCGCCTGGTTCTCCGCCTGGGGACCCGCCGGTCTGCCGCAGGACATCGTCGCCAAATACAACACCGCGTTCCGCGAGATCCTCGCCGACGCGGAGGTGGTGGAGCGGCTCGCCAAGCAGGGCGCGACGCCGCGCCCGAGCACGCCGCAGGAGCTCGACAAGCTGAACCGCGACGACTACCAGGTGCTGGCGAAGCTGGTGAAGGACGCGAAGATCAAAGGCGACTAGTTGGCGCGAACGACACGATTGGCCAGGACGCCGATCGCTTCGTTCGCCACCTCGACCAGATCGCCGTCCTGTAGCGGCGGCAGCGTCGCCGCATCGCAGCCGAACCAGACGATGTCGCCGGGGTGCAGCGTCACGTAACGCGACATGCGCGCAAGGTATTGGGCGACGCTGAAGATCATTCCCTTCGTGTTGTAGCTCGATGCAGTCTTGCCGTTGATGCGCACGTCGATCTGCTGATTCTGCGGGTCGAGGCCCGGGACGATGAACGGTCCCATCGGCTTGAACGTGTCGGCGCTCTTCGCGCGCCACAGCGTGCGGTCGGTCTTTTGCCAGGTGCGCTCGCTGATGTCGTTCCCCAGCGTGTAACCGAGAACGCAGCGCAGGGCGTCCTTCTCCGAGACGTTTCTTGTTTCCGTTTTAATGACGGCGACCAGCTCGCCCTCGTACTCCACAGGACCGGGCGAATCGGCAGGGATGACGATCTCGGCGCCGCTCGGGATCAGCGCCGCGGCGGAGCGATAGCCGATATCGGGTTGCGTGGGCACCTTGTGGCTTCCCCCACGCGAGTTCGCCCAGTCGATGTGCGCCTTGTAGTTCAACCCCGCGGCGTAGAAGTTGCGCGCCGCGGCAAAAACCTTCTGGTCGACCGGAACGCGAGTGCTCATTCCTCCTTCACTCCCGCGGCCTTGATCACGCGCGCCCAGCGCTCGGCGTCCTGCTTCAGCCAGGTCGTGAGCTCCTGCGGCGAGCCCGGCTGGGTGACCGCACCCAGCGCGGCGAGGCGCGCTTTGGTCTCGGGCTTCGCCACCGATGCGCGCACCGCCGCGTTCAGTTTGTCGACCGCTGCGGCTGGCACGCCGCGCGGACCGACGATGCCGAGCCCCTGCGTGTATTCCTCGAAGCCCGGGAAGCCGGACTCGGCCATCGTCGGCACGCCGGGATAGTCGGCGTGGCGCTGCGCCGTGCTCACTGCCAGCGCCTTCAGCTTCTTCCCCGCCACCTGCTCCGCGATGCCGACCATGGGATAGAACATGAAGCTGACCCGGCCAGCCAGCACCTCGGTCAGGGCCGGCGCGTTGCCCCGGAACGGGACATGGGTCATCTGCGTCCTGGAGAGCGTGGCGAGCAGCGCCGCGGCAAGGTGCGCCGAGCCGCCGTTGCCGGCGGAGGCGTACGAGACCTGGTCGGGCTTCGCCTTTGCCTCCTTGATCAGGTCGCCGACCGAATTCGCCGGCGAGTCGGCCTTGGTGACCAGCACCAGCGGAAGAGTGCAGACCAGCGTGACCGGCGTGAAATCGGCGATCGGGTCGTAGGGCTGCTTCTCCGCCATCAGGATGGCGTTGACGTTGTGCGAGAGGGTGAACATCAGGACGGTGTAGCCGTCTCCGGGCGCGCGCTTCACCTCCATCGTGCCGACCAGGCCGTTGGCGCCGGTCTTGTTCTCGACCACCACGCTCTGTCCCAGGCTTGCGGTCATGTCCTGCGCGATGACCCGCGCGATGACGTCGGTCGGGCCGCCCGCCGAGTAGCCGACCACCATCCTGACCGGCTTGTCGGGGAAGCTCTGTGCCGCCGCGATGCCGCTGACAAAAATCAATGAAAGAAGAAGCTTCACGTGCGTTCCTCCGGTGGAATGAAGCGCGTCGCCATCACCTGGCAGCGCTTGATCAGGCGGTGCTCGTTCGGCCCGTAGTCGGCGACCGCGTTGTGGATGGTGCCGAAGTCCTCCCACATGAGGACATCGCCCTCGTTCCAGCGGGAGGCGTAGCGATACTCCGGCTTCGTCTGGTGCGCGAACAGGAACTCCAGCGTCTCGTCGCTTTCCTTCTGCGGCAGCTCGTTGATGCGCATGGAGTAGCCCGGATTGGCGTAGAGCACCTTGCGGCCGCTGATCGGATGCGTGAGGAAGATCGGATGCGACACGGGCGGCTTGGCCTTCTTCTGCGCCTCGGTGAGCGGCGGCCGCTTGCTGCCCTTCTCGCGCCGCATCATGTCCCAGAACTTGCTGAAGTCGTGCAGCACGGTCTTGCCGGCCAGGGATTTCTTGAGGCTGGAGGGAAGACCGTCATAAGCGGCATGCATGCTGCAGAACTCGGTGTTGCCCAGCGGCTGGCCGTTGCGCCGGGGGATCTTGATGCCGTAGAGCACGTTGGCGAAGGCGATGGTCCTGCTGTAGGACATGTCGGTGTGCCAGTCCTGGCCGGCGTCGGCGATGCCGAGCGGCCTGCCGTTCTCGACCATGTTGGAGAGGACCATCACCTCGGGATGACCCGGCTCCTGATACGGGCCGGAAGCGACGTTGACCTCGAGCTCGCCGAAACCTGCGGCGAAGCGCTTGAGCTGGCCGGCGTCGAGCTTCTGCTCGGGAAAGCGCAGCACGCCGTACTTGCCGAGCGCGTCCACGACCGCCTTGTCCTCGGTGGCGGAAAGCGGGCGAGAGAGATCGAGGTCTTCGATGCTGGCGCCGAGCGCGGCGCCGCTTGGCTTGATCTTCATGTCAGTCGACCTTCAGCCCGATTTCCTTGACGATCTTCGCGTAGCGCGCGGTATCGGCGCGCACCAGCGCGGCGAACTCCTCCGGTGAACGCGACACCGTGCCGTCGGCGCCGATGCCTTCCAGCTTCGCTTTCACGTCGGGTGTCTGCATCGCCTTCACCAAGTCGGCATGCAGGCGGTTGACGATCGCCTGCGGCGTGCCGGCCGGCGCGAACACGCCGTACCAGGTGATGACCTGGTAGCCGGCGAGCCCCGCCTCCTCGGCAGTCGGGATCTCCGGAAACGCGGGCAGGCGCGCCGCGGTCGAGGTCGCGAGCGCCTGCAGCCTGCCGGAGCGAACGTGTGGCGCCGAGGCCGGCATGGTGTCGAAGGCGACGAGATGTTGGCCGCCGAGCAGATCCTGCATCGACTGGCCGGTGCCCTTGTAAGGCACGTGCACCAGCTTCACGCCGGCGAGGCTCTGGAAGATCTCGCCCGCGAGATGCGGCATGCTGCCGTTGCCCGCTGACGGAAACGTCATGCCCGGATTCGCCTTCATGGAGGAGATTAGCTCCTTGAGCGAAGACGCCTTCAGCGAGGGATGCACGGTGACGAAGTGCGGCACCGCCGCGGCGATGCCGATCGGCGCGAAATCCTTGATCACGTCGTAGGTGAGATTGGAGAACATCGCCGGCGCGATCGCATTCACCGACACGTGCCCCATCATGATCGTGTAGCCGTCGGGCGCGGCCTTCGCCACCTGCCCCGCCGCCATCGTGCCGGTCGCGCCGGGACGGTTCTCGATCACCACTTGCTGTCCGAGCAGCTCCGAATAGCGCGGCGTGATGATGCGCGCCACCACGTCGGTTCCACCGCCGGGCGGGAAGCCGACCACCATGCGCACCGGCTTGCCTGGATAGTCCTGCGCTGCCGCGAGAGCCGGCAGGGCGAGAGCGAAAGCGAGGACGAAGCAGCGGGGAATGGCCATACAATTCCCCGGCATCATGGCCGAGCCGACCCCATCTTTCAATCCTCGTCCTTCGAAACCGCGCCTCGCGCTGCCGCGCGGTGCGTGCGACACCCATTTCCATGTCTTCGGCCCGGCGAAAAAATTTCCGTTCGGCGAAGACCGCGCCTACACGCCGGCCGACGCGCCGAAGGAGGCGCTCTTCGCCCTGCACAAGCATCTTGGCATCGAGCGCGGCGTGGTGGTGCAATCCGCCGCGCACGGCTTCGACAACTCGGCGTCGGCCGACCTGATCGCCGCCAATCCGAAGAGCTATGTCGGCGTGGCGCTCATGCCGGTGACGGTTTCTTCGCAAGAGATCCAGGCGCTGGACCGCCAGGGATTCCGGGGTGTGAGGTTTCACTACATGAAGCACCTTGGTAAAGGCGCTCCGATCGACGAGGTGATTTCCTTCGCCGCGAAGCTCACCGACATCGGCTGGCATCTGCAAATCCATACGGAAGGCTCCGTCCTCGCCGAGCTGGCGCCGGCGCTCAAGCGCTCGCCGGTACCGGTCGTGATCGATCACATCGGCAGAGTCGATGCCTCGCAGGGCCTCGACCAAAAGCCGTTCAGTGACTTGATGGCTCTGATGAAAAATAAAAATGTCTGGGTGAAGGTCAGCGGCTGCGAGCGGATCTCGCGCCAGTCGTCCCCCTGGAAGGACGCCCTTTCCTTCGCCCGCAAGCTGGTCGACGAATTCCCGGCGCAAACGATCTGGGGCACCGACTGGCCGCACCCGAACCTGAAGGAGATTCCCGACGACGGGGTGATGGTCGACAACCTCGCCGAGATCGCTCCCTCGGAAAGGCAGCGCCAGACGCTTCTTGTCGACAACCCGGCGCGGTTCTATGGGTTCAAGACTTAAAGGCAAGGTAGCGATCGTCACCGGCGCCGGCTCGGTTGGGCCCGGCTGGGGTAACGGCCGCGCGACGGTCGCCCGCTTCGCCGAGGAAGGGGCGAAGATCTTTGCCGTCGATCTCCATGCCGACCGGCTGATCGAAACCGAGAACGCGGCGAAGACGGACATCCGCACCCACCTCTGCGACGTCACCGACGGCAAGGCGGTCGCCGCGATGGTCGAGGCATGCGTCGAGCACTTCGGCCGGCTCGACATCCTTGTCAACAACGTCGGCGGTTCCGCCCCCGGCGGTCCGGTGGAGATGTCCGAAGAAGTCTGGGACGCGCAGGTCGACTTCAACCTGAAGAGCGTCTTCCTCGGCTGCAAGCATGCGCTGCCGGTCATGGAGCGCCAGGGATCGGGCGCCATCGTCAATATCGCTTCGAGCTCCGGCATCCGCTGGACCGGCTCCGCGCAGGTCGCTTACGCCGCAACCAAGGCCGGCGTGATCCAGCTCTCGCGCGTCGTGGCGGCGCAATACGCCGCGAAAGGCATCCGCGTGAACACCGTCATCCCCGGCCAGCTGCACACGCCGATGGTCGAGACGCGACTGGCGAAACAGCGCGCCGGCGGCGACGTCGAGGCGCTGCTGAAAACCCGCCTGAAGAGAATTCCGCTGGGCTTTGCCGGCGACGGCCGCGACACGGCGAACGCCGCACTTTTTCTCGTCTCCGACGAAGCGCGCTTCATCACCGGCGCGGAGATCGTGGTCGACGGCGGAATGACAATACGATGCGACTAGGAGGAGACGACGTGAAGAAAACGGTTTTTCTTTTCATTCTGTTTCTATTTTCACAATGGGCTGCAGCCCAGGCCTATCCCTCCAAGCCCATCCGCATGATCGTGCCCTTCCCCGCCGGCGGGCCGGCGGACATCTTCGGCCGCGGCCTGGCGCAGGGCATGACCGAGCAGCTCGGCCAGACGGTCATCATCGAGAACGTCGGCGGCGTCGGCGGCGTGCTGGGCGTCGACCGCGCCCTCAAATCCAATCCCGACGGCTACACGCTCGGCTTCAACAGCGGCTCGACGCTCTCGATCGCGCCCTACTCGTTCGCCAAGCTGCCCTACGACGTGAAGAAGGACGTCGGGCTGATCACGCTCGTTGTGCGCGTACCCGAAGTGCTGGCCGTGCATCCCTCTGTTCCCGCGACCTCGCTGACCGAGTTCATCGCCTACGCCAGGGCCAACCCGGGAAAGATCAGCTACGGCTCGGCGGGCGGCGGCAGCATCACCCATCTCGCCATGGAGCTCCTGAAGGCGGAAGCGAAGGTCGACATGGTGCACGTGCCCTACAAGGGCGCGGCGCCGGCCGTGAACGACCTCCTCGGCGGGCAGGTCGTGGCCGGAATCTTCGACGTGCCGATCCTGCTCGGCCACATCCGCAGCGGCAAGCTCAAGGCGCTGGCGGTCACCAGCGCCGGCCGCGCGCCTACGCTGCCGGACGTAGCGACCACCGCCGAAGGCAAGCTGCCGAACGTGACCTCCGACAACTGGTACGGCCTGATCGTGCCCGCGGCGACGCCGGCGGACATCCAGAGCCGCCTCCACGCGGCGGCGGTGGCGGCGCTCAAGTCGCCCGCGGTAGCCGAGCAATATGCCAAGGTCGGCGGTCTCGCGTCCCCGGGCTCGCCGCAGGACTACGCCGCCTTCCTCGCCGCCGAGCAGGCGAAATGGCAGAAGGTCGTGACGGCCATCGGCTTCAAGGAAGGCAACTAGCGCCCGGCGGTCAGTCGGCGCGGATTCCGGCCTCGCGCACGAGGCGGCCGTGTTTCACCGCGTCGGCGGCGATGAGCTCGGCGAAGGCTTCCGGCGTCGGCAGCGTATAGACGTCCAGCCCCTGCCCGGTCAGCCGCTCGCTGACGTCGCGATTGCGCATCGCCTTGACGAATTCCTCGTGCAGGCGGCGCACCACCGGCTGCGGCGTCCCCGCCGGCGCGAACAGGCCGAACCAGACGATCAGCTCCACGTTCGGGAAGCCGGCCTCGGCCATCGTCGGCACGTCCGGAAACAGGGGCACGCGCTGCGGCGACGCCACCGCGAGGGCGCGCAGCTTGCCGTCCTTCACATGCGGCCCGCTGGTAATCAGTGCGTCGAAGAAAAGATCGACGCGCCCGGCGAGGATATCCTGCACCGCGGGCGCCGAGCCCTTGTAAGGCACATGGTTGAGCGGAATCCCGGTGCGCGCGCGCAGCATCTCTCCCAGGAGATGCCCGCCTGACGCCACGCCCTGCGAGGCGTAGTTCAGGCCGCCCGGACGCGAGCGCGCCAGGTCGACCAGCTCCTTGACGGTCCTCGCCGGGCTGGAGACGGGAACGACCAGAATGCTGTGGGTCGAAATGAGCGGCGTAATCGCGGCGAAATCCTTGATCGGGTCGTAGGGCAGCTTGGCGTAGATGTGCTGATTGACGGTGTGGGTGCCGAAGTGGCCGAAGAACAGCGTGTAGCCGTCGGCCGGCGCGCGCTTCACGGCCTCGGCGCCGATGATGCCCGCGCCGCCGGGCTTGTTGTCGACGATGAAGGCCTGGCCGGTGCTCTCGGAAATCTTCGTTCCGATCAGGCGCGCGACCGGGTCGGTCACGCCTCCCGGCGGAAACGGCACGACGAGGGTGATCGGCCGCGCCGGAAAACCCGGCGCCTGCGCAGCCACGCCGGTGACGACGAAGACCAGTGCCAACAGAAATCCGCGCATTTCCCTTCCCCCTTAGTCCAGGGTGACGCCAAGCCGCTTGCCGATGTCGCCCCACTTCTCCATGTCGGCCTTGATCAGCGCGCCGAACTGCTCCGGCGTCCCGGCCGCGGGTTCCATGCCCTGCTCGAGCAGCACGCGCCTCACCTCGGGCAGATCGAGCACCGCGCGCAGCTCGCGGTTGACGGCCATGATCACCGCGCGCGGCGTCTTCGCCGGCGCCAGCATTCCCCACCAGCCGATCACCTCGAAGCCGGCGACGCCCGACTCGTGCAGCGTCGGCACCTCCGGAATCACCGCCGAGCGCTGCAGCCCGCCGGTGGCGAGCGCATAGAGTTTTCCTGCCTTCGCGTGCGGCATGCCGACGGCGATCGGCGTGAAGGAGAGCTGCACGTCGTTCGCCAGCTGCCCGGCGATCGCGGGCGCGATTCCCTTGTACGGGATGTGCACCATGCGCACGCCGGTCATGGACATGAGCAGCTCGGTCGCGAGGTGCGGCGAGCTGCCCAGGCCGGATGAGCCATAGTTCAGCTTGCCCGGATTCGCCTTCGCGTAAGCGATGAACTCGGCGACGCTGCGGGCCGGCACCGAGGGATGAAGGAAGAGCACCAGCGGCGAGGTCGTCGCCAGCGCCACCGGCGCGAAATCGGCGATCGGGTCGTACGGCAACTGCTTGGCGTAGAGCTTCGCGCTCGAGGAAAGGGACGAGAAGGCGAAGAGCAGCGTATGGCCGTCGGCGGGCGCCTTGGCGACGAAGTCGGCGCCGACGATGCCCGAGCCCGCGGGGCGGTTCTCCACTACGAAAGGCTGTCCGAGGCGCTCGGTCAGCCGCGCCGCGAGGATGCGGCCGACGACATCGGTGCCCCCGCCGGGCGCGAACGGGATCACGACCCGCACCGGCCGCGACGGCCAGGGTTCCTGGGCCGGCGAGGCCGTCGACACGAGTGCCGCCGCTAGAGCCGCCAGGATGCGCATGGGTAATAATGCTACTCCCGTGCTGATCGATTTCTTCCTCAAGCTGAAATCGCACAAGCTGCCGGTCTCCATCAAGGAGTACCTGACGCTGCTCGAGGCGATGGAGCGCAAGGTGATCGAGCCCTCGATCGACCAGTTCTACTACCTCTCGCGCGCCACGCTGGTGAAGGACGAGGCGAACTTCGACAAGTTCGACCGCGCCTTCGGCGAGTTCTGGAACGGCGTCGAGACGATTCCCGGCATCGACGCGCAGATTCCTCTCGAGTGGCTGCTGAAGCAGGTCGAGCTGACGCTTTCCGAGGAGGAGAAAAAGCACATCGAGGCGCTCGGCGGCTGGGAGAAGCTCATGGAGACGCTGCGCCAGCGGCTCGAGGAGCAGAAGGGCCGCCACCAGGGCGGCAACAAGTGGGTCGGCACCGGCGGCACCTCGCCCTTCGGCGCCTACGGCTACAACCCCGAGGGTGTGCGCATCGGCCAGGAGAAGTCGCGCAACCGCTCGGCGGTGAAGGTCTGGGACCAGCGCGAGTACCGCAACCTCGACGACTCGGTCGAGCTCGGCACGCGCAACATCAAGGTCGCCCTGCGAAGGCTGCGGAAGTTCGCGCGCCAGGGCGCGCCGGAGGAATTCGACCTCGAGAACACGATCAATTCCACCGCGCGCAAGGCCTATCTCGACATCCACATGCGCCCGGAGCGCCGTAACGCGATCAAGGTGCTGATGCTGATGGACATCGGCGGCACCATGGACGACCACATCAAGCTCGCCGAGGAGCTGTTCTCGGCGGCGAAGACGGAGTTCAAGCACCTCGAGTTCTTCTACTTCCACAATTGCCTCTACGACTTCGTCTGGAAGGACAACCGGCGGCGGCACTCGGAGCGCACGCGCACCATCGACCTGCTGCACAAGTACGGCCACGACTACAAGGTGATCTTCGTCGGCGATGCGACCATGAGCCCCTACGAGATCCTGCAGCCGGGCGGCTCGGTCGAATACTTCAACGAGGAGCCGGGCGCGGTCTGGGTGAAGCGCATCACCGATGTCTATTCGAAGTGCGTCTGGCTGAATCCCGAGCCCGAGGAGATCTGGAGCTACCGGCAGTCGATCTCGATCGTCAAGGAGCTCATGGACGGCCGGATGTACCCCACCACGCTCGGGGGCCTCGAGCGGGCAATGAAGGTTCTGGCGAAATAAAACGATGCGATTCCTCATTCTGGCAGCGGCTTTGTTTTCCCCCCTCGCGGCGGCGCAATATCCGTCCAAGCCGGTCCGCGTCGTCATCCACTTCCCGGCCGGCGGATCGACCGACCTCGTCGCGCGCGTCCTCTCGCAGGCGCTCACCGAGTCGATGGGCCAGCCGTTCGTGGTCGAGAACCGCGCCGGCGCCGACGGCGCGATCGCCGCGTCGGTAGTGATGCATTCGCCGCCCGACGGCCACACGCTCTTCATCGCCACCAACACGGCGATGATGCAGGTGCCGCTCTTGCAAAAGAAGCCGCCCTACGACCCGGTCAGCGGCTTCACGCCGGTGTCGCTCGTCGGCCGCTACACTTTCCTGCTCGTGGTGACGCCGAGCCTTGGCGTCAACAGCTTCAACGAGTTCGTCGCCTACGCGCGCCAGAACCCCGGCAAGATCAATTTCTCGACTTACAGCGGCGCTAGCCAGCTTGCCTACGCGCAGATCGTCAAGAACGCGGGCGTCGACATGCTGCGCGTGCCCTATAAGGGCGAGGCACCGTCGGTCACCGATATCCTCGGCGGCAGCATCCACGCCGTCTTCGCCACGCCGACCACCAGCTTCTCCCACATTCAAAGCGGACGCCTGAAGGCGCTGGCGGTGACGCTGCCGCAGCGCTGGCCGCTACTGCCGGAAGTACCGACCACCGTCGAGGCCGGCATGCCGCCGATCAACGTCGAGTTCTTCGCCGCGATGTACGGCCCCGCGGGAATGCCGCCGGAGATCGCGCAGAGGCTGAGCAAGGAGCTGAGCGCGATCACCGCGCGCCCGGCAATCCGCGAGCAGATCGACAAGCAGGGCTTCTCGCTCGCAGCCTCGACGCCGGAGGAGCTGCGCGCCTTCACCAAGCGCCAGCTCGGCGCCTGGTCGCAGGGCTTCCGCGAAGCCGGGATCAACCCGGAATAAGGACTACTTCGCGAGCGGGTTGGGCCTGACCTGCACCTTGTAGACCTTGGGGCTGTTCTCGGTGCCGCCCTCGTTGTGGAACACGGCGCGCGTGCCTGACATCGTCCAGAGACCTTTGCCCTTCCAGCCGGCGTTCGGGTCGTCGATGCGCCCATCGACGAGCTTGGTGAAGAATCCGAGCGGATAGGGGACGCGGATATCGACGATCTTGCCGTTCACCACGGCCATCAGCGACTCGCCGCCGTTGGTGGAGGCGATCGGCACGTTCTTGCCGAGCCCCAGCGTGTTGAAGCGATCGACCCAGATGTAGTAGGCGTGGTTCGCGCTACCGGATGCGTCCATGCCTTTGAACTGCGGTCCCGGCATCTTGAACAGCGTCCACCCTTCCGGGCAGAGCTTGCCGCTCGCCGCCTCGGGACCGTTGAGCCGCCCTTTGCACTTCTTGCGCTCGAAGCTGGCGATGTGCCCACTCGCAAGCGGCGTCCACACCACGCCGTCGGTCGTCATGTCGATGCCGCGCGGGCTCCACGCGCCTTCGGGGGGCACGTAGACCTCGGCGAGCGCCGTTTCGGCGGGATTCGGCCCGGGAACGAGACGGATGATGAAGCCCGGCTGCTCATACCGCGCGAAGCCCTGGCCCATGGTCTGGCCCCACACCGAGTCATCGACCGTGCTCGGCATGATTCCGTAAAAGCCGGCGAGCAGGCGCTTGTCCTTTGCCGGATCGACCGGATCGGCCGGCCCGACAAACTCGTCGCGCTTGCCGTTGCCATTGGTGTCGACGACGATCGGCGTCCAGCCCTGTGATTTCGCCGAGTCGCCGGTCTCGAGGAAGGTCTTCGTCTTCACCCAGCCAACCACGCCGGCCTGCAACCCGCCCTGACTGAGCCAAAGGGTGCGCTCCGCGTCCTTGGCGAAGTAAAGGTGGTGGGTCGGGAAGCACGTATCGACGTGCAGCCATTTTTGCGTATTCGGGTCATAGACGGACAGCTGGCGCGGAGACGCCTCGAGCGGCATCACCTTCGCCGACGGATGGTCCGAGCCCTTCTTGCAGAAATCCGGATTGGCCGCCGGACGGAAGCGCGCGCTGAACCACACTCGCCCGTCGCCATCCATCATGTTGTTGTGGATGCTGCTGGCGCCGTCCCAGATCGGCTTGTCGCCCCAGTACGCCGATGGCTGCATCGGCAGCGACGTCGACGACGGCGTCTCGGACTGGACGGGATGCTTGATCGTGTACGCCCTGTGCTTCACCGGGTCGAGTACCGGGATGTTGTCTGTGCTCTCCTCGGGTGAGCCGTAGATCGGGCCGTTGGCGTTGACGCGCGGATCGTGCTGATAGCTCGAGATGCCGTCGTGCAGATAGTGCTTCGGCGAGGAGAAGTCCCACATCGTCACCACCACATTGCGCTCGACGCCCTCCGGACGACGGGGCTTGGCGGACGGCAGCTCGCCAGCGGCAATGCGGTCGGTCCAGTCGGCAAAGTTCTTCAGCGCGGCGTCGGCGCCGATGTAGCCCAGCGTGAGCGCCATGTTCGTCATTGCCTGGCCAGCCTGCGTGCGCCGACCCCAGGCGTGCACAGAGCTTGTCGAGCCTTCCTGGAACACCTTTGGCACCGTCCGAATCCCCTTGGAGCCCAGCGCATGGCACGACTGGCAGGAGTTCTTCACCGCGTCGACCCAGGCTTCCTGCGTCTTGATAATCGGTGAAATGCCGTTGCCCTTCTCACCGGTGCCGGGAAACTGGTCCTTCGCCGGGATGTTCAACATCGAGTACCAGTACATGCCGGGGTAGTACTCTGCAGCCTCCTTCTCGCTGGGAGCCGCGACGGCCTTCAGGTTGAGCGTCTTTCCCGGCGTCGCAGTCACTTTCGCGGAGTCGACCAGGCCGTAGCCCCTCACCCAGACCGTGTACTTCGCCTCGGGCAGCTCGGGGATGAGGTAGCGGCCTTTCTCGTCGGTGACGACTACCTTGGCGTACTTGGTCGGCAAATCCGTGGTCTCGGCGATGACCCAGACGCCGGCTTCGGGTCCTTTTGGACCGGTGACCACGCCGCCAATCTCGACCGCATGGACGACGAAGGGGAGAAGTGCAATGAAACTGAAGTATCGGACCGGTCTGTTCATCTGACTCCCCTTTAACATTAGCGGTACACCCCGATGCTATCCGAGCAATTCCTCACCCTCCAGGAAATCGTTGCCGCAGCGCAGCGCAACCTGCCGCCCGGCCCGTGGAGTTATCTCATCGGCGGCGCCGAGACCGAGACCACGGTCAGGCGCAACCGCCACGCGCTCGACTCGATCGCGTTCCGGCCGCGCGTGCTGCGCAATGTGAGCAAGGTCGACAGCTCGTGGAAATTTCTCGGCAAGCCGGTACGCCTGCCGGTGATGCTGGCGCCGATCGGCGGCCTGGAGTCGATCGTCGAGGGCGGCGCGGCGACCGCGGCGCGCGCGGCGGCGCAGTTCGGCGTGCCGCAGATGCTCTCTTCGGTCTGCAAGCCCGGCCTCGAGGAAACGGCGGCGGCGGCGCAGACCGTCCGCTCTTTCCAGCTCTACGTGCGAGGCGACGATGCCTGGGTGGACGACTTCGTGCGCCGCGCGAAAGACAACGGCTTCGGCTCCTTCTGCCTGACCGTCGACGTCGCCTCCTACAGCCGGCGCGAGCGCGATCTCATCGGCCGCTTCGTCAAGCCCTGGCGCGCGCGTGCCCAGGAAGGAGCAACCTTCCAGGCCGCGCTCTCCTGGGACCAGGTGAAGCGATTCAAGGACAAGCATGATCTGCCGCTGATCATCAAGGGCATTGCCACGGTGGAGGACGCGGAGCTTGCCGTGCAGCACGGCGTCGAAGTGGTCTACGTCTCGAACCATGGCGGCCGCCAGCTCGACCATGGCCTCGGCAGCACGGCGGTGCTGCCGGAGATCATCACGGCGGTGAAAGGGCGCGCCGAGGTATGGGTCGACGGCGGCTACATGCGCGGCAGCGACGTGGTGAAAGCAATCGCGCTCGGCGCGAAGACGGTCGGCATCGGCCGCCTCACCGGCCTTGCGCTCGGCGCGGCCGGTGCGCCGGGGCTGGTGCGCGCGCTCGAGCTGCTCGAGGAGGAGATCCGCATCTGCCTCGGGCTGCTGGGCGTGACCTCGCTGGCCGAGCTCTCGCCGGCCTATCTGGCGCCGGCGCCGGCAGTGACCGCACCCGATACGTTCAGCGCGTTCCCGCTCATGTGAGCAAGTTCCTCTTCGTTTCCTACGAAGGCCTGATCGCCGACACGGCCTGGCAGGTCCAGAGAGAGGGCCACGAGGCGAAGCTCCAGATCCTCAGCGCCGGCGAGCAGGACATCGCCGACGGCTTCGTCGCCAAGGCGAAGGACTGGCGCAAGGAAATCGATTGGGCCGACGTCGTCGTATTCGACGATGTGCTCGGCGGCATGGGCTCGATGGCCGACGAGGTGCGCGCGCGCGGCAAGCCTGCCGGTAAACCCCATGTGGTGGGCGGCTCGCCGTACACCGACCGCCTGGAAGAGGACCGCGCCTTCGGCCAGCAGGAGCTGAAGGCGGCGGGCGTGGCGATCATCCCGCAGGAAAATTTCACCTCGTTCGACGAGGCGATCGCCTACGTTCAGGCGAACCCGACGCGCTACGTGCTCAAGCCGAGCGGCGAGGCGCAGAACGACAAGCGACTGCTGTTCGTCGGCGAGGAGGAAGACGGCCGGGACGTGATCGGCGTGCTGCGGGACTACAAGCAGCACCTGGCGGACAAGGTAAAGGAATTCCAGCTGCAGCGGCGCATCGTCGGCGTCGAAGTCGCGGTGTGCGCGTTCTTCAACGGCAAGGAGTTCCTGACGCCGATCTGCGTCAACTTCGAGCACAAGAAGCTCTTTCCCGGCGACATCGGCCCGGCGACCGGCGAGATGGGCACCACCATGTTCTGGAGCGAGCCGAACCGCCTGTTCAACGCGACGCTGAAGAAGATGGAGGCGAAGCTCGCCGAGGCGCGCTTCGCCGGCTCGATCGACGTCAACTGCATCGTCAACTCGAACGGCATCTATCCCCTCGAGTTCACGCCGCGCTTCGGCTACCCGGCGATCAGCATCCAGCAGGAGGGCCTGCTCACGCCGATCGGCGAGCTGTTGCGCGGGATCGCCGACGGCACGCTCGCCAAGCTGCGCGCGCGCAGCGGCTTCCAGGTCGGCGTCCGCGTGGTCGTGCCGCCCTTCCCCTACAGCGACAAGCGCACCTTCGAGAGCACCTCCAAGGACTCGGCGATCCTCTTCAAGACGCCCGGGCGCGAAGGCGTGCACATCGAGGAAGTGAAGCAGGTCGACGGGGAATGGCGCGTCGCCGGCGCGTCAGGCGTGGTGCTCGTCGTCTGCGGCAGCGGCCCGACCATGAAGCAAGCGCAGCGGCAGGCCTACAACCGCGTGCGCAACGTCATGATCCCCTACATGTACTACCGCGACGACATCGGCGAGCGCTGGTCCGAGGACAGCGACCGGTTGCACGCCTGGGGCTATCTCAGAGAAGCGTAGCGCTACTCCACCTTGATGTTCGCCGCCTTGATCACCGGCCACCACTTCTCGATCTCGGCCTTCTGGAAGGCGGCGAGGCCCTCGGGCGACTGCTGCTCGCGCGAGGCGACGTCGAGCCCCAGGTCCGAGAAGCGCTTGCGCACCGTTGGGTCGGCAAGCCCTTGGACCATGGCGGCGTTGAGCCGCGTGACGACTTCCTTCGGCGTGCCGCGCGGCGCGAACAGGCCGAACCATCCCGAAGCGTAGAGGCCGGCGATTCCGCTCTCTTCGGAGGTCGGGATGCCGGGAACGACGGCGGAGCGTGCGGGCGAGAGGTTGGCGAGGATCTTGACGGCGCCGGCGCGCGCCTGCGGCAGCGACACCGCGGCCTGCACCACCATCAGGTCGACCTGCTGGGCGAGCATGTCCTGCATCGCCGGCCCGGCGCCGCGGTAAGGCACGAAGAGCACCTGCGTCCCCGTCGCCTGCTGCATCAGGATGCCGGTCAGGCGCGCCGCCGCGTTCTGGTCCACGAAAGTCGCCTTGCCGGGGTTGGCCTTCATGTAGGCAACCAGGCCCCTCAGGTCGTTGGCCGGAAAGCCTTTCCTTGCGATCATCAGCTGCGGGTTGTTTGAAAGCAGCCCGAGCGGCTCGAAGTCCTTCTGCAAGTCGAAGGTGATCGGATAGATGATCGCGCCGACGTGGGTGTCCCACTGGCCGATGTCGATGGTGTAGCCGTCGGGCGCCGATCGCGCGAGCCGCGCCACGCCGATGGTGCCGCCCGCGCCGCCGACGTTCTCGACCACCACCGTCTGGCCGAGCGCCGGGCGCATCGCCTCGGCGATGATGCGCGCCGCCGTATCGGTCGAGCCGCCCGGCGGGAACGGCACGATCAGCGTGATCGGCCGCGAAGGGAACTGCTGCGCGACGGCGCTGCCGGCGATCAGAAAGAGTACGGCAGCGAGCAGGCGTTTCATCGTCTTACCTCCGGAATGGTCTTCAGGGCATAGAACTGCACGGACTGTACACGGCCTTTGACCGGCGCTTCGTGCAGCTGCTCGTTGGCGACGGCGAGGCCCGCCAGCTCCGCGGCGCGGCGCGAAATGATCACGGAGCAGCCGTACTCCTTGGTCAGGCTCTCGAGACGCGCCGCGGTATTGGCGGTATCGCCGATCGCGGTGACGATCTGCGACTTGGGCGGGCCCAGCGCGCCGACGATCGCCTCGCTGTAGTGGATGCCGATGCCGATGGCGAGCGGCTGGGGCAGCTCGCCGGCGAGCTTGCGGTTGAGTTGCTCGAGGCGCATCAGCATCTCGCGCGCGCCGCGCACGGCGTCGGCCGCCCCGGCCGCGGGATCTTCGGACTCCAGGCCGTAGAGCGCCATCAGCCCGTCGCCGGTGAAATTCGAGTAGTGGCCGCGGGTCGCGACCAGCGCCTCTTTCATCTCATGGAAGAAACGGTTGAGGATGAAGAGCACATCGTAGGGAAGCTTCGCCTCGCCTAGCGTCGTCGAATTGCGCAGGTCGACGAACATGATCGTGATCAGGCGCTCGCTGCCCTCCATGCCGCCGCGCACGAAGCCGTCGGCTGCCGAAGCATCGGCGGCAAGCAGCGGCGTGATGCATAGGTCGGCGACCGGGCGCACCTGGCAGGCGAGCCGCAGCCCCGGCGTCGCGCCGATGCGCCCGAGCGCCGTTGCCTCCAGCTCCCCGGGCGGCGAGAGCGACTCGAGGCCGATGCTCACCTGCACACGGCAGGTGGTGCAGCGCGCGCGGCCGCCGCACACCGAGGCATGCGGGATGCCGTGGTCGCGCAGCGTCTCGAGAATGGTGGCGCCCGGAAATACCGGCAGCTTCTTCCCCGACGGATGCGTGAGCTGTGGCGGCCGTCGCCGCGACTGGATCCAGCGCCGGGCGCCGCGCGCAGCGAAGACGAGCAGCAGCAGGCTGCCGTGCACGAGCAGGATGGTGCCGGCCATGCGATCGATCCCGGCCGCGGTTGCCTCGGTGACATTGGAGTCGGCGAGGGTCCTTTCCACCAGCTCCTCGTCCGCCTCGGCGGCGCGGACGACCTGGTTGCCGGCAGAGATGAAACCGGCAAGCGCGAGCGTCGGAAGCAGGAGTGCGAACGTGCCGAGCCAGACGCGCCCCTGCGGATACCAGCTCTTGGTA
>JAXDQC010000167.1:0-41171 GCA_034668045.1 Betaproteobacteria bacterium | reverse complement strand
ATGGTGCTGCGCCCCTCGACCATGAAAGCCGCCGCGGCGGCCGCAGCGGCGGCCGGTGGCGGCGCGCAGGCGGCGGTTGCCGCGCGCCAGGCCGCGGTGCAGGCGGCCGGGCAGAGCGCGGCCGCGACCGGCATCGCCGACAAGGACGCGGCGAAGGCGCCCGCGGCGCCAGCGCCGGCGCCTGCTGCTCCTGCCCCGGCAGCCGTACCTGCCGGCCGGGCGGGCCAACCCCTCGGTGCGATCCAGCTGCTCTCGGGCGGCAACGCCGGCAAGGAGCTCGAACTCACCAAGCCCCTCACCACGCTCGGCAAGCCCGGCGTGCAGGTCGCGGTGCTGACGCGCCGCCCGCAGGGCTACTTCATCACCCACGTCGAAGGCGACAAGCGTCCCGAAGTAAACGGCCAGCAGATCAGCGCCGCGCCGCACGCGCTGAAGGACCACGACGTGATCGAGCTCGCCGGCATCAAGATGGAATTCTTCCTCAAGACGTAGAGCCTCAACGGCAGACTTCGCCGTTCTGACGCCCCCCTGAAACAACACATCGTAAGGATCGCAGCCGGGCTGGCGATCGCGCTGTTTTTCGTCGCCAACGCCGCGTGGCAGTACCCGATCGGCTTCGTCCGGCAGCTCGACAACATCTTCTACGACGCGCGCGTGCGCATGACCATGCCGCGCGGCAACGAGCGCAGCATCGTCATTCTCGATATCGACGAGAAAAGCCTCGGCGAGATCGGCCGCTGGCCGTGGAGCCGACGGCTGATGGCCGACGTGGTGGCGAAGCTCTTCGATCGCCACGGCATCGCGGTGCTTGGCTTCGACGTGGTGTTCGCAGAGCGCGATCCGAGCTCGGGCATCGATGCGCTCGACGCGCTGGCACAGAACGAGCTGAAGCAAGCAGGCGCGTTCCAGCAGGCCTACCGCGAGCTGCGGCCCAGGCTCGACAACGACGCGCTGTTCGCCACGGCGATCAAGGGTCGGCCGGTGGTGCTCGGCTACTACTTCAACTCCGAGGAGAAGGCGGTGCGCGCGAACGCGTTGCCCGAGCCGGTGCTGCCGAAAGGGGCGTTCGCCGGTCGCGACGTCAGCTTTTACCGCTGGGCGGGCTATACCGGAAACCTGCAGGTCTACCAGCAGAACGCCGCCGGCGCCGGCCACTTCAATCCCGCGCCGGACGACGATGGCGTGTCGCGGCGGGTGCCGATGCTGCTCGAGTTCGACGGCGCCTACTACGAGCCGCTATCCCTCGCGGTGCTGCGCGCCTTCATTGCCCGGCAGACCGGCGCACCGGCGGAGGTGCAGCCCGGCTATCCCGAGGGATACAACACGCTGGAATGGCTGCAGGTCGGCCCCTATGCCATCCCGGTCGATGACAAGGCGACGGCGCTCATTCCATTCCGCGGCCGCAAGGGCGCATTCGAGTACGTCTCGCTCGCCGACGTGGTGAAGGACCGCATCGCGCCCGGCGCGCTGAAGGGCAGGATTGCGCTGCTCGGTACCACGGCGCCCGGCCTGCTCGACCTGCGGGCGACGCCGGTGGAGGCTTCTTTCCCCGGGGTCGAGATCCACGCCAACCTGATCGCCGGCATGATGGACGGCGGCATCCGGCAGACGCCGAAGTACGCCCTCGGCGCCGACATCGTCACGCTGGCGCTCGCCGGCGTCGCGCTCGCGCTGGTGATTCCGCTGCTTTCGGCCGCGTGGGCGACGGCGGCGGCGGCGGTCGGTCTCATCTTCGTCGCCGGCGTGAACGTGGTCTTCTGGCAGAACGGCGTGGTGCTGCCGCTCGCCGGTGGCGTGCTGATGGTCGCGGCGCTCTACACCATGAACATGGCCTACGGCTACTTCGTCGAGTCGCGCTCCAAGCGCCAGCTCGCCGGGCGCTTCGGCGAGTACGTGCCGCCGGAGCTGGTCGACCGCATGGCGCGCGACCCCGGCAAGTACGGCATGGAGCCGAAGGACGCGGAGCTGACGATCCTGTTCTGCGACGTGCGCGATTTCACCTCGATCACCGAGTCGCTCAAGGCGGGCGAGCTGCGCGAGTTCATCAACGAGTACCTGACGACGATGAGCGCCATCATCCGCGGTCGCCATCGCGGCACGCTCGACAAGTACATCGGCGACGCGATCATGGCGTTCTGGGGCGCGCCGGTCGAGGATCCGGACCATGCACGCAACGCCGTGCTCGCGGCGCTCGATATGCAGAAGGAGTGCGCGGCACTGAACCAGCGCTTCGCCGCGCGCGGCTGGCCGACCCTGAAGATCGGCATCGGCATCGAGTCGGGCATGGTGCGGGTCGGCGACATGGGCTCGCAGATCAGGCGCGCCTATACCGCAATGGGCGACGCGGTGAACGTCGCTTCCAGGCTCGAGGGGCGCACCAAGTACTACGGTATCGATATCCTCGTCGGTGAAGCGGTGCGAGGCCTTGCGAAGGATCTGATGTTCCGCGAGGTCGACCGCATCAAGGTCAAGGGCAAGGAGCGCGGCCTGACGGTGTTCGAGCCGCTCGGCCCGATGAGCGTGCTGGCGCCAGAGCGTCAGGAGGAGCTCAGGCTGTGGACACAGACCCTGCGCGCCTATCGGGCTCAGCAGTGGGACCACGCCGATGTAAATTTGATCAATCTGCAGCGCGAGAATCCCCAAAACGCGCTTTACAAGTCGTTTTCCGGCATCGTTGCCGACCGTCGGCGCAACCCGCCTCCCCAAGATTGGGACGGCGTGACGGTATTCGCGGAAAAGTAGGCGCAACCGCGCCAAAAGTAGGCGGAAACGTGCCGCGCGAAGGTCAAAATTTCATTGAAAATCAGTACCGCTGCCACTAAGATGTAAAGTGCAGAATAAGCAGTAAGCCCGGTCCAAGCAGGGAGGAACGCAATGAGCGCAGTCCTGAGTCATCAGGCGCCGACGCAGACGGACGTCGGTGCTCGTCTGGCGTTCCAGAAGCAGCTCCAGGCGGTGACCAACAAGATCCACGCCACCAACAACATCGACGAGATCATGCTCGAGGTGAGCGCGGACGTGTGCGCGCTGTTCAACGCGGACCGCCTGACGATCTACTCGATCGGCGAGGACAAGCAGGCCATCGTCTCCAAGGTCAAGACCGGCCTCAATTCCTTCAAGGACCTGAAGCTGCCGATTGCCGAGCACTCGATCGCCGGCTACGTCGCGCTGGCCAAGAAGGCCATCAACATCAAGGACTGCTACGACGACGCCGAGCTGCGAGGCATCAATCCCAACCTGCGCTTCCTGCAGGAAGTCGACAAGCGCACCGGCTACCGCACCAAGCAGCAGCTGGTCGCGCCGATCTCGGAGCAGAGCACGGGCGAGCTGATCGGCGTCATCCAGATCATCAACAACAAGGCCGGCGTGCCGTTCGGCGCGCTGGCGGAGGAGGGCGTGAGCGAGCTCTCCCAGACCCTCTCCATCGCCTTCAAGCAGCGCCAGAAGCCGATGGTCGTCAAGACCAAGTACGACTATCTCATCGCCGACGCGGTGCTCTCGGCCGGCGAGTTCGAGCTCGCGTCGCGCCAGGCCCGCAAGAAGGCGGTCGACATCGAGCAGGTGCTGGTCGACGAGTTCCAGGTCAAGATCCCCGCGATCGGCGGGGCGCTGTCCAAGTTCTTCGGCGTGCCCTACGAAGTCTACAAGGCCGACCGCATCAAGCCGGCCGAGTTGCTGAAGAACCTGAAGCGCGAATACGTCGAGCAGAACCAGTGGGTGCCGATCGACGACACCAAGGACGGCTTGGTAGTGCTCTGCCTGGACCCGGAGCGCGTCAAGTCCTCGCGCATCGCCTCCAACGTGTTCCCCAAGGCGCGCATCGTCTTCCGCGTCACGACGCAGAAGGAATTCAAGGAGACCGTCAGCCAGTTCTACGGCGCGGAGAAGGCCGACGTCGACTTCGACGTCGACAAGATGTTCGAAGAGGAAGGGGCCGGCGAGGCGCTCGAGAGCGCTACCGACGAGGTCTCGGCCGCTGCCGACAACGAGCTGGTCAAGCTGGTCAACAAGGTGATCGTCGACGCTTACAACCAGGGCGCCTCCGACATTCACATCGAGCCCTATCCGGGCAAGGCGAAGACCGAGATCCGCTTCCGCAAGGACGGCTCGCTCGGCGCCTACCTGGAGGTCCCGGCGACCTACCGGGCGGCCCTCGCCGCGCGCATTAAGATCATGTGCGACCTCGATATCTCCGAGAAGCGGAAGCCGCAGGACGGCAAGATCAAGTTCAAGAAATTCGGTCCGCTCGACATCGAGCTGCGCGTCGCGACCATCCCGACTGCGGGCGGCGTCGAGGACATCGTCATGCGGATTCTCGCCGCGGGCGAGCCGATTCCCCTGGAGAAGATGGGCTTCTCGCCGCGCAACCTCGAGAGCCTGCAGACCGCGGTCAGCAAGCCCTATGGCCTGTTCTTCGTCTGCGGGCCGACCGGCTCGGGCAAGACGACGACGCTGCACTCGGTGCTCAAGTACCTGAACACGCCGGACACCAAGATCTGGACCGCCGAGGATCCGGTCGAGATCACGCAGAAGGGCCTGCGCCAGGTGCAGGTGAACAAGAAGGCCGGCCTCGACTTCGCGGCGGTGATGAAAGCGTTCCTGCGCGCCGACCCGGACATCATCATGGTCGGCGAGATGCGCGACAAGGAAACGACCGGCACCGGCATCGAAGCCTCGCTCACGGGCCACCTGGTGTTTGCCACGCTGCATACCAATTCGGCGCCGGAATCGATCATTCGCTTGCTCGACATGGGCATGGACCCATTCAACTTCGCCGATGCGCTGCTCGGCATCCTGGCGCAACGCCTGGCGAAGCGCATGTGCAGCTGCAAGCAGGCGTATGTGCCCGAGCCGGCGGAGATCACCTCCTTCCTGCGCGAGTACTGTGACGAGCTGATGGCGACCTCGCGCTTCAAGGCCGACCCGAAGGGCCAGATGGAAGCGGTCTACAAGGACTGGGTGAAGCTCTATGGCAACGAAAAGGGCCAACTCCAGTTCTACAAGCCGGTGGGTTGCGACAAGTGCGGCGGCGGCGGCTTCAAGGGTCGCTGCGGCCTGCACGAGCTGCTGATCGCGACCGACAAGCTGAAGAAGCTGATCCAGGAGCACGCGCGCAACGCCGAGATGCTGGCCCAGTGCCTTGAGGACGGGATGCGCACCCTGAAGCAGGACGGCATGGAGAAGTGCCTCACGGGCGTGACGCACATCAAGGAAGTGCGCACCGTCTGTATTAAGTAAAGCAGGAACGCCCCCCGCCGCCATGGCCTGCCCGATTCCCCGATGAGCACCATGACGGACAGCACGGTCGGCCTGCGGCTCTCGGACCTCGCACCGAGCGCCGAAGAAGACCTCGTCCTGCGGCTCGAGCAGCTCAACAGCATCGGCGTCTCGCTCTCGGGCGAGACCGATATCAACCGGCTGCTGGAAACGATCCTGACCGCGGCCAAGTCGATCACCCGCGCCGACGGTGGCACGCTGTACCGCGTCACCGAAGAAAAGACGCTGCGCTTCGAGATCCTGCGCACTAGCTCGCTCAAGAACTACCTCGGCGGCACCACCGGCAACCCGGTGCCGTTCTATCCGATCCAGCTCTACGGCAAGGAAGGCAAGCCGAACCACAACATGGTCGCCGCCCATGCTGCCCTCACCGGCAAGACCGTGAACATCGCCGACGCCTACACGGCGGACGGTTTCGACTTCTCCGGCACCCGCGCCTTCGATTCCAAGACCGGCTACCGCTCGAAGTCCTTCCTCACCGTGCCGATGCGCAATCACCAGAACGAGAGCATCGGCGTGCTGCAGCTGATCAACGCCCAGGACCCGCGCACCGGCGAGATCGTGCCGTTCTCGCCGTCGGACCAGCGCCTCGCCGAGTCGCTCGCCTCGCAGGCGGCGATCGCGCTCACCAACCGCATGCTGATCAACCAGCTCGAGGAGCTTTTCGAGTCGTTCATCACGCTGATCAATACCGCGATCGACGAGAAGTCGCCTTATACCGGCGGCCACTGCCAGCGCGTGCCGATGCTGACCATGCTGCTCGCCGAGGCGGTCAACGAGACCCGCGCCGGGCCGCTCGCCGAGTTCCACATGTCGGACAAGGATCGCTACGAGCTGAAGATCGCCGGCCTCCTGCACGACTGCGGCAAGGTGACGACGCCGGTGCACGTGGTCGACAAGGCGACCAAGCTCGAGACCATCTTCGATCGCATCCACCTCATCGACACCCGCTTCGAGATCCTGAAGCGCGACAGCGAGATCGAGCACCTGAAGAAGAACCTGAATGACAAGCAGTTGCGCGATCGGCTGCGCCAGCTCGACGAGGACCGCCGCTTCCTGCAGATGTGCAACATCGGCGGCGAGCGCATGTCCGACGACAGCGTCGCGCAAGTGCAGCGCATCGCCAAGTACCGCTGGCGCGATCTGTCGGGGCACGAGGCCGACTTCCTCACCGAGGAGGAAGTGAAGAACCTCACCATCCGCGCCGGCACGCTGACCGACGACGAGCGCAAGGTCATCAACCACCACATCGTCGCCACCATCAAGATGCTCGAGGCGTTGCCGTGGCCGAAGCACCTCACCAACGTGCCGGAGTACGCCGGCGGCCATCACGAGCGCATGGACGGCAAAGGCTACCCGCGCGGCCTGACGCGCGAGCAGATGTCGGTGCAGGCGCGTTGCATGGGCATCGCCGACATCTTCGAGGCGCTGACCGCCAAGGACCGACCCTACAAGAAGGGCAAGACGCTCTCCGAGTCGCTCGAGATTCTCGGCCGGATGAAGCTCAACCACCACGTCGATCCCGACCTCTTCGACATCTTCGTGCGCCGCAAGGTCTACCGTCGCTACGCCGAGATGTTCCTCGATCCGGAGCAGATCGACACGGTCGACGAGTCGCGCATCCCCGGCTATCAGCCCTAGTCTGCGCGCCAAGCTGTTTCTGCCGGCGGTGCTGGCAGTGTTCACCGCTTCGGGCTTCGCCGGGCTCATCTACGAGTCGATCTGGAGCCACTACCTCAAGCTGTTCCTGGGGCACGCGGCTTATGCCCAGACGCTGGTCCTCGCCATCTTCATGGGCGGCATGGCGATCGGCGCCTGGGCCGCGAGCCGGCTGTCGCCCCGGCTGCGCGATCTGCTGCTCGCCTACGCCCTGATCGAGGCGGCGATCGGCATCGCCTCTCTCTTCTTCCACGAAGTGTTCGTCGCGATGACGGCCATGGCCTTCGACCATGTCATTCCGACGCTGGGCAGCCCCGGCGCGGTGCAGGCCTTCAAGTGGTCCGTTGCCGCCGCCCTGATCCTTCCTCAATCGGTGCTGCTGGGCGCCACCTTCCCGCTGCTGACCGGCGGCGTCCTGCGAGTGCAGCCGGAGCGCGCCGGCTATGTCGTGGCGATGCTCTATTTCACCAACAGCCTCGGCGCCGCGGCTGGCGTTCTCGCGAGCGGCTTCTACTTCATCGCCGCGGCCGGCTTGCCCGGCACGCTGGTCGCGGCGGGGGTCGTGAATCTCGCCGTGGCCCTGGCGGCTTTCGTCATCCGTCCGCGCGCAAAACATGCCGTCGCGCCCGCTCCTGCGCCGACGGCAGGTCCGTCCGTCCCGCATTTGAAGATGCTGCTCGCCGTCGCGGCGCTCACCGGCGCCTCGTCCTTCATGTACGAGATCGGCTGGATCCGCATGCTGTCGCTGGTGCTGGGCTCCTCGACCCACGCCTTCGAGCTCATGCTCTCCGCCTTCATTCTCGGCATCGCCTTCGGCGGGCTGGCAATCCGGCGCCGGATCGACGCCGCCGCCAACCCGCTGCACCTGCTGGGCTGGGTGCAGGTCGCGATGGGGGTCGCCGCGCTGGCGACGCTGCCGGTCTACAGCTCGACGTTCCGGGTCATGGAGACGGCAATGAAGGCGCTGACCGCGACGGAGAGCGGGTATGTCGCTTTCCACTTCGTCAGCCACGCGATCTGCCTCGCGGTCATGTTCCCCGCGGCCTTCTGCGCCGGCATGACCTTGCCGCTCATCACCGCCGCGCTGCTGCGCAAAGGCGCCGGCGAGCGTGCCATCGGTCAGGTCTACGCCGCGAACACCGCCGGCGCCATCGTCGGCGTCTTCGTCGCCGTGCATATCGGCATGGTGTTGCTCGGCCTGAAGGGCCTGATCGTCGCCGGAGCAGCCATCGACCTTGCGCTGGGCGTTGTCCTGCTCGGTTCCGGGACGGGGGGCCGGCGCCGCACCTACGCGTCGGCCGCGATCGCCACCGTGGCGGTGGTCGCCGCTCTGGTGGGTGTGCAGCTCGACGCGCATCGCATGGCTTCCGGGGTATTCCGCAGCGGCATCCTGCTGCGCGCCGGCGGCACCGAGCAGGCGGTGCTGCAGCTTGACGGCAAGACGGCGACGGTGAGCGTCACCGAGTCCCGCGGCGGGGTGGCGCTGCGAACCAACGGCAAGTCCGACGGCGCCATCCGGCTCGGCGAGGGCGCGCCGTACGACGACGAGCTGATGATGACGCTGCTCGGCACCCTGCCGCAGGTTTTTGCGCCCGAGGCGACGCAGGTCGCAAACATCGGCTTCGGGACCGGGCTGTCGGCGCATGTCCTGCTTGCCTCCCGCAGGATCGAGTTGCTCGATACCGTGGAGATCGAGCCTGCGATCGTCCAGGCCGCCGCGCGTTTTCGGCCGCGCAACGCGCGCGCGCTTGACGATCCCCGCAGCCACCTGCACTTCGACGACGCCAAGACCTATTTTTCCGCCGGCCAGCGGCGCTATGACGTGATCGTTTCCGAGCCGTCCAATCCCTGGGTGAGCGGTGTGTCCGGCCTTTTCTCGGTGGAGTTCTACGGCGAGGTTCGCCGCTACCTGCGCGACGGCGGGCTGTTCCTGCAGTGGGTGCACGTCTACGAGATGACGCCGGCGCTGGTCGCGACGATCGTCACCGCGCTCGCCGGCAACTTCGAGGACTTCGAGATCTGGATGCCCAACCACGGCGACCTGATCATCGTCGCCGTGCACAAAGGCAAGCTGCCGCGGCCCGACGCAGGCGCGCTCCTCAATCCGTTGCTGCGCGCAGAGCTCGAGCGCTTCAACATCCGCAACCTCGACGATCTGCTGGTGCACCGTGTCGCCGGCCGGGCGGCGCTCGCGCCGTACTACGGCGCGTTCGGCGTGCGGCCGAACTCCGACTACGCGCCGGTGCTCGATCTCAACGCCGGGCTGGCGCGCTTCCTCCGTCAGCAGGCGGACGACCTGCCTCGCCTCCTCGAGGCGCCGATCCCGGTGCTGGCCCTTTTCGATCGCCCGCGCTCGCAGCAGCCCGATCCGGCCCGCTTCTCGGCGGGCGCCCACCCATGGCTGCGGCGCGCGGAGCGCGCGAAGCAGGCCGAGCTGGCCGCGGCGTATCTGCGCGGCGGACGACCTGCCATCCTCGACCTACTGCCGGCAACTCTCGCCGCCGACCTAGCGCTGCTGCGCGCCGGCCTCGTCGATTGCCGCATCGACATCTCGACCGCAACTGCGCGGCGCGCGCTGATGGAGGTGGCGGGTCTGGTCAACGGCAACCTCCCACAACCGGTTCGCACGAGCTTGTGGAGGGGGTTGGAGAGCTCGACCTGCGCGGGGGTAGGCGCTGCGAGGCCTTGGCTTAGCCTGCATGCCGCGATCGCCAATGAGGACGCAACTCGGATTGCGGCATCCGCCGATGCATTGCTGCAAGGCGAGCTGAGCGCGGATCTCGCACCCTATGCCGTGGCTGCGCATATGACGGGGCTGCTCTTGGGCAATGACGGCCCGGGGGCGATGCGTTCATTCCAGGCGCATCGGCACGAGCTGGGCGCAGGGGGCGACGCATGGAGCCCGGTGTTCCGCTTCCTCGTCGGCCAGACGGGCGGCGGGTGACAAATATGGTCGCTCTCCGCGGATTTTGGGCAGCTGGTAGGAGTTCACTGGTACCGTAAGCTATTGTTATTTAATAAATTTACCGCCATGTCATGCTGGCACGACAGTTGCGTATAAGGCGTGCGGCCAAGGTGTTGGCCGGACCTAACATCCACAACAGGGAGCTTCAATGAAACGTATCCAGCAAGGCTTCACGCTGATCGAACTGATGATCGTCGTTGCGATCATCGGCATTCTGGCGGCCGTCGCGCTGCCGGCGTATCAGGACTACACCGTTCGCGCGAAGATGACCGAGGTAATGCTTGCCGCGAGCGCATGCCGTACGACGATCACCGAGATCTACCAGTCGGGCGGCACGCCGCCCGGCCCCAACACGTGGGGCTGTGAGGGCGCGCAGTCGAAGTACGTCGGCGGCGTTGCAACCGATGCGAACGGCAAGGTCACGGTGACGACCGCCGGCGGTCTGCCGGCTGGCGATGTGACGCTGGTCCCGATGGTTAACGCCGCCCCCGCAGTGGCTGCGAACCTGGCCAACGGCCCGATCGGCATCAATGGCTGGCGCTGCGGCCTGCCGGCCGACGGCACCTCCGTGGCTCCGAAGTATCTGCCCGGTTCCTGCCGCGGCACGTAATCGCAGAACATCGCGAGTGAGAAAGGCGCCCTTCGGGGCGCCTTTCTTTTTTTAGGGATACCTTTGCGTGGTGCGCGGGGATCACATCAAGTCTCCCTCCTGGCTGACGGCGGCGTCGCTCGTGGTTCTCGCCGCGCTGGTCACGGCGCTGTACCTGCCGTTTCTCGGCAACCCGCCGATCTTCGACGACCGGATCTTCTTCTCGGGCTACCGATTCTCCGAGTACGCCGTCTTCCCGCTCGGTCTCGGGCTACGGTTTCCCGCGTACTTCTCGCTTGCCTGGGTGCACGTCATGTTCGGCAGCATCGAGGTACACCGCGCGGTCGGCCTGGTGCTGCACGCGGCCTGTGCGTGGGCGGTGTTCGCGCTGCTGCGATCGCTCGGCGTGCGGCGGCTCGCGTCGTTCGCCGGCGCAGCGTTGTTTGCCGCGCATCCGGTCGCGGTCTATGGCGCGGCCTATCTCACGCAGCGCTCGATCGTGCTTGCGACTCTTTTCGCAGTGCTCGCGCTGGTCATGTTCCTGCGCGGTTTGCGCACCAGCAGCATTACGGATGCCATCGCCGCGGCACTGCTCTACTCGCTGTCAGTGCTTTCCAAGGAGCACGCCATCCTGCTTCCCGCAGCCGCCGCGGCGCTGGTGCCCTTCGCGGCCGTGAGGCTGCGCTTTGCGCTGCGCTATGTCGGGGTGTTCTTCGCCGCGTGTGCGCCCGCGGCAATCTTCGTTGTGGTCTATAGCCGCAGTGTCATCGGCGCGGTCATCGAGCCGCAATTCCCGTCCATCGCTGCGCAAGTGACCAGCGAGAGCGTGTCGGTGTCCTCTCCTTGGATCGGCAGCGCCCTCGCGCAAGTCGTGTTGTTCTTCAGGTACCTCATGGTCTGGCTCGCGCCGAGGACTGCCGACATGGCGCTCGACCTGCGGGTGGATTTCGCGCACTACTGGAGTCCGGCCGTCGCTCTGCCAGCGGTGCTGTGCTTCGTCGCATCGGCGGTTCTCGCCGCTTACTTTCTGCTTCGGCGAGGTTTCCTCGCGTCGTCGGCGTGGGGATTCCTGTACGTGTGGATCCTTTTCGGGACCGAGCTGGCCGCGGTGCGCTTCCAGGAGCCATTCGTTCTGTATCGCAGCTACCTCTGGGCGCCCGGCCTGGCCGTCGCCGTCGCGGCTGCGCTCGATCGCCTGTCGCCGCGGCTGCTGATCGTGCTGATGGTTCCGGCGCTGGCATTCCTTGGCTGGCAGGCGCGCGACCGGCTGCACACGTTCTCGAGCGGTCTAGCGATCTGGGAGGACGCGGCGGCGAAACTGCCGGCGGAAACGGTGCCGGGGGGATATCGGCCCCTCTATGAGCTGGGACGTGAGTACCTCTATGCCGGCCGCATTGGAGACGCGATGGACGTCACCGAGCGCTGCATCCAGCTCTATCCGCGCCTTTTCGACTGCGCCTTCGCTCGTGCCGCAATCCAGATCGAGATGAAGCACTACCAGCAGGCGCTGCCGAGCATTACGTACGCCGTTGCCCTGCGGCCGGGCGACGGCTCCGCGCGCCACCACCTCGGATTGGTCCTGGAGAACCTCGGCTGCCGGGAAGAGGCGATGGCGCAATACCGCGTGGCGGTCGGCCTGCGGTACCGCGAAGCGGAGCACCGCCTGCAGCGAGTGGAGCACCCCGGCAAAGGCCTGCTCGCGCCGATCGACCTGCCGCCGCCAGTCGACTGCAGCGACCTGCTGGCGCGAAACCCTATCCCGAAGCCGGCTGAGCCACGCTAGCGGTTGACGGGCGAGGCGGGGTCGAGCAACAGGCCGACGAGATCCCTGATCTGCTCGGGCGTCAGGGTGCCGGAGTGGCCGAGGCGCGGCATCTGCGAGCAAAGGTTGTAGGCCTTCGCGTTGAAGATCTTGCCGTACACATAGCGCTGGGTCTCGGCGCTGTTGCCGCGCGTCTTGCCAAAGCCGAGCAGGCTCGGCCCGAGCGTGCCGTGCGAGAGTTCCACCGGAGAGAGCTGGTGGCAGTTGTAGCAGCTGCCGTCCGCGGGCGCGTCGGGCCGGTCGCTCCAGGTCATGCCGCGCCCGCCCTGGGCGATTTTCTCGCCGCGCTGCCAGTCGCCCACCAGCGAGCCGGCGGGAAAGGCGATCGACTTCATCTGGTCGGCTTCCAGCGCTTTCGCGACCGCGGCGGGGGGATTGTTCTCGGACTCGGTGCACAGGCGCTGCAGCCCGTCCTGCAGCACGCGGTCCATGGTCGCCTGGCCGCGCGGCTTGAAGTCGCGCAGCAGCACCTTCTCGACGTCCTGCGGGCCGAGCTCGCCCCACGCGGCGGTGGAGGCGAGCACAATCAGCGGCAGCAGCGCGAGTCTCATCGCTTGGTCCCCGGACCGCGGTAGATCTCGCCCTTGCCGGTCGCCGTCAGAAAGAGATTGAGCGCCACCGTGGTCTCCGAAGCGAAGACCGGCTCCGGCATGCGCATCTGGCGATAGCAGTCGTTCAGGCGCCACTGCATGGTCTTGAACTGGCTGTTCGACACGCGGTAGGCCGGCCAGGTGGCGACGACAGGCCGCGCGTCCTGGGGCTTGTAGAGGACCGGCAGGTCCTGCATGCGAATGCGCTTGCCTTCCTCGCCGTGGCAGCTCGCGCAGGAAAAATCCCACGAGCCAGCGCGGTGGAAGAAGAGCTTGCGGCCGAGCTCCAGCGCCTGCTTCTCCTTCGGGTGGCTGGTGCCCGGTGACATCGCCGCGCCGCGCGACTGGCCGGCGATATAGGCCGAGAGATACTCCATCTCGGAGGGCCGGTCTTCATTGCCGAACACGCGCTTCAGGGCGTCATCGGCGCTTCGCCCCTGGATGGTCTGCATGCAGTAGAGCAGGCGCGACTCGAGGTCCATGACGCGGTCGGCGTCCTTGAAGTAGCGCGGCAGCCGCGCATAGGCGCCTTTCAGGACCCCCGGCCCCGAGCCGAAATCGCATTTTTCGAGCGACGCTTGCTTGGGCCCCTGCGGCTTCTTCCACAGCGTTTCGCCTTCCAGCTCGAACAGCTCGACCGGGCTGCCTTCGCCGATCATCTGCTGGTAGCGCTGGATTTCCTTCTTCGTGTCCTGCGCCGCTGCGGAAAAAGGCAGCAGCAGCGCGACGAGGATGGCGAGCCGCACCATCAGGCCACCGCGGTTTCGGTCTTGTTACTGTCGCCCTGGTTGTCGAGCCAGCTGACCTCGATCTTGTCGCCTTTCGACCCGCCGCGCAGGCGGAAGGAGAACACCGGGTTGCGCGAGACCGCCTGGCTGACCTGGCCGTCGATCACCGTCCTGCCGTTCACCTTCACGATCAGGTTCTGGATGAAATGCATCGGCACCACCTTGCCCTCGGCGTCCTTGCGCTGGCCGGTCTCCATCGGGTGGGTCATCAGCACGCGCACGTCGGTATAGCCACCGGCGAGCGTCGCGCGCATTTTCATTGGTCCTGCCGCCATGTCAGCCTCCGCACCCGCCGATGGTTACCTTGATCTCGCGCGTCGCCACGTAGTGCTTGCCGCCCGCTTCGGCGATCACGCGCACATCCGAGGTTTCGCCCATCTTTACGTTCAGCTTGACGAAGGGCAGGGCGCTCTCCGAGAAGTCGAACTTGCCGACGAGGGGGAACGGGTTCTTGTCGATCAGCACCAGGATCGAGCTCGTCCCTTTCACGTTGCTCGTGATCTCGATCGGCACCACCGCGCCGTTCTCGGCGATCTGCGGCGCCTCGATCACCACGTCCTGGCTCGGTGCCGGGTTCGCCGCGCCGAGGCTCTTCAGCGCATCGGGGGCGCTCTTCGCGCCGAACGCTTCCTTGTGCCACGCCGCCAGCGCCGCGAACGGCTTGAGGAGCAGCGCCGCGCCGGCGCCGATCAATGCTCTGCGAAAATTGTTCATGGCCGCTATTCTAGCGGCGAAATGTCCCCGACTTCCCGCCGCGTTTCTCCTCGAGGCGCAGGTCGGTGAGCGTCATGCCGCGATCGACGGCTTTCACCATGTCGTAGACGGTGAGCAGTCCGACCGCGGCGGCGGTCAGGGCTTCCATCTCCACGCCGGTCTGGCCGCGGCACTCGACGCGCGCGGTCAGCACCAGCGTCGAGACCTTCTCCAGGAGCTGGAAGGACACGGCGACGCGCGTGATCGCGATCGGGTGCGCGAGCGGGATCAGCTCGGGCGTACGCTTCGCCGCCTGAATCGCCGCGACGCGTGCAATGCCGAGCACGTCGCCCTTCTTGGCGCGCCCGGCGGCGACCAGGCGAAAGGTGGCCGGGCGCATGACGATCCGCCCCGACGCGACCGCGACGCGGTGGGTCGCGGTCTTCCCGCCGACGTCGACCATGTGCGCAGAACCTCGCGCATCGAAATGGGTCAAACGCTTGCGTCCTTTATCAGCCATGCCGGGCGCTATCATAAACACATGCGCTTCCCCTCGCGCCCAGCCTGCCTGCTCGCGGCCGCCCTGGCGGCTTCCGCGCCGCGCGGCTTCGGCCAGGCGCTGCCGGACCTGGGCAGCGCCGGCGACGCCACGCTTTCGCCGCAGATGGAGCGCCGCCTCGGCGAAGCGATCATGCGCGACATCCGCTTCCGCGAGCCTTCCTACGTCGACGATCCCGAGGTGAGCGAGTACCTGGCGACGCTGGGCAGCCGCCTCAGCCAGGCCTCGGTCGGCGCGCGCCAGGACTTCGAATTCTTCGCCATCCGCGATCCGTCGATCAACGCCTTCGCGATGCCCGGCGGCTTCGTCGGCGTGCACACCGGGCTGATCAGCGCCGCCGAGACCGAATCCGAGCTCGCCTCGGTGCTGTCGCACGAGATCGCGCACGTCACCCAGCGTCACATCGCGCGCATGCTCGGCCAGCAGCAGCAGATGCAGATGCCGATGATGGTTGCGCTCGCCGCGGCGATCCTGCTCGGGCGCTCGCGTCCCGACCTCGCGGGCGGCGCGGCGATTGCCGCGCAGGCGGGCGTGGTGCAGTCGCAGCTCTCCTACTCGCGCGATTTCGAGCGCGAGGCGGACCGGCTCGGGCTGCGTGCCCTGGAAACGGCGGGATACGATCCCCACGCCATGGCGACCTTCTTCGAGAAGATGCAGCGTGCGAGCCGGGTCGCCGACGACGGCACGATGCCGGGCTACCTGCGCACGCACCCGGTGACTTTCGAGCGCATCGCCGACGCGCAGAACCGGGCGGCGGCGCTGCCTTACCGGCAGCATCCCGACAGCGCCGAGTTCCAGCTGGTGCGCGCCAAGCTGCGCGCCGACCAGGGCGACCCGCGCGACGCGGTCGGCTATTTCGAGGCCGTGGTGCGCGAGGGCCGCTATGCCAGCGAGGCCGCTGCGCGCTACGGCCTGGCCTCGGCCCTGCTTCGCGCGCGGCGTGCGCGCGACGCCGACGCAGAGGTCGCACGGTTGCGCAAGACCGGCGCCGAGGGGCCGATGATCGAGACCCTGGCGGCGCGAGTGAAGCAGGGACTGGGCGAGCAGGACGGCAGCGCGAAGCTGCTTGGCGACGCGCGCAAGCGCTACCCGCACTCGCGCGCGCTCCTTTACGCGCACGTGGGCGTGCTGCACGAGGCCGGCCGCGACAAGGATGCACTCGCGGCGCTCACCGAGCCGATGCGCCTCTATTCCAAGGACGCCGCCCTGCACCAGCTGCAGGCGAAATGCTACGCGGCGCTCGGCAAGCGGCTGCTGCAGCACCAGGCGCAAGCCGAGGTCTACGTCCTGCAGGGCAGCCTGCCGGCGGCGATCGAGCAGCTGCAGCTGGCGCGCAGCGCGGGGGACGGCGATTTCTACCAGCTCTCGGTGATCGACGCGCGGCTGAAGGAGCTGCGCTCGCAGCACGCCGCCGAGGTGCGCGACGGCAAGCGCTGATCAGCGCTTGGCGGGCTCGAAGTAGGCGTCGTAGAGAAGGTCGAAGGTCTTTTCCGCTTCGGCGAGAAGCTGCGCCTCCTGCGGCGAGCGCCGCAGCGCGCCCTGAAGCAGGGTCTGTACGCCGGCGGCTTCCGGCACCGGCGTGCCGCGCACCTCGAGGAAGTGCACGATGCTGCCGATCTTGGCGAGCGCCGGATTCTTGCCGAGGTCGAGGCGGGCGAGCATCTCCTCGTAGGTCACGCGCGTCTCGCTGTTGGCGAAATGCGCGCCGTCGAAGGCGAAGCCGAGCGCGTTGGCCGGCGGCGGCTCGCTCTTGTCCAGCCACAGCATGGTCGCCTCCGGGTCGACGAAGCGCCGGATCAGCCAGGCGCAGGCGAGGCGGTCGGCCCACAACGGCTTGCGCGTCGCCCAGGTGCGGCGCAGGAGCGGCTCGCCGGCGCCGAGCGGTGCCTTGGATTGCGCCGGAAAGAGCAGCTTCTTCACTTCGGCCTCGCACGCCGCGAGCGCTTCCTGCGCGCGCGCGCGCGCCTGCGTCGGGAAGAAATCGAGCGCGGCGATGCTCTCCAGCTCGCGCCGCTGCTTGTGCAGCACGCGGGAAATTGCGCTCGGGTCGCTCTGGCCGAAGCCGACGCGCAGGCTCTCGACGGTCTTGATCAGGTCCTCATAGCGGGCCGAGCGATCGAAAAGGTGCCGGAAGGCCTCGGTCTGCGTGGCGGAAGTCGGGCTGACGTGCAGCACGTGCACGACGCCGCCGCTCTTGGTCGCGTACTCGGCGAGCGCGTCGAGCGCGCGGCGGTTGTCGGCGCTGTCGGGCAGGAGATAGGCACCTTCGCGCATCACCGCGGCGCCCAGCGACTCGAGCGTGCGCAGCACCCGCATGCGCGACGCCGGATCCTCGACCGGCAGTTGCGCGACGGTCACCAGCCAGTTCTGCGCACCCTCGGGAACGGCGTTGGGCATGCGGCATAATACTTTATGAACTTCGACAAAGAGCTCGATGCGCGCGGGCTGAATTGTCCTCTGCCGATCCTGCGCACCAAGAAGGCCCTGACCGACATGCAGTCCGGCCAGGTGCTGAAAGTGCTCGCCACGGATCCCGGTGCGGTGAAGGATTTCCAGGCGTTCTCGCGGCAGACCGGCCACGAGCTCGTCTCGCACGGCGAGGCCGACAAGGAGTTCACCTTCTTCATGAAGAAGAAGTGAGGAATTTTCTCGTTCTTGCGTTGTGCTGGGCTTGCCTTGCGCGCGCCGAGGGCACATTCCCGGTCAAGGTCCTCACACCGGAGACCGCGCTCAAGGCAGCGCAGGCGGCGCTGGGGAAGTGCCGCGCCAGCGGTTACCAGGTGACGGTCGCGGTGGTCGACCGCATGGGCGTCGTGCAGGTTCTCCTGCGCGACCGCTTCGCCGGGCCGCATACAACCGACATGGCGAGCGCCAAGGCCTATACGGCGGCGAGCTTCCGCACCAACACCACCGAGCTCGCCGAGGCGACCCAGCCGGGGCGGCCGCAAAGCGGTATTCGCAACCGGCCCGGCGTCGCCGCCGTCGGCGGTGGCGTCAAGATCGATGCGGGCGGTTCGCTGCTGGGCGCGATCGGCGTCTCGGGCGCGCCGGGCGGGCGCGAAGACGATCAGTGCGCGGAAGCGGGCGTCGCCGCGATCCGCGAGGATATCGAGCTCTAGAAACTACTTGCCGCGCTGCAGCGCGGCATCGAGCGCGTCGCAGACCGAGCGCAGCACCTTCAGGCGCGCGTAGTACTTGTTGTTCGCCTCGACCAGCGTCCACGGCGCGATCGAGGTCGAGGTGCGGTCGACCATGTCGCTCACCGCCTCCTCGTAGGCGTCCCACTTTTTGCGGTTGCGCCAGTCCTCGGCGGTGATCTTGAAGCGCTTGAAGGCGATCTTCTCGCGCTGCTTGAAGCGCCGGTACTGCTCCTCCTTGCTGATCGCAAGCCAGAACTTGAGCACCACCGTCTGGTGGCGCGCCAGCGAGCGCTCGAAATCGTTGATCTCGGTGTAGCCGCGCTGCCAGTCGGCTTCGGCAGTGAAGCCTTCGACGCGCTCGACCAGCACGCGGCCGTACCAGGAGCGGTCGAAGAACAGAAAGCGGCCGCGGCGCGGCAGGTGACGCCAGAAGCGCCAGAGGTAGGGCTGCGCACGCTCTTCCTCGGTCGGCGCGGCGACCGGCACTGTGCGGTAATAACGGGCATCGAGCGCGCTGGTGACGCGGCGGATCGCGCCGCCCTTGCCGGCGGCATCGTTGCCCTCGAAGACCAGCACCGCGGAGGTCGCCCTGAAGCGCTTGTCGCGCGTGAGGCTTCCCAAACGCACCTGCAACTTTCTCACCTCCTTACGGTAGGCGGCCTTGCCGAGCGGCTGATCGAGCTCGAGCGCGCGGATGACGTTGAGGTTGTCCGCGGGACGCGCGAGCGGCGGCTGGCGGTCGGGCAGGCGGCGCACGCGCTTTTCGTCCAGCCGCTCGCGCATCGCCGCGAGCAGGTGCCGACCGAAGGTGAGGGCGCGAAAACGGTCGTCCGCGCCCGCAATGACGATCCACGGCGCCTCGGCGGTCGAGGTGCGGCGCACGAAAGTCTCGCTTACTTTGAGGAACTGGCGGTAGGGCAGGTCGGCACTCTCGCCGCTCGCCTTCAGCCGCTTCTTCTGCTGCTTGCGCGAGACGTGAAACCAGTACTTGAGCAGCAGCACGCCCTCGTCGCACAGCATCTTCTCGAGGCGCACGATCTCGTCGATATCCTCGCCGAATCGCGCACCGCTGATCTTGCCGTAGACGCGCCTGACGATCGGGTCGGTGTGCCAGGCGCCGAAGAACACGCCGACCTTGCCTTTCGGCGGCAACGCTTTCCAGAAGCGCCACAGGTGCGGCCGCTCCATCTCTTCGTCCGAGGGCTCGGCGAAGCCGTGCGTCAGCACGTGGCGCGGGTCCATCCACTCGTTCAGCAGGTTGACGGTCTCGCCCTTGCCCGCGCCCTCGACGCCGGCGATAAGGATTAGAACCGGGAAGCCGCCGTTCTCCTTCAGGTCGTATTGCGCGTCGAGCAGCTGCTGGCGCAGCTTCGGCTCCTCGCGCCGGTACACCGGCTTCGAGATGCGATGGTCGAGCTCGGCCGATTCGAACATGCGTGATTATGGAATAATCAGCCTCATGAAGGCACGCTGGATCCGGCTCGGCGCGCTCGCGCAGCGGCAGTTCGACGCGGCGTGCGCGGCGATCGCGGCGGCGCAGTTGTCCTCCGCCGCGCCGATCCTGCTCTGGTCCGAAGAGGCCGCGCGCTATCCGTTCGCGCTCATCGCGCCGCGCAAGTTCGCGCCGGGACGGGAGAAGCGCTGGCACTCCTGGGGGCTCGCTTCGGCGGTCGCGACCTATCGCCAGTTCGGCGTGCCGGCCTACCTCGATGACGAGCTGCGCCTGCACGGGCGGGACATCGCGCAAACGCGCGTCGAGGCACGCGGCGAATGCGCCGTCGTCACCTCGAGCTTCCTCATGCGCTTTCCAGGCAGCTGCGTGGCGACGCCGTCGCGCGAGCTGGAGGAGGCGTTCCGCCTGCGCCTGGAGGCGCAGCACGGCTGGCAGTTCGACCATTCCTGGCCCGACGCGCACGAGCGCCTGGCATACGCATCGCCTGATGCCGACGCGCCGCGACTGGCTTAAGGGCGCGGCGGGTCTGCTTCTCGTCGGCGAAGCCTTCGCCCAGGGAAAGCTCGACCAGGGCATTCGCAATCGCAGCGGCGACGTGCGCGTCAGCGGCGACCGGATCGTGACCGGCGCGGATGGCCAGCTCGTCATCGTCGTCGGGCGCGACGCGATGATGGTCCGGCGCAATTCCACGCTCAACGTCGTCGCGAACGGGTTCCGCCTGGTGACCGGCGCCGTACTGACGGTCTTTTCCCCGGGCCGCAGCCGGCGGCTCACCACGCCGACGGCGACCATCGGCATCCGTGGCACCGCGGTATACCTTGAGGCCGAGCGCGGCCGCACGTACATCTGCACTTGCTATGGCGAGGCCGAGCTCGGATCGGCTTTCGATCCGGCGGCACGCGAGACGGTGCGCACCAAGCACCACGAGCAGCCGCGCTACCTCATGGCCAAGAGCTCGCCGCAGATGCTGATGCAGGCACCGGTGGTGAACCACACCGACGCGGAGCTGCGCGTGCTCGAAGGACTGCTAAGCCGTTAGCTTCTGCAGCTGTTCCCTGAGCTTTGCGAGCGAGGCCTCGAAGCCCGCCAGGCGCTCGCGTTCCTGCTCCACCACCTTCGCCGGCGCGCGGTCAACGAACGATGAATTGCCGAGCTTGGCTTTCGCTTTGGTGATTTCACCTTCCAGCCTGGCAGCCTCTTTCGCTAGGCGCGTGCGCTCCGCTGCCGGATCGACCTCTTTGAAAAGCATCATTCGCGCATTGCCGATCACCGCCACCGGTGCGTTGGAATCCGGCAGCGGATCACGCTTCTCGAACGTGCTCAGGCGGGCGAGGGCGGTGATCGCCACCACCGTCTCCAACCCAGGCATTGCGGTAGCGTAGAGCGGCACGCGCTCGCCGGGCGGGATCTTGGCCTCGCTGCGCAGATTCCTCGCCGCGACCGTCCACTGTTTCAGTGCTTCCATCTCGCGTTCCGCCGCGGCGTCGATCTTTTCCGGCTGCGCCTTGGGGTAGGGCTGCAGCATGATCGTGTCGCCCTTCTTGCCGGCGAGGGGCGCGATCTTCTGCCACAGCTCTTCGGTGATGAAAGGGATGATGGGATGGGCGAGGCGCAGCGCCGTCTCGAGCGTTCGCACCAGGGTGCGCCGCGTGCCGCGCTGCACGGCCTCGTCGGGCGATTGCAGCTGCAGTTTCGCCAGCTCCACGTACCAGTCGCAGTACTCGTCCCAGACGAAGCGGTAAATCGCACCGGCGGCGTTGTCGAAGCGGTATTCGTCGAAGCCCTTCGCCGCCTCGGCCTCGACGCGCTGCAGCTGGCTGATGATCCAGCGGTCAATGAAGGAGAGCGTGACCGGGTCCTTGTCGTTCTGGCCGCAGTCCTTGTCCTCGCTGTTCATCAGGACGAATCGCGTCGCGTTCCAGAGCTTGTTGCAGAAGTTGCGGTAGCCCTCGCAGCGGCCGAGGTCGAAATTCAGGGTGATCGAGAAGGTCGCGAGGGAGGCGAAGGTAAACCGCACCGCGTCGGCGCCGAAGGCCGGGATGCCGTTCGGGTAGTGGCTCTTCACGTACCTCTCGATCCGCGCCTTGTGATCGGCGCGCAGGAGGCCGACCGTCGACTTCTGCAGCAGGTTTTCGAGCGTGCTGCCGTCGATGAGGTCGAGCGGGTCGAGGGTGTTGCCCTTCGACTTAGACATTTTCTCGCCTTCGGCGTCGCGCACGATGGCGTTGATATAGACGTGGCGGAAGGGCACTTTGCCGGTGAAGTAGCGCGCCGCCATGATCATGCGCGCCACCCAGAAAAAGATGATGTCGTTGCCGGTGACCAGGACGTCCGAGGGCAGGAAAGTGTCGAGCTCCTTGGTCTTCTCCGGCCAGCCGAGCGAGCTGAAGGGCACGAGCTGCGAGGAGAACCAGGTGTCCAGGACGTCGGGATCCCTGGTCAGCGGCTTGCCGGCTTTGTCCTGGGCCTCTTTCTCCGTCCGCGCGACGTAGACATTTCCTTCGCCGTCGTACCAGGCCGGGATCTGGTGCCCCCACCATAGCTGGCGAGACACGGGCCAGTCCCGGATGTTCTTCAGCCAGTGGTTGTAGGTCGCGGTCCACTGCTCCGGGAAGAACTTCACCTCGCCACGCTCGACCACCTCCAGGCCGTCGCGCGCCAGGCTCTCCATCTTCACGAACCACTGGTCGGTGAGCATCGGCTCGACGACAACGCCGGTGCGGCCCGACTTCGGCACCATCATCTTGTGAGGGTCGGCGCCAACGAGGAAGTTATCGCGCTCGAGCTGCGCCACCACTGCCTTGCGCGCGACGTAGCGCTCCATGCCCTGGAACTGCTTCGGTCCGTTCTCGTTGATCTTCGCGTCGAGGGTGAAGATGACGATCATCGGCAAGTTGTGCCGTAGCGCCGCGCCGTAGTCGTTGAAGTCGTGCGCGCCGGTGATCTTCACGCAGCCGGTGCCGAACTCGCGATCGACCATCTCGTCGGCGACGATCGAGATATTGCGGTCGCAGAGGGGCAGGATGACGCGCTTGCCGACGAGGTGGCGGTAGCGCGGGTCTTCCGGATGCACCGCCACGGCGCCGTCGGCGAGCATCGTCTCCGGCCGCGTGGTGGCGATCGTCATGCCGCGCAGCTTGACGGGATTGCCATCCTTGTCCTGCGAAGGCTGTGGGCCGTCGACGAACGGGTAGACGATGCGCCACATCGTGCCGTTTACTTCCTCGGTGTCGACCTCGAGATCGGAGACCACCGTGCGCAGCACGGGGTCCCAGTTCACCAGCCGCTTGCCGCGGTAGATCAGCCCCTCTTCGTGCCAGCGGACAAAGACTTCGACGACGGCGCGCGACATCCTTTCGTCCATCGTGAAATAGCCGGCCGGAGGGCCTTCGCGCATCTCATCGCTCTGGGCGTATTCCCAGTTGGCCGATGCGCCCAGCCGCCGCATCTGCCGCGTGATGGTCGAGCCCGATTCGTGCTTCCACTGCCAGACGCGCCGATTGAACTCCTCCCGGCCGAGCTCGCGCTTCGAAATCCCCTGCTGATCGAGCTGGCGCTCGACCACGATCTCGGTGGCGATGCCGGCGTGGTCGGTGCCCACCACCCAGTTGGTGTTGAAGCCGCGCATGCGGTGGTAGCGAACAAGCGCGTCCATCAGGGTCTGCTGGAAGGCGTGGCCCATATGCAGCGTGCCGGTGACGTTCGGCGGCGGCAACTGGATGCAGTAGGAGGGTTGCTTGCTGTCCTGGTGCCGGAAATAGCCGGACGATTCCCAGCGCTGGTACCAGCGCTGCTCTACCGCCGCGGGCTCGAAGCTCTTGTCGAGCACTTCAGCGCTGGTCGGGCAGGGCGAGCGCGTGGGAGACCGACGACGCGACGGCTTCGCGCACCATCTGCGTCACGCTGACGGTCAGCTCGGCGCGCACGCCGTCGAGCGCCTGTCCCAGCACGTGGGTCAGCGTGCGCGAGAGCTTCTCGTCGATCACGCGATCGATCTCGGGGCCCAGTCGTTCGAGTACGGCGCGCTCGAGCGCGCGGGCGAGCGCTTCGAGGGCCGCGGCGTCGACCGCGCGGCGCGGCGCGCGCGAGTCGTCGACGATCTCGGTGAGGACCGGCGGGTTCTCTTCGTCACTCATTGGCGAGGTCGTGATTGGTGATGCGGTAGCCGCGATCGCGATAGTGCCGGTAGCGGTCGCGCCCGGCCTTGACCTCGTCCTCGTCGCGGCCGACCAACTCGCACAGGCGCTCAAAGCGCTCGAAATGCGGCGGGCACTCGGCCGAGAGGTTGAGCAGCACGCCGAAGCCCTCCGGCGTTTCCTCGCCGGCGGCGATCAGGACCGGTGTTTCGGCCGCGATGGCATCGTGCGGCGCGCAATGGGGAACGAAGCCCGTCGCCTGCCAGGTCCACAGCAGCTTGTCGATGCGGCTGGCGGTGTCGCCCTCCGGCGCGTAGATCACCATGCGCATATTCTGGCCGGCCGCCTTGGCGGCGAGGCGGCAAGCGACCTGCAGCCGGTCGCCGGTATTGAAGTAGAAATCGATGCCGGTCATTTCCTGCCGGCGTGGCGCAGTGCGAAGCGCACGAGCAGCGGCACGGGCCGGCCGGTCGAGCCCTTCTCGCGGCCGCTCTTCCAGGCAGTGCCGGCGATGTCGAGGTGCGCCCAGCGGAACTTGCGCGTGAAGCGGGCGAGGAACGACGCCGCGGTGATGGCGCCCCCCGGCCGCCCGCCGATGTTGGCGAAGTCGGCGAAGTTGGAGCGCAGCTGCTCCTGGTACTCCTCCCAGAGCGGCAGCTGCCAGACGCGGTCGAAGGCGTCCTCGCCCGCGGCGCGGATCTCGTCGGCGAGCTTCTGGTCATTGGCGAACAGCCCCGTCGCCACGTGGCCGAGGGCGATGACGCAGGCGCCGGTGAGGGTGGCGATGTCGATCACCACCTCGGGATTGAAGCGCGCCGCGTACTCGAGGGCGTCGCAGAGGATCAGCCGACCCTCGGCATCGGTGTTGAGGATCTCGACCGTCTGGCCGGAGAGGGTGGTGACGACGTCGCCGGGCCGCGTCGCCTGGCCGCCGGGCATGTTTTCGCAGGTCGGGATGACGCCGACCACGTTCACGGGTGCCTTCATGCCGGCGAGCGCGCGGATCGCGCCGAGCACGCTGCCGGCGCCGGACATGTCGAACTTCATCTCGTCCATCTCGCCGGCAGGCTTGAGCGAGATGCCGCCGGTATCGAATGTGATGCCCTTGCCGACCAGCGCGATCGGCTTCACGCTTTTCGCCGCGCCGTTGTAGCGAAGCACGATGAGCTTGGGCGGCTGGTGCGAGGCGCTCGCCACGGCGAGCAGCGCGCCCATGCCAAGCTTCTGCATGTCGGCGCGCTCTAGCACTTCGACGCCGAGCTTGAACTGGCGCGCCAGCTTCTTCGCCTCGTCGGCGAGGTAGGCGGGGGTGCAGACGTTCGGCGGCAGGTTGCCCAGCGTCTTCGCGAGCGCGGTGCCGTCGGCGACCGCGTTGGCCTCGGCGAGCGCTTGCGCGAGCGGCGGCTTGGCGCTGAGCGGGAGAACGATGCGCTCGAGGGCGGGCGCATCGGCCTTCTTCTTCTGCGACTTCATCTGATCGAAGCGATAGAAGGCGTCGCGCAGGCAAATGACCGCCTGGCGCACGTTCCAGTGCAGCGGCTGAGAGTCGACTTTCGCCTCGACCAGGAACAGCGCCGCGTCCTTCGCCGTCAGCTCGCGCAGCGCGCTCGCCGCGCCGCGCACCGCGTCGCGGAACTGGGCCGCGCCGAACTCCTTCCGCGCCCCGAGCGAGACCAGCAGCACGCGCTCGGCGGCGACGCCGGGCAGGTCGCGCAGGAGCAGGGTCGAGCCGGTCTTTTCCTGCAGGTCGGCGAGCGCCTTGCGCAGGGCGCCGCGCGCCGCCTGATCGATGCGCCGCGCGGGCGGGGTCAGCTCCTTGCCGGCGTGCACGCCGACGACGACGCAGCCCACTTTCGCCGTCTCGGGCGAGAGCGCCGTTATGCTAAATTCCATAGCGAAAGTATCGCATGATCTTTCAACGCGCGCTCCTCAGGGAATTCGCCAGCCTCGCTGGCGCGGTGTTCATGACGTTGTTCGTGATCGCGCTAACGACGCAGCTCGTGCGCCTCCTCGGCCGCGCCGCGGGCGGGCAGTTTCCCTCCGACGCGGTGATCGCCTTCCTCGGCTTCTTCGCGCTCGGCGCGCTGCCGATCCTGCTCTCGCTCACCATGTTCATCTCGGTGCTGCTGACGCTGACGCGCGGCTGGCGCGACTCGGAGATGGTGATCTGGTTCGGCTCGGGCCTTTCGCTCACCTCCTGGCTGAGGCCGGTGATGCTGTTCGCGCTGCCGCAGATCGCGCTGATCGCCGCGCTGTCGCTGATCATCTCGCCCTGGGCGGCGGAGATGGCGGGCACGTACGCGAAGAAGCTGGAATCGCGCGACGACGTGAGCCGCGTCAACCCGGGCGTGTTCGGCGAGACCTCCAACAAGGACCGGGTCTACTTCGTCGAGTCGGTCTCGGGCGACTCGAGCAGCGTGCAGAACGTGTTCGTCGCCTCGACGCGCGACAAGCGCGTCAGCGTCAGCATGAGCCGCAGCGGCCACACCGAGCTGGCCGAGAACGGCGACCGCTTCATCGTGCTTCAGAACGGCAGCCGCTACGAGGGCGTGCCGGGCGAGGCCGATTTCCGCGTCACCGAGTTCGGCCGCTACGCCGCGCGCATCGAGACGAAGGAAAGCGCCGAGCCGTCGAGGTCGCCCAAGAGCCTCTCGACCCTGGCGCTGATCGCCGAACCGAGCAATGTTCACCTCGCCGAGCTGGTGTGGCGCATCGGCATCCCGATTTCGTCCCTGGTGCTCGCCTTCCTTGCCATCCCGATGAGCTTCGTCAACCCGCGCGCCGGCCGCTCGGCCAACCTGCTGTTCGCGCTGTTCACCTATATCGTCTACAACAACCTGCTCTCCGTATGCCAGGCGCGCGTGGCCCAGGGCCGGCTCGACTTCGCCGTCGGCTGCGTGGTGGTGCACGTCGGCATGGTGCTGCTGCTCGTCTTCATGTTCGCGCAACGCATGCAGCTCATCCGACTGAGACTGGGCAAGTGAAGGGATTCAGCACCCTCGAGCGCTACCTCGGCCGGCAGATCTACGGCGCGGTGGGCTTCGTCCTGTTCGCCTTCCTCGCCCTGTTCGCCTTCTTCGACCTGATCAAGGAGCTCACCGACCTCGACAAGGGCGAGTACCAGCTACGGCAGGTGTTCACCTTCGTGATGCTGACCATCCCGGCGCATGCCTATGAGTTGTTCCCGGTGGCGGTCCTGATCGGCACGTTGTACGTCCTGTCGCACCTCGCCAGCAATTCCGAGTACACCGTGATGCGCGGCTCGGGGCTTTCGCCGGCGCGCGCGGCGATGGCGCTGTTCAAGATCGGCCTCGCCTTCGTCATCCTGACGTTCCTCATCGGCGAATGGCTGTCGCCGCTGGCCGAGGAGACGGCGCAGAAGACCAAGCTGCGCGCCCTGAGCTCGATGATCGGCCAGGACCTGCAATCGGGGCTGTGGTTCAAGGACGAAGGATCGTTCATCAACGTACGCGAGGCGCGCCAGGCGAGCCAGCTCACCGGCGTGCGCATCTTCGATTTCGACAGCAATTACCGCTTGCGGCAGATCACGTCAGCCGAGCGCGCCGACTATCGCGGCGGCGGCGTCTGGCTGCTGCTGGGCGTGACCAGCACGACCTTCACCGGCGAAGGGCCGCGCACCTCGAGTGCACGGGAGTCCGAGTGGCGCTCGGCAGTCAGCCCGGACCTGCTCGACGCCCTGATCGTGCAGCCGAGCCGCATGTCGTCCTGGGCGCTGAACAAGTACATCCAGCACCTTGCCGGCAACAAGCAGAAGACCGACCAGTACGAGATCGCGCTGTGGAAGAAGCTCGTCTATCCGTTCGCGACGCTGGTGATGATGGCGCTCGCCATGCCGTTCGCGTACATGCACGCGCGCGCCGGCATGGTCGGGGTCAAGGTCTTCCTCGGCATCATGCTCGGCACGTTCTTCCACATGCTGAACAACCTGTTCTCGCACATCGGCATGCTGCAGCACTGGCCGGCGTTCGCTTCCGCGGTGGTGCCGAGCAGCGCTTTCCTCATGGCGGCGCTGCTGATGATGTGGTGGGTAGAGCGGCGCTGACCAGCACGAGGCGGGTGCCAGCCAGCCGGTCGTGCAGGAATTGTCCGTCGCGGTCGATCAGGGCCCACGGGATCGAGATGGGCAGCAGAATGACCGCAAGAACAAATCTCAGAAGGGCGTTGCGCGGCGTTACGCCCACCAACCGGATGCGCCAGGCCTTCATGGCGAGCGTCTGCCCGCCGCGCAGCCAGCACCAGAGGAAGTAGGCGGCGAAGATCACCAGGACGAAGATCTGCAGCGCGTGGCGCAGCCAGCCCGCCGTGGCGTCGCGGCCGCCGCTGGCGAAGAAGAAGACCCAGCCGGCAAAGAAGGCGACGGCGAAGAGGAGCAGCGCTTCGTAGACCATCGCGGCCAGCCGCCGCGCCAGCCCCGCCGTCGGCGCTGCTTCAGTGACGATGCTTGTGCGCCTCGGCTTCCGGCGGTACGAGGCCCTGGCGTTCCTGCGGCGTCAGCGCCTGGTACTCGGCCCACTGCTGCCGCAGATCGCCGCGCCGCTCCGGCGGCACCTTGGCCATGCGCTTGTAGTTCTCGCGCGCCTGGCGGCGCTGCTCGGAAGAGAGCTTTGCCCACGCCTCCATCCGCCGCTGCACCCGGGCCTGCTGCTCGGGCTTCATGCCCGGATAGCGTTTGGCGATGCCGAGCCACTTGAGGCGCCGGTCGCGGTCGAGCTGGTCCCATTCCGGCTTGAGCGGGGCGAGGACTTCCTGCTGTGCTGGCGTCAGCTCCGCCCAGGCCGGCCGCACCGCGGCTTTCTTGGCTGCCTGCGCAGCCTTGGCGGGCGGCTTGGCCGCGGGCTTGGCCGGCGGCTGCTGAGGCGCGGTCTGCGCCAGCACCGCGCCGGTCAGACCGAGCGCCAGCACGAGGAGCAGCGCGCGGATCATCAGTCCTCCGAGAGGCGCTTCTTCAGCCAGTTCTGGAAGCCGCGATCGAGGTAGGCATCGATCGGCAGCTCGTCGGTAAGCAGCATGGCGTCGATCTCCTCGACCTCCGCCACCCGCTGCTTCTGCTGCCAGGTATAGATCGCCGCCAGGCTGATGACGAGCGCGACCGCCGGCGCCATGACGCGCAGCGAGAGACCGGTCCAGCCGCCCACCGAGCCGAGGACGTTGTCGGCCCAGGCGAGCGCCGGCGACAGTTCCGGACGCTGGCGTTGCAGCGCTTGCGCACGTGCCGCGGCGAGGCGAGCGCTCTTGTCTGCGGGGAGTGCCGGCGCGCCGTTGAGGATGTGCCGGATGCGGTTGCCGAATTGCGTTTCGTTCATGGCTTTTTCGAGGCGTCGTCGGAGAGCACGATGCCGCGCGCTTTCAGCGCGGCAGCTAAAGTATGCGCCGCCCGGGAGCAGTGTGTCTTCACGCTGCCCTCGGAGCAGCCCATGGCGCGGGCAGTCTCGGCGACGTCCAATTCCTCCCAGTAACGCATGACGAAGGCCTCGCGTTGACGCGGCGGCAGGCGCGCCAACTCTTGTTCAATGATTTCAAGAACTTGAGCCTGTTCGACGAGCGCCGCCGGCGTCGGCGGCATTTTTGACTCGTCGGCGGACTCGAGGGTTTCCAGCGGATCGGAATCGTCCTCCTCGCCGCGCCCCGGCGAGAGCGAGGAGAGCAGCGTCGTCCAGAGGGAGCGCACCTTCTGGCGGCGGAACCAGTCGCGCACCGCGTTCTGCACGATGCGGTGGAAGAGCAACGGCAGTTCGGCCGCCGGTCGGTGGCCGTATTTCTCCGCGAGCCTGAGCATCGCGTCCTGCACGATGTCGAGCGCGGCTTCCTCGTCGCGCACCGCGAACACCGCCTGCTTGAATGCCCTGCGCTCCACGTTTTTCAGGAACGCTTCGAGCTCGCCGCGCGATGCCAGGGTGAGTCCCCCTCCGCCGCTGACTGTGATTGGGCGGCTGATGTTACCATCATGGTTTTTCAACGCTTTTTAGCCCGGCCCGACCATGGATCGAATCAAGACCGCGCAGCTCAGCGGCGCCGAAATCGTCATCCGCTGCCTCCAGGAAGAGGGGGTTGAGTACGTCTTCGGCTATCCGGGCGGCGCGGTGCTTTTCATCTACGACGAGCTGTTCAAGCAGGATCGCGTCAAGCACGTGCTGGTGCGGCACGAGCAGGGCGCGGTGCACGCCGCCGACGGCTATTCGCGCTCATCGAAGAAGATCGGCGTCGCCCTGGTGACCTCCGGGCCCGGCGTCACCAACGCCGTGACGGGCATCGCCACTGCGTACATGGATTCGATCCCGATGGTGGTGATCACCGGCCAGGTGCCGACGCACGCCATCGGCCTCGATGCCTTCCAGGAGTGCGACACCGTCGGCATCACGCGGCCGATCGTGACGCACAACATGCTGGTGAAGGACGTGAAGGATCTCGCTTCGGCGATGAAAAAGGCGTTCCACATCGCCGCCACCGGGCGGCCGGGGCCGGTCGTGGTCGACATCCCGAAGGACATCACCACCGCGACCTGCGAGTTCGCCTATCCCGAGACCGTGGCGATGCGCTCGTACAACCCGGTGAAAAAGGGACATGCGGGCCAGATCAAGAAGGCGGTGCAGCTGCTGCTCGAAGCCGAGCGGCCGATGGTCTACACCGGCGGCGGCGTCGTCCTGGCGAACGCCTCGGCGGACCTGCGCGAGCTGATCAAGCTCACCGGCTTCCCCATCACCAACACGCTGATGGGCCTGGGCGCGTATCCCGGCACCGATGCCAAGTTCCTCGGCATGCTCGGCATGCACGGGACCTACGAAGCCAACATGGCGATGCAGCACTGCGACGTGCTGCTCGCGATCGGAGCGCGCTTCGACGACCGCGTCATCGGCAATCCGGCCCACTTCGCGCAGAACCCGCGCAAGATCATCCATATCGACATCGATCCGTCGTCGATCTCCAAGCGCGTCAAGGTCGATGTGCCGATCGTCGGCAATATTCCCGACGTTCTGGAAGAGGTGCTGAAGCTGCTGAAGGAATCGAAGACCCGGGACATCAAGCCCTGGTGGCAGCAGATCGAGCAGTGGCGCGGCAAGAACTGCCTCAACTACGACCGCAAGTCGGCAATCATCAAGCCGCAGTTCGTGCTGGAGAAGCTCTACGAGGTGACCAAGGGCAAGGCGTTCGTCACCTCCGACGTCGGCCAGCACCAGATGTGGGCGGCGCAGTTCTACAAGTTCGACAAGCCGCGCCGCTGGATCAATTCCGGCGGCCTCGGCACCATGGGCTTCGGCCTGCCGGCGGCGATGGGCGTGCAGATGGCCAACCCCGGCGCGACAGTCGCCTGCGTCACCGGCGAGTCGTCGATCCAGATGTGCCTGCAGGAGCTCTCGACCTGCAAGCAGTACCGCCTGCCGATCAAGATCATCAACCTCAACAACAGGTACATGGGGATGGTGCGCCAGTGGCAGCAGTTCTTCCACGGCAACCGCTACTCCGAGTCCTACATGGACGCGCTGCCGGATTTCGTCAAAGTGACCGAGGGCTACGGCCACCGCGGCGTGCTGATCGAGAAGCCCGCCGACGTCGAGGGCGCGCTGAAAGACGCCTTCGCGCGCAAGGACGAGCTGGTGTTCCTCGACTTCATCACCGATCAGAAAGAAAACGTCTACCCGATGATCCCCGGCGGCAAGGGGATCACCGAGATGATCCTCTACGAGGATCTGTGAGGCGACATATCATCTCCGTCCTCGTCGAGAACGAGGCCGGAGCACTCTCCCGCATCGCCGGACTTTTCTCAGCGCGCGGCTACAACATCGAAACGCTGACCGTGGCGCCGACCGAGGACGCCTCGATGTCGCGCATGACCATCGTCACCAGCGGCTCGGAGGACGTGGTCGAGCAGATCACCAAGCAGCTGAACAAGCTGATCGAGGTGGTGAAGGTGGTCGACCTCTCCGAGGCCGAGCACATCGAGCGCGAGCTGATGCTGATCAAGGTGCGCGCCGGCCAGAAGGAGCGCGAGGACATGAAGCGGATGGCGGACATCTTCCGCGGCCGCATCATCGACGTTTCCGACAACACCTACACCATCGAGCTCACCGGCGACGGCGCCAAGCTCGACGCTTTCATCAGGTCGCTGGACCAGGGCAGCATCATCGAAACCGTCAGGACCGGAGCGAGCGGCATCGGCCGCGGCAACAGGGTTCTGCGGGTCTAGCTTTACTCAGGGGAAAACCATGAAGGTCTATTACGACAAGGACGCCGATCTATCTTTGGTAAAGGGGAAGAAGGTCACCATCCTCGGCTACGGCTCGCAGGGTCATGCCCATGCGCTCAATCTCAAGGAGTCCGGCGTGAAGGTCACCGTCGGCGTCCGCAAAGACGGCGCCTCGTGGGAGAAGGCGAAGAAGAGCGGCGTGAAGGTCGCCGACCTCGCCGAAGCCATCAAGGGCGCCGACATCGTCATGGTGCTGATGCCAGATGAGCACCACGCGCAGATCTACAAGGATTTCATCGAGCCAAACATCAAGAAAGGCGCCTCACTCGCCTTCGCGCACGGCTTCAATATTCATTACGGCCTGATCCAGGCGCGCAAGGACCTCGACGTGTGGATGGTCGCGCCCAAGGCGCCCGGCCACACCGTGCGCTCCACCTATGCCGGCGGCGGCGGCGTGCCGATGCTGATCGCCGTGCACCGCGATCCGTCCAAGAAGGCGCGGGACATGGCGCTTTCCTATGCGGCAGCGATCGGCGGCGGCAAGGCCGGCATCATCGAGACTGATTTCAAGGAAGAGACCGAGACCGACCTGTTCGGCGAGCAGGCGGTTTTGTGCGGCGGTTGCGTCGAGCTGGTGAAGGCCGGCTTCGATACGCTGACCGAGGCGGGCTACGCGCCCGAGATGGCGTACTTCGAGTGCCTGCACGAGCTGAAGCTGATCGTCGACCTCATGTACGAGGGCGGCATCGGCACCATGAACTACTCGATCTCCAACAACGCCGAGTACGGCGAGTACGTCTCCGGCCCGAAAGTCGTCGACGAGGGCACGCGTAAGCGCATGAAGGAGATCCTTCATCGCATCCAGACCGGCGAGTACGCCAAGGAGTTCGTACTGGAGAACCGCGCCGGCGCGCCGACGCTGCTCAGCCGGCGCCGCATGACCGCCGAGCTGCCGATCGAGAAGGTCGGCGCGCGGCTGCGCGAGATGATGCCGTGGATCCGGAAGAACCGCCTTGTCGACACTTCGAAAAACTAGCGCTTTGGTTCTTGCCTGCCTGCTCCTGGCCGCCTGTGGCGAGTCGGAGGAGGCGAAGCGCATCGGACAGCAGCCGAAAAAGACCGTGGATAGCGTTTCTTCGAAAGTCGGCGACCTGATGCAGCAGGGCCAGGGAGCAGATCGCTTGAAAGAGGACCAGAAGTAGGGTGCGCCCGCCCTATCCTCATCCGGTCATCGCCCGCGAGGGCTGGCTGTTCCTCGCCATCGGTGTCGTCGTTTCGGCCGCGGTCTGCTTCCTCGCCGGCTGGTGGTCGCTGCCGCTCTGGCTGGCGACGCTCTTCGTGCTGCAGTTCTTCCGCGACCCGGCGCGCGAGGTGCCCGACGAGCCGCGCGCCGTGGTCTCGCCCGCCGACGGGCGCATCGTCGAGGTCTCGAAGGCACGCGATCCCTGGCTGCAGCGCGACGCGCTCAAGATCAGCGTCTTCATGAACGTCTTCAATGTCCACTCCAACCGCTCGCCGGTCGACGGCACGGTCAAGGAGCGCTGGTATTTCCCCGGCGCCTTCGTCAACGCGGCGCTCGACAAGGCGTCGCTCGAGAACGAGCGCAACGCGATCTGGCTGCGGACCGGCGAGGGCCAGGACGTGACCTGCGTGCAGGTCGCCGGCCTGATCGCGCGCCGCATCCTGTGCTACGTGGGCCCGGGCGCCGAGCTGGTGCGCGGCCAGCGCTTCGGTTTCATCCGCTTCGGCTCGCGCGTCGACGTCTATCTGCCGGTCGACGCTGAACCGAAGGCGGCGATCGGCGACAAGGTGTACGCTGCAGAAACGGTGCTCGCATGGCTGACACCCCAGAGCTCGATCCGGAAGTAGAGCCCGGCGCGCAGCCGGCTGCGCCCGGCACCATGGGCCTGCGCCGGCGCGGCATCTACCTGCTGCCCAACCTCTTCACCACCGGCGTGCTCTTCTGCGGCTTCTTCGCCATCGTGCAGGCGATCAACGGCCGCTTCGAGGTTGCCGCGGTGGCGATCTACGTCGCGATGCTGCTCGACGGCATGGACGGGCGCGTCGCGCGCTGGACCAACACGCAGAGCGAGTTCGGCGCCCAATATGACTCGATCGCCGACATGGTCGCCTTCGGCGCCGCGCCTGCGCTGGTCACCTACGAGTGGACGTTGAAGGACCTCGGCACCGCCGGCTGGATCGCCGCCTTCATCTACTGCGCCGGCACCGGTATCCGCCTCGCGCGCTTCAACGCCAACATCAGCGTGGTCGACAAGCGCTACTTCCAGGGGCTGCCGAGTCCGTCGGGCGCCGCGGTGATGGCGGGCCTGGTCTGGGTGGTGACCGACTTCGAGTTCCAGCCGAGCGACTGGCTTGCCTACGTCACCTGGGTGGTGGCGGTGTTCGCCGGTATGACCATGGTGTCGAACATCCCCTTCTGGAGCTTCAAGGAAGTGAACTGGAAGCGGCGCGTGCCGCTGTGGGTGATTCTCGCCTGCGTCATCGGCATCACCGTCGTTGCTTCGCGGCCTTCGCTGATCCTGTTCTCGCTGTTCCTCGCCTACGCCCTTTCGGGCTACGTAATGTGGGCGATGGGGCACCGCGTCCGGCCGGTCCTGCCCGAAGAGTAAGCAGAGCGGGCGGTGAAAAAGGCTGCGCGCGCCGACAACGTGCTCGGGCTGGTGCACGTCCTCTCGAGCCTCATCGGCCGCGCCTTCCACGGCCAGGTGGCGCTGCGCCACCGCATCTCGCTGCCCGAATGGCGCGTGCTGGTCACGCTGGCGAACCATCCCGGCTCGACCGCGGCCGAGATTGTCGAGCGCTGGGCCATGCAGCCGATGATGGCGAGCCGCGCCATCCGCCAGCTCAAGCGCCGCGGCTGGATCGAGCGCAAGGTACGCCGCGACGACCGGCGCAGCTATGCGCTGTGGCTGAGCGAGAAGGGGCGCCAGGCGTACCGCCGGGTGCGGCCGAGCGCCAACCAGCGCTATCACGACATCGTCGGCTCGCTGGCGCCGCGAGAGCTCGCCGCGCTCGAGCGGGCGCTGCACCGCTTGACGCAGCGCACCAGACGCCTTGCGGAGGGTCGCCGCGGCTAGTATCTTTTGTTATCAATTGCGCTGGAGGCGGGCATGCCGGAGAAGGGCTACGAGAGCATCGAGCTGCGCGTCGTCGACGGCGTCGCGACCATCACCTTCAACCTGCCGCAGTTCGGCAACGCGCTCAACCTCAAGGGCGTGCAGGAGACGCTGGACGCGCTCTACAAGTCGGAAGCGCGCACGGATGTCGGCGCCATCGTCCTCACCGGCCGCGGCAAGGCGTTCTGCTCCGGCTTCAACCTGAAGGAAATTCCCGCCGGTGAGCTCGACGTGGAGAAGATGAGCGCGCATTTCCGCGTTCTCGCCATGTGGTGGCACCAGGTGCTGCATCTCATCACGCGCGTGCGCAAGCCGGTGCTCGCGGCGGTCAACGGCGTCGCCGCCGGCTCGGGGCTCGGCATGACCCTGTGCGCCGACCTTGCGGTGTGCAAGGACACGGCGCGTTTCCTGCCCGCCTGGCACACCATCGGCCTCGCCAACGACGCCACGACCAGCTACTCGCTGGTGAAAATCGTCGGTTTCCGGCGCGCGATGGAATGGATGATGACCAACCGCACCGTCGACGCCCGCGAGGCGCTGGAGATGAACCTCGTCAACCGCGTCTACGGCGAGGCGAGCTTCGACAAGAACGTCGCCAGCATCGCTCGGCAGCTGGCCGATGGCCCGACGCATCTGCAGGCGATGGCGAAGGAGGGCTTTCACAGCGGCTGGCGGCGCTCCATCGAGGAGGCGACGGAATTCGAGATCCAGAACGTGATGCAGTCGGTAGCGCATCCGTACTTCGCCGACAGCCTGAAGAAATTCCTCGCCGGCGAGCGCAAGAGCAGCCAGGCGCAGGTCACGCTCCCCGACTGAGGCGTGCAGACCGCCTACGACCTGGTGTGGCTGGCCGCCGAGCGCACTCCCGGCCAGCTCGCGCTGGTCGACGACCGCACGGAGCGCAAGCTCACCTACCGGGAGCTCCTCGCGGAGATCGACGCGGTGGCGGCGGGGCTGGCTGCGCGCGGCGTCAAGCGCGGCACCCGCATCGCCACAGCGCTGCCGAATCTCTTCGAGCATTGCATCCTGCTCCTCGCGCTACAGCGTCTTGCCGCGGTCCCGGCCCTGCTGAATTTCCGCCTGCAGCCCGCGGAGCTCGCGAAGCTGATGCAGCACGGCGAAATCGAGGGCGCGGTGGTGAGGGACGATCCCGCGATCACTTCGGTTTTGAAACTGAAACTCCTGCTGACGCCGGATCTCTCGACTTGTCGCGGCGATGCGAAGAGCCTGCCGCCGCGCCCGCAGCCGGCGCCGGAAGACCCCGCGTTCATCTTCTATACGTCGGGCACGACCGGCCTGCCGAAGGGGGCGATCATCCCCCACCGCGCGATCGAGCATCGGCTGGTGTTCATGTCGACGCACGGCGGAATGCGTGCCGGGACGCACAACCGCTCGCTTGGCATGGTGCCGCTCAGCCATGCGATCGGCTTTTACTGCGTCTTCCTGCAGACGCTGGCCTACAGCGGCACCTACTACGTGATGTCCGCCTTCAATCCCGCCGCCGCGGTGGATCTGGTCGACAAGCACAGGATCACCAGCCTGTTTGCGGTTCCCACGTTCTATCAGGCGATGATCTCCTCGCCCAACTACAAGCCCGAGCGCATGGCGTCGCTCGAGCTGGTGCTGTTCGGCGGCGCGCCGATCCAGGCGGCGCTGCTCGACCGGCTGGCGCGGGAATGGCGCGCGACGTTCCGTCACATCTACGGCACCACCGAGATCATGTCGCCGCTGCACTTCCACGACCCGGTCGGCCAGCCGACCCGGCTGCGCGCCAACTACGGCGCGCGCATCCGCGTGGTGAAGCAGGGCGGCGGGCCGGACGATCTCGTGCAGCCGGGAGAAGGCGGCGAGCTGATCGTCGACGCGAGCGCGGCGGCGACGTTCACGGCCTACCTCAACCGGCCGGACGCGACGGCGGAAAAGCTGCGCGGCGGCTGGTACTTCACCGGCGACGTCTGCGTGCTGCGCGCCGACGGCGATGTCGAGCTGGTGGGGCGCGTCGACGACGTCATCCGCACCGGCGGCGAGAGCGTGTACCCGGAAGAGGTCGAAGCAGTGCTCGCCACCCATCCTGCCGTCCGCGAGAGCTGCGTCATCGGCATCCCGGACGCCAAGTGGGGCGAGATGGTGGTGGCCTGCGTCGTGCTGGCGAAGCCCGACGAGGGCTGCGCCGAGCTCGATGCCCACTTGACCTCGAGCACGCTGGCGCGCTTCAAGCGGCCGCGCGGCTACCTGCGCATGGAAAACCTGCCGCGCAACGCCGCCAACAAGGTGCTGCGAGGGCCGCTGCGCGACACGGCGACGAAGGCCCGAGACACCCAAGATGCGAATTTTCTCCAACCGTAACCGCCCGGTTCATCTCGGGCGATATCCGCTCGAGCGCATTGCGCGAAAGCCGGTGGATGAGAATTCGCTTCTTGACGTCAAGAAATATCCGGAAAAATCCTCGGAGAAGAACGTCCTGGCGAGGATCTGCCGGGAGTACTGCGCGATCTATGAGCGGTTCCGCGGCGGTTTGGCCGCCGCGGAGAAGGCGCCTTATCTCGAGGATCCCCGCGACCGGAGCAACGAGCTGAAATCGATGGCGCTGTTTTTCGATGCGACGATGGCGGCGACCTGTGCCGTGCCCTCTGTCGCGTGGCTGCAGGCGCCGATCGACGGCCACGCGCACGCGCTCGTGGTCCTGGTGGAGGTGAACGACCACGTCGAGCGCGACAACCCGATCCACGATCTGATCAAGGAAAGCGACGGCGCTGCGGCGAAGCTGCGCGCGGCGGAGGTCGCGGTCGTGGTCTCCGCCTACATCCGGCAGCTGGGGTTTTCCGCGACGGCGCACACGCCTCACGTCGGTGACGTTTCGCTGCCGGTCCTCGCTCTGAATGCCGGCTTGATCCGGAAAGACCTCCAGGCCCCTTTCATCGGCGCGCGCTTCGCCCTGGCGGCGGTGACGACCGACATGCGGCTGGACGCCGACCTGCCCCTGGCGGAGAAAGGCTTCCTGGAAGGCGGCACGTCGTGGTGGCTTGGCACCGGCGGTACCGAGACCTGGTGGAACCGTGCTGCCATGCGCCGTCGCCCCGGTGAATGGGGACGCTACCCGATGGAAACGGTGAAGCGCGTCCCGGAGGCGACCACGTTGATCATCGACGACGAGGTGCCGCGCATGCCGAAGCGCTCCAACGGCTTCTACCGCGGCAAGAAGGGCGATTTCGGCGAGAAGGTGGCGCGCGAATTCGGCCGCTTCGCGATCAAAACGCCGGCCGGCGCGGCGCTCGCCGACCTGCAGATCGCGCAGACCCCGCACCAGGACGGCGAGGTGGCGCCCGCGGTGGATGCCGAGAGCCTTGATCCGCAGCGCAACCGTCGCGCGTTGAAGACGTTGCTGCATCATCTAGGCGCCGACATTGCCGGCACCTGCGAGGCCAAGCGCTATGTCTGGTACTCGCACGACTACCGCGGCAATCCGATCGACATCTACCACCGCAGCGCCGGGGTCATCGTCATCGACCAGGGTTTCGAGACCATGGAGGGCGCCTCCGGCGACGACTGGGTGAGCGGCACGCAGAGCTTCCGCGCCTACGTGCGTGGCGGACAGATCACCGGGGTGGTGGCGGCCTGGCTCCGCAGCCTCGGCCACTCGGCGCGCTCGCATACCAATGCCGACTCCGACGTCATCCAGACGCCGCTGGTCGTGCTGGCAGGCTTGGGCGAGATGTCGCGCATCGGCGAGACGGTGCTCAATCCCTTCCTCGGTCCGCGCTCCAAATCCGCGGTGGTCACCACCAGCATGCCGCTCGCCTGGGACCAGCCGATCGACTTCGGCCTTCAGGATTCCTGCCGCCAGTGCATGAAGTGCGCCCGCGAGTGCCCGTGCGACGCCATCACTTACAACGAGCCGGTGATGTTCAACGGCTACGAGCAGTGGAAGCAGGACGTGCAGCGCTGCACCTCCTACCGCATGACCAACCAGGGCGGCGCCGCCTGCGGGCGCTGCATGAAAGCCTGCCCCTACAACAACGAGGGACTGCTGGCGCACCGCGCGTTGCTGTGGGTCGCCACGCATTTTCCGGTCGCCAAGCCTTTCCTGGGCAGGCTGGATGACTGGATCGGCAACGGTGACATCAACCCCGTGAAGCGCTGGTGGGCCGATCTCGAGATCGTCAACGGGAAGGCGGTCAAGCCCGCCCACGTGAACCGGCGCGGCCTCGACATCGCCAAGGGCGCCAAGCTGAAGGACAAGCAGAAGATCGCCTACATCAACGCCGACATGCTGCCGCCGCCGAACTGGAGCAAGCCGTTTCCGTTCGACCGCAAGGCGGGCCTGGCGGCGGCCGGGCAGCTGGAAACACCGGCGCAGGCGCGCGCACGCATCAAGAGCGGCGGGCCGAAACCGGCCCACTACGTACCGCCCGAACCCGCAGAGGACACCAAGGAGAGGAGCACTACGCAATGAAAACCAAGGCATGGCTCTTGTTCGCGACGGCATTGATTCCCGGTGCCGTGCTTGCGCAGGACGTCGTCAAAGTCGGCGTGATGATGGGATTCACCGGCCCGTTCGCGCTGTTCGGAGAACAGACCAAGCGCGGCATGGAGATGTACCTGGACGAAGTGGGCGGCAAGTGCGGCAACTCCAGGATCGAGCTGATCTACCGCGACGAGGCGGGCGGCCCCGACAAGGCGAAGGTGCTGACCCAGGAGCTGATCGTGCGCGACCGGGTGCAGTTCCTCACCGGCTTCAATCTGACGCCGACCGCGTTCGCCATCGCGCCGCTGGTCACCGAGGCGAAGGTGCCGACGCTGATCACCGTGGCGGGCGCCGGCGTGATCACGCGCCGCTCGCCGTACATCGCGCGCATCTCGTTCACGCTGTGGCAGCACGCCGTGCCGCTCGCGCAGTGGGCGGCGAAAAGCGGCATCAAGGAGCTGGTGATCGCCTACAGCGACTATGCCGCCGGCACGGACACGCGCGACGGCTTCAAGCAGGCCTACGAGAAGGCGGGCGGCAAGGTCCTGGCGGAAATGGCGATGCCGATGCAGACCGCGGACTACAGCGTCTACATCCAGAAGATCCGCGACATGAAGGCCGGCGCGGTGTTCTTCTTCGCGCCCACCGGTCCCTCGGGCACCAGCTTCATCAAGACCTTCCATGCCATGGGAATGCCGGCCGCCGGCGTCAAGCTGATCACCACGGCGGTGGTGGACGAGATGGAGCTCGGCAACATGGGCGAGCAGGCGCTCGGCACCGTCTCGGCCTGGCACTACTCACCCTATCTCGATACGCCGGCGAATCGACAGTTCGTCGCTCAGTGGAAGAAGAAATACCCGCAAGCCCTGGTGCCCACCTTCATGGACGTGGCGGCCTACGACGGCATGCACGCCATCTGCGACGTGGTGCGCAAGCTCGGGCCGAAGTTCGACGGCGATCAGGCGATGGCGGCGCTCAAGGGCTGGCGCAAGACCAGCGCTCGCGGCCCGATCGAGATCGACGCGGCCGAGCGCGACATCGTGCAGAACATCTATGTGCGGCGCGTGGAGAAGCTGCCCGGCGGCGGCTACGGCAACATCGCCTTCGAGACGATCCAGGCGGTGAAGGATCCGTGGAAGGCGGTCAATCCGCCGCAATAGCGGCGCGCACCCACTGCGCGAAGCGGTGGCAGTCGAATTCCTGCGGCACATAGTGTCCGTGCCGGAATTCCCGCGACTGCATTCCCTGCTGCTGCCACTCGCAGTTGCGGGCGTCCTGCCGGTTGGTGATGTCCCATAGGGCGACGTAGTGCGCGAGGTCGTCCGCCGATAGCGGCAGGTGCCGCGGCTCGAACAGCCAGTCGTAGACGATGCGCACGCTCTGCGGCCCGGTGGGGAACATGAGGTGCGAGTTGACGTAGTCGGGCTGGATGTTGAGGAATAGGTTCGGCAGCACCATCTCCGGGATGTAGAGGGTTCGCTTTTCTTCTTCATTCAAGCTGCCGAAAGCGGGCAGGCGCGACGTGCCATCCAGCGTCAGCGTCGTCGCGCCGCTCTTGTACTCCGCTTTTTCGGATTTCCGCAGTCCCCACGCACCGGCCTCCTGGTAGGCGGTGACGACGAGGCAGAGCTCGGGGTGCACCGGCGGGCAGTGGAAGCACTCTGAGAAGTTCTCGGCGAGCAGCTTCCAGTTGGC
>JAXDQC010000166.1:0-29367 GCA_034668045.1 Betaproteobacteria bacterium | reverse complement strand
GCCGCAGGCGACTGGATCATTTCTCGCGCGCGCGAATTCGGCGCGATTTGCATTCACGGGCAAACCGAACGGCCGGCCGAACGGATGCAGCGCGCCGAGCGCGCATGGCAGGAGTACCTGCGCATGCCGGACCGAATTCACGAGTGGGGCTTGGAGGCGCTCGCGGCGGAGTGACCTGCCCACCGCCCTTGGGTATTCAAATCTTCGAAATCTTCCCGTCCTCGATCACCTTCCGCCACTTGGCGATCTCGGCCTTGATGTAGGCGCCGAACTCGACCGGCGTGATGCCGGAGGGCTCGAAGCCGAGCGCGAGGATCCTCTCCTTGACGTCCGGTAGCGCGAGGGTCGCGGCGATCTCGCGCTGGAGCAGGTCGACGATCTCCTTCGGCGTGCCGGCGGGCGCGAGGTAGCCGTACCAGTTGAGCGCCTCGTAGCCCGGGAAGCCCTGCTCGGCGACCGTCGGCACGTCCGCCATCAGCTTGGCTCGCTTCGAGCCGGTGGTGGCGATGGCGCGTGCCCGGCCCGACTTGATCTGCGAGATCGAGGAGATGGGCGTGGCGAAGAACGAATCGACCTGGGTGCCGAGGAAACCCTGCATCGCCGGCCCGCCGCCCTTGTAGGGCACGTGCACGATGTCGATGTTCGCCATGCCCCTGAGAAGCTCGCCGGCGAGGTGCCCGGCGCCGCCGATGCCCGAGGACGCATAAGTGACGCCCGGCTTCTGCTTCGCGTACTTCACGTAGTCGCCGATGTTCCTGATCGGCAGCGCGGGCTGCACCACGAGCACGTTGGCGAACACCGCCGCCATGCTGATCGGCACGAGGTCCTTCAGCGGGTCGTAGGGCGTCTTCAGGATATGCGGGTTGACGGTGAGCGCACCGACGTTGGCCAGGACGATGGTGTAGCCGTCGGGCGCGGCTTTCGCGGCATAGTCGACGGCGATGTTGCCGCCGGCGCCGGCGCGGTTCTCGACCACCACGTTCTGGCCCAGCAGCTCGCCGAGCGCCGGGGCGACGATGCGCGCCGTGGTGTCGGTGCCGCCGCCCGGCTCGAAGCCGACGACGGTGGTGATGGCCTTGGCCGGCCACTGCGCGAAAACGCTGGCGCTGAACGCCAGCCCGATGACGCAAGACACTATCCTCATCCTTATCTCCCTCTGAATTGGGGTTTTCGCTTTTCCATGAACGCGCGCCGGCCCTCGGCGTAGTCCTCGCTCGCGAAACACTCCTTCACCCACGCGTCGCAGGCCGCTGCGTCGTAGTCCTTCTTCGACACTTCGCGGATGATGCGCTTCGCAGCGCGCATCGTCAGCGGCGCGTTCGCCGCAATGTCTTCACAATATTTTTTTGTAGCCGATTCGAGATCCGATACGGGAACGACGCGGTGCACGAGTCCCATGTGCAGCGCCTCGGCGGCGTTGAACTGCCGGGCGGTGATCATGATCTCGCGCGCGAACGGCGCACCCACGGTGTCGACGAGCTTTTTCATCGACGAGGCCCGGTAGCCGAGGCCCATCTTCGCCGCCGGGATGCCGAAGCGGGCGTCCTCGGCAGCGATGCGCAGGTCGCAGGAGTTGGCGATGTTGAGGCCGCCGCCCAGGCAGTAGCCGCGGATCATGGCGATCATCGGCTTCTCGCAGGCGGCGAGCTTCGCCTGCGCGGCTTCGCCGATCTCCTCGTAGCGCTTCACCGACTCTTCGCCCGAGCGCTGCTTCTCGAACTGCGAGATGTCGGCGCCGGAAACAAATGCCTTGTCGCCGGCGCCGGTCAGGACGATGACGCGCACTTCGGCGTCGGCCTCGAATTTCGCCAGCGCCGGCGGGATCGCCTCCCACATGTCGAGCGAGACCGCGTTGCGCCGCTCGGGATTGTTGAAGACGATCCAGCCGACCGCGCCGTCCTTCTTTTCCAGCAGCCGCTCGGTCACACGGCGCCCTTCGCGCGCAGGTCCTTGATCTGCTTCTCGTCGAAGCCCGCTTCCTTGAGGATTTCGTCCGTGTGCGCGCCCAGCTCCGGCGTCGCGGTCTTGATCCACGCCGGCGTGCGCGAGAGCTTCACCGGCTGGTTGAGGATCTTGAAGCGGCCGAGCTTCGGATGCTCGACCTCCACCGCCGCGCCGAGGTGCTGCACCTGCGGGTCGGCGAACACCTGGTCCATCTTGTTGATCGGCCCGCAGGGCACGCCGATCTTGTTGAACATCTCGATCCACTCCGCGGAGGGCTTCGCCGGCAGCGCCTCGTTCAGCACGGCGTTGATCGCCGCCCGGTTGGCGGCGCGCTGCTCGTTGGTCTTGAAGCGCTCGTCGGTGGCGAGCGCCTCGCGGCCGATCGCCTGGCAGACGCGCTTCCACATGCCGTCGCCGGAGGCGGCGACGTTGATATAGCCGTCCTTCGTCTTGTAGGCCGAGGTCGGCATGCTGGTGGGATGGTCGTTGCCGACTTGCGGCGGCACTTCGCCCTTCATCACGTAGCGCGCCGCCTGGAAATCGAGCAGGCCGATGCCGGCGTTGAGAAGCGAGCTCTGCACCCACTGCCCCTTGCCGGAGACTTCCCGCTCGAGCAGCGCGGTCATGATACCGAGCGCGGCCCACAGCCCGGCGGAGACGTCGGCGATCGCCGCGCCGGTGCGCACCGGTCCCTGCCCGGGAAGCCCGGTCACCGACATGAGGCCGCTCATGCCCTGCGCGATCTGGTCGAAGCCGGGACGATCGCGGTACGGACCGTCCTGGCCGAAGCCGGAGATGCTGGCGAGGATGATGCGCGGGTTCACCTTCGCCAGCGATTCGTAATCGATGCCGAGGCGGAACTTCACGTCGGGGCGGAAGTTCTCCACCACCACGTCGGCGGTCTTCACCAGGCGCATGAAGACGTCCTTCGCCTCGGGCAGCTTGAGGTTGAGCGTCATCGCCCGCTTGTTGCGGTGCAGGTTCTGCATGTCGGGGCCGTGGCGCGGGCCGCCCATGTTCTCGTTCGGATCCGTGCCGGGCGGCGATTCGATCTTGATCACGTCGGCGCCGAAATCGGAGAACTGGCGCACGCAGCTCGGCCCGGCGCGCACGCGCGACAGGTCTAGAATCCGGAACCGATTGAGCGCGAGGGAGGATGCGATGGCAGGCATGCGATTAATTTTAATCGGCTGTGTTGCATGGGCGCATGCCGCGTTCGCAGAATTTCCCGAGCGGCCGCTCCGCCTCGTCGTGCCGCAGGCCGTCGGCAGCGCCACCGACAACATCGCGCGCCTGGTGGCGCCCGAAATGTCGAAATTCCTCGGCCAGCCGGTGGTCGTCGACAACCGCCCCGGCGGCGCGCTCACCATCGGCATCGACGCGGTGGCGAAGGCGGCACCGGACGGCTACACCATCGGCCAGGGCCCGGTCGGCGCGCTCGCGATCACGCGCCACATGGTGGAGAAACTGCCCTACGACATCGAGCGCGACCTGCAGCCGGTGGCGCTGGCCACCACCGGCTACATGCTTCTCGCCGTTTCGCCGAAGACCGACTTCCAGTCGGTCAGGCAATTGATCGATTTCGCGAAGAAGAACCCCGGCAAGCTCTCCAACGCCTCCTCGAGCAACGGCTCGCCGGGGCACGTGAGCGGCGAGCTGTTCAAGTACATGACCGGCACCGAGATCGTCCACATCCCCTACAAGGGCGGCGCGCCGGCGATCACCGACCTCATCTCCGGCCAGGTGCAGCTCATGTTCGAGAGCACCAACTCCATCGCTCCGCACGTCAAGGCGGGACGAGTGCGCGCCTTGGCCGTCACGGGCGAGAAGCGCGCGCTCAGCCTGCCGGAAGTGCCGACGCTGATCGAGGCAGGCGTGGCCGGCTACGAGGTGAATGCCTGGAGCGGCATCATCACCACCGCCGGCGTGCCGCGCCCGGTCCTCGACAAGCTGAACGCCGCGGTGAACCGCGCGATCCTGGAGCCGAAAACCAAGGAGCTCCTCTTTGCGCTCGGCAGCGAGGGCGGCGGCGGCACGCCCGAGGAATTCGGCGCCCTCATCCGCCGCGATTCCGCCAAGTGGGCCGAGGTGATTAAGCGCTCGGGCGCGAAGATCGACTAGCGCGCGCCCGAAAACATTTTCTTCCCCGCCACCGGCATCTCGGCGGTGAGGATCTCGCCGTTGAGCGAGTCGGTGATGTAGAGCGTCTTTCCCCTGAACGCGATGTTGGTCATCAGCCGGTGATGCTTGCCGGCGTGCACCAGGTGCGTGGGAAGCATGTTGGCATCGAAGCGCCAGACACCGACGCCCAGGTGGCAGACGACCAGGCCGTCCTCGGCGTCCATCTCGATGCCGTCGGGACCGGCGTGGCCGCCCGAAAGCTGGATCGCGACGCCGGTCTTGGACGGCGTGCCGCCGGCCATGAGCGGCAGGCGCCAGATCTGCTGGGCGCGCGTGATCGCGACGTACACCTGCGAGTTCTTGCCGTTCATCGTGATGCCGTTCGGGGACGGCGCGTTGGTCACCAGCCGCTGCAGCTCGCCGCTCGCGCGCAGCCGGTAGACGCGGCCGCTCGGGTCGGCGATGCCGCTTTGCCCCTGATCGGTGAAGTAGAGATCGCCGTTGTCGGCGAAATGCAGGTCGTTGAGGCCCTTGAAGCCCTCGCTGAAGGCGGTCTCGAGGACGGTCTCGATGGCGCCGGTCTTGGGATGGAGCTTCAGCAGGCCCTTCTTGTAGTCGCAGATGAAGATCGCCCCGTCCTTGTGGATCTTCAGGCCGTTCGGCCAGCCGTCGTACTGCGTCACCAGCTCCCATTCCCCCTTCGGGCTGATCCTGAAGATGCGGCCGAACGGGATGTCGACGCACCACAGGTTGCCCTTGCGGTCGAACGACGGCCCCTCGAGGAAGCTGTCGACCGCGGCGCCCTGCCGGTTGGGCTCGGACCAGGCGGTGCGGCGCTTCTTGCGGTACTTGGGCGGCAGCGAAGTGAAGGTTCTGGCTTCGCTTTTTCTGGGGTCGAGAAAGGGATTCAGCATGGAATGCGGCGAAGGATAAGGGTGTTAACCTCCTCATACAAGGAGACCCCCTATGAAAAAGCTCGCCCTTTTCGCAATTTCCACGCTGATGCTGGCCAGCCTTTCCGCCCAGGCGCAGAACGTGCGCGTGCGCGGCACGATCACCTCGCTCGACGGCGACGTCCTGTCGGTCAAGACGCGCGAGGGCAAGGACACCAAGCTGCAACTGGCGCCCGACGCGCAGGTGGTCACGACCAAGAAGGTCTCGGCCGACGAGTTCAAGCCGGGGAGCTATGTCGGCGTCACTTCCGTGAAGGGGCCCGATGGCAACCTCGTCGCGAAACGCGTGCATGCGCTCGGCCCGCAGGTGCCGCAGATGCACGGCGCCTGGGATTCCATCGCGGGTTCGACGATGACCAATTCCAACATCACCGGCATCAGCAAAGCCGGCAGCGGCAGCGAGCTCACCCTCAAGAACAAGGACGGCGAGCAGAAGATTCTCGTCAACTCCGAGACCGAGTACTACAACTTCGTGGCCGGGACGCGCGCCGACCTCAAGAAGGGCGAGACGATCTTTACCGGCGCGCGCGTGGAAGGCGACAAGCTCCTGACGCAGCGCGTCACGGTGAGCAAAGATGGCGTCCAGCCGCCTCAGTAGCCTCGCCCTGCTTCTTGCGCTGGTCGCGCTCGGCGCGTCCGCGCAGGAGCGCGCACGCGGCGTGATCACCGCCGTGAGCGGAGACGAGATCTCGGTCGGTGACAAAAAGGTGCGTGTCGGCGACAAGACCGAGATCCTTTACATGCAACCGATCGTGCTCGGCGACATCAAGCCCGGCAGCTTCCTCGCCGTTACGTCGCAGAAAGGGCCCGGCGGCCAGCTCACGGCGCTCGAGATCCGCGTCCAGCCGAAGCCGGTCAGCCCGGGGCACCGGCCCTTCGACGGCCGCGAGGACCAGACCATGACCAACGCGACCCTCGATGCCATGGTCCAGGCCTCGACCGGCCGCGAGCTCACCCTGAGCTATCCCGGCGGCTCGCAGAAAATCGTCGTGCCGGAATCGGCCGCGCTGTTCGCGCTGGTGCCGGGCAACCGCTCGCAGCTGGTGGCCGGGGCACCGGTCAATCTCTCGTACGACGCGAGCGGCGTCGCTCTGCGGCTCCAGGTCGGCCCGAAGAAGTAGCGCCGCCTAGCGCTGACGCGCCGGGACGGTGCGCGCAAGAAAGTCGATCACCGCTTTGCCGAAGATGTCGTTGCGGTCGCCGGCCACCATGTGACCGGCGTTGGTGACGTTGACATACTCGGCATGAGGACACATCTGCAGGAAGCTCTGCGCGCCCTCCTCGCTCAGCACGTCGGAAAGTCCCCCGCGCACCAGCAGAGTCGGTAGCGCAAGCCTGCGCGCGCAGGCCTCGAATCGCGCCTGTCGCTTCTGGATCTCCACCTTTTCCGGGCGGAAGCGCGGGTCCCAGTGCCACCGGTACCTGCCATCGGCGGCGAGCCGCACGTTCTTTGCCAGGCCGGCGCGGTCCTGGGGCCGCTTGCGCTGCGGCTGATAGGCGGCAATCGCCTCGGCGACCTCCTCGAGCGACTCGAAGCCCTCCGGCTTCTGCTTCATGAAAGCCTGGATCTTGTCGACGCCCTCCATCTCGACGCGAGGGGCGATGTCGACCAGCACCAGCGCGGCGGCGTCCACCTTGCTCTCGCCGATGGCCGCCAGGCTAACGCCACCTCCCATCGACGCACCGACCAGAACGGGACACTGGCCGCGAAGCGCCGCGATCACGCATTCGAGGTCTTCGACCATCGAGTCCACGCCGTAGCGACCATCGGGCGCCCAGTCAGAGTCGCCGTGACCGCGTGCATCGAACGCGACGGCGCGGTAGCCGGCGCGGCCGAGCATTTCGCCGACGCCCTTCCATGCGTGTCGCGTCTGTCCTCCACCGTGCTGGAGAAGTACGAGCTGCCCGCGAGGGTCGCCCCACGAATCGCCCGCGATGCTGACGCCGCCGCTGCATTGCCAGCGATGCATCGGATTCGGCGTTCCCGGCAGACGGGCGCCAGCGCTCATCGACTTACCGTCCCCATGCGCCGACGGTGATCCAGGGGACGAAGGTCACCAGAAGCAGGAGCGCCAGCATGGCGGGGTAGTACCGCAAGGTCGCGCGCACGAGCGGCCCCATCTGGACATTGCTCACCGCGCTGATGGCGAACAGGTTGAGGCCGACGGGCGGCGTGATCGCGCCGATCTCGATGTTCACGACGATGAGAATGCCGAAGTGCACCGGATGAATACCGAGCGCCTGCGTGGCGGGAAACAGCAGCGGAACCACCAGCAGCATCATCGACAGGCCGTCCAGCAGACAGCCGAGGAAGAGCATGAGAACGTTCACCCAGATGAGGAATTCCCACGGCTTCATGTTCTGCGCGGCGAGCCATTCCGCCACCCTTTGCGGCACCGCTTCGTTGGTCGCGATATAGCCGATGAGCGAGGTGCCGACGAGGATCAGGAACAGGGCGGAGGTCGCGTCGGCGGTCGATTGGCTGGCGCGCATCATGTTCGCGATCCAGCCGCGCGGCTCGAGGCCGATCATGAGAATCGCGCCGTAGGCGGCGACGACGGCGGCAATCTCGGTCGGCGTGCCATAGCCGCCGTAGATTCCCCAGAGCATCATGACCGGCAGCGCGATGGTGAGAACGAGCCGCAGCCCCGTCTTGCCACGCGATTTGTCGAGCGCAATCGGGGCCGCGGCCCTCGCCCGCGCCGGGTCCGGGCGGAGCGTCAGCACGCCGACGATGGCCAGGAAAGCGGCGCAAACGAGTCCCGGGATCAGGCCGGCGAGAAAGAGCGCGGAAATCGACGTCGAGGTGATGAGCCCGTAGAGGATCATCGGAATGCTGGGCGGGATGAGGATTCCCAGCCCGCCAGTCACCGCGATCAAGCCGCCGATGTCGGCACGTTTGAAGCCCTTGGATTCCATCAGCGGCATCAGCAGCCGGCCAAGCGCCGAGGTCTCGGCGGCGCTCGAGCCGGTGATGCCGGCGAAGAACACGCCGATGCCGACCACGGTCGCCGGCAGCATCCGGGCGCCCGCGAGGCGTGCGGCCCCCGTGATGAGCGTCGTGCCGACCCCCGAGAAGAGGATGAACTCGGCGGCGATGATGAACAGCGGCACCGCGAGCAGGGTGAAGTTGTCGAAGGGCCGCAGGATCACCGTCGGAAACACGAACAGCATCTGCGGCGCGACGATGCCGGCGGCAAGCACGGCGCCGGCGATAAACGCCGCCCCGATCGGCACGCCGAGAAAGCCGAGTACGAGCGCAGCCCCGAGGGCGACGGCGGTCATCATGGGACGAGGGACGCGGCTTCGCGCCGGCGCAAGACGCGGATCAGCTTCAGGACCGCCACGATCGTGACCAGCAGGCCGCAGATCGGGATCACCAGGTTGAAGAACTCGAGCGGCAGCTCCATTCCGCCCGCGCCGGTCATTCCCCGCTCGCGCACGACGTTGACCGAGCCGAGGTAGAGGAAGGTCAGCCCGAGCACGAGGAAGGCAGCGTGGCGCAGCACGATCAGCGCCCGCCGCACTCCCTCGGTCGGCGGGCGGAAAAGCTGCACCGCGATGTGCTCTTCCTTCCACTGCAGCGCAGGAACGAAGAGCAATCCCGTCCAGAGCAGGATCAGCCGGCAGACGTCCTCGATCCAGGAGAGATTACCGAAATCGGTCAGGCGGCCGATCACCTGGTAGAGGATCAGCAGGACGAGCGCCGGCAGCGCGAGCGAAAGCCCGGCAAACGCGCCGAGGCACCCGCGCTCGAAGGAGCGGAGCATCTCGCTAGGCTATTTTTTGCCGCTCGCGCGGATCTGGCTGATCAGGTCGGCGATGTCCGGATACTGGCCGGCAATACTCGCCGTCGCCGCTCGCCAGCGCGCCTCTTCCTGAGGCGAAAGGACGATCACCTCCGCCCCGGCTGCCACCGCCTTCTTGGTGGCACCTTCCTCCTGCTCGGCGACCAGCTTGCGCTCGTAGGCCGTCGCCTCGCGCATCGCCTCCTCCATCACCGTTCTGACGTTCTGCGGCAGGCCGTTCCAGAACTTGGCGTTGGCCCAGACGCCGAAGCCGTTGCGCCACATGTTGGATTGCGTGACGAAGGGCAGCTTGGCGGGGAAGTTGTTCGCCCAGTAGGCCTGCGCGCCGTTGGTGCCGTCGACCACGCCGGTTTCGATCGCGGCCGCGACTTCCGGCGCGGCAATCGTCGCGCCCTGGCCACCGAGCGCGCGCACCGTGAGTTCCTGGGCCCGACCACCGAAGACGCGGATCTTGAGGTTGCTGAAATCCTCGAGCTTGCGCACCGGGCGCCGCGTGGCGACGACGATATTCCCGGTCGGCCAGATGGCGAGCGCGCGGACGTTGCGCTTCTCGAGACCCGTAAGGAGATTGCGGCCCGCGGCCGAATCCCAGAAGGTGACGAACTCATCCATCGAGCCGAACATGTAGGGCATGTCGAGCACGATCAGCTTCGGCTCGATCTGCGTCATCCACGCCGTGATGCTGACGTTCATGTCGAGGTCGCCGCGCGAGATCGCGCGCACCGCCTCGCGGTCGGTATAGAGCTGGCCGGCCGGGAAAATCTGTACCTTGACGCCGCCCTTCGTCAGCTCCTCGACCCTTTTCCCCCAGGACTTGATCGCCAGATCGCTGAAGTGGTTGATCGGCGCTTCCGAGCTGACGCGCACGCTGATCGGTTGGGCATCGGCTTGATGCAGGACTCCCAGGATGGCGAGACCGGCAGCCCACAAGGTGATTCTGGAAAGCATGGTCTATCTCCTCTGCTGAAGTTCGATCGGTTGTTGCCGCCAGGCGCGTTTCTCGCGGTCCCAGGTCGCGCCCACGTCCTTCCTGCTCCGCAGCTCCGCCTTGCGAAACTTGCCGTTGTCGGTGCGCGGAATGGCGTCGACGATTTCCACGTAGCGCGGCACGTAGTCGCGCGGCAGGCGCTCCTGCATGAACCGCACAAGGCCTTCCAGCGCCGCGTCGACATCGCCCGGCTTCTCGCGCCACACGAGCAGGATCTTGATGTCCTCCTCGCCGAGCTCGGAGGGCACGCCGATGGCGGCGCATTCGCGCACGTTCTGATGCCGCATCAGCTCCTCGTCGATCTGCTCCGAGGAGATGTTCACCCCGCGGCGGCGGATGGCGTCGCCCATGCGGCCGAGGAAGTGCAGCTCGCCCGCCGCGTCGACGAAGCCGCGATCGCCGGTGTTCAGGCGCAGATTGCGCAGGGCGCGGCTGGTGGCGGCGAAGTTGTTGTAGTAGCCCTGCATGATGTTCTCGGGCTCGCGCGGGCGCACGGTGATCTCGCCTTCGACGCCGGTCGCCACCGGGCGGCCGAGCTCGTCGACGATGGCCACCTCCATGTCGGCAAAGGGCTTGCCGGCGGACCGGCTGGCGGAATCCGGATTGCCATGCCGATAGGACACGATCCCGACCTCGGTCAGGCCGTAGATCTGCACCAGCGTGGTTCCGAAGCGCGCCTCGAAATCAGGATGCGGCCACGCGGTCCAGCAATAGCGCACCGCGTGCCCGCGGTCGTGGGGGCTCGGCGGCTGCGCGAGCAGGATGGGGAGCAGCGGATAGAGGATCTGCGCCAGCGTCGCGCCCGACTCCGCGGCCTCCTTCCAGTAGCGGCTGGCGCTGAAGCGCGTCGCGCACACCATCGTCCCGCCGGCTTGCAGCGTGCCGAAAAATCCCATCGTTCCCGCCAGGCTGTGGTGCAGCGGAAACGGCGTGTACAGGACGTCGCGCTCCTCGTAGCGCATTCCCCGGACATGGTTGGCCGAGCCGTTCAGGAGGTGCACATGGCTGCTCATCACGCCCTTCGGCACGCCGGTCGTCCCCGAGCTATAGCGGATCGACGCGAGCTGGGTGCCGCGCACGCTTTCCCACAGGCGTTCGCGCTTGTCGCCGGCGACCAGGTCCGACAGGCGGATGACATGCGGGGCGACGCCTTGCGCGCGCAGGCGCTCGACGGCTTGCGCCACGGGCTCGTGCTGGTCGAGGACGATGACGCGCACCTGGGGAAGATAGCTGCGCACTTCCTCGTCGAGCAGGCGCTCCATCCCCTCCGGATTGGTGAACACCACCTCGGCGCCCGCCGTTGAAAGCGCGAAGCGCAACTGTGTCTTGCGGTATTCGTGGTTGATGGGAATATCGACCAGGCCGGCGAACGACGATACCGCCCACGAAGTGAGGAAGCCCGCGCCGTTGGGAAGGAAAATCGCCGCCATGCGCGCCGCTTCGATCGCGAACTCGCCGCGCAGGCGCGAGCTGCCCGCTTCCCCCATGCGCGCGAGCCCGGCATAGCTGAGCTCGACGCCGTCGCGCGGGAAGCGGACGAACGCCTTGTCGCCCAGGCGCTGCGCCTGCTCCGTGAGAAGGCGCGGCGTGGTGGTGCGTTCCGTCCAGGTCTTCGGATCGACGAGTGCCGGGCTCATTTCTTCTTCAATTTCCCGGCGGGAAGGTCGGTCAGGCCGGACATGTAGAGGCTGCCGGCGAGCGCCGACAGCTTCACCGGCCCGAGCATCTGGTAGGCGGCCTGGTTCAGCGCGTACTTGGTATGCGCGATGGGGCCGGGGGGATGGCTCGCCAGCTCGGCGACGAAGGCGTCGAGCTCCTTCGCCCAATCCTGCTCGGCGAAGACCGCGTTGCAGAAGCCGTGCGCGACGGCTTCCTGCGGCGATACCGGTCCGCCGCGCATCATCAGCCACTTCGCCCTCTTCAAGCCGACCTGCATGGGCAGCAGCAGGCTGCCCAGCTCGAGGTCCGGCAGTCCCTTCAGCATGGCGGTGAAGTGGAACGAGGCAGCGCTGGAAGCGACGCAGAAATCGCTGCACAGCATGAGGTGGTTGCCGCCGCCGGCGCACGCGCCGTTCACCGCCGCGACGACCATCTTCGGCATCGAGATGATTCGTACCAGCGCCTCGGTCCAGGCGTCGATGTAGCTCGCCAGCTTCGCGCCGGAAAGCGCGTTGATGTGCTTGATGTCCGCGCCGGCGCAGAAGGCGGTGCCGGCGCCGGTGATCACCACGACCTGCACGTCCGGGTCCTTGTGCAATTCGTCGAGACAGGCGTTGAAGTACGCCATGTCGTCCGGCGCGAGCGCGTTTCGCGCCGCGGGGCGGTTGAGCCGCAGGGTGACGTGCCCCTTGCCCTTGATCTTTTCGACGTTCGCCGCGGCCGCGCTCATGAGCGGGCCCCGCGCTTCGCCGGCTTCGGCTCGCCGCTGGTCGTGGAAGCCGCCTTGTAGCGGGGATTCACATAGTCTCCGATCGACTGGGGGACCTCGCGTCCGAGAAGCTCGTAGGCGAGGCGAATGATCAGGCTTCTGACCATGCTCTCCGCTTCCGCGGGTTGCATGGTGCAGACCGCGCGGTGAATGGCGCGGTGATTGCTGAGCGCGGCCGCGAGATCGATGCGACTGACGGCACGCTGCAAGTAGAGCCGGGTGACGTTGCCGGCGATGCCCCAGGCCTGGGCGAGAAACGGGTTGCCGGATTCGGCGCACAGCACGCCGTGGAAATTCCAGACGTGCTTCAGGAAGGCGTCGTGTCTGCCTCGGGCGGACGCCTCCTCGAGCTGGCCCAGGATCGCGGTCAGGTGGCTGAGCACCCGCTTGTCGCGATGGAACGCAATGAGACGGGCGGCGGCACCTTCGACGAGGGCGCGAAACAGGATCATGTGCTCGACCTCGTCGTCGGTCGGGCTTGCCACGATGGCGCCCCGGCCGCGGCGCATTTCGACCAGGCCCTCCTTCGACAGCGTGCGAAGCGCCTCGCGCAGCGGCGCGCGGCTGATCCCCAGCATCGCCGCAAGATCGATCTCCACCAGGCGCTGCCCGGCCTTGAACTCGCCGGACACGATCGCGTCGGTCAGCCGGGCGACTGCCGCCTCCACCAGCGAGGGCGGGCGCACAAGCCTGAGCACGGGGTTGTCCATCCCCGTGATCGTATGACTGTCGGCTGCATACTGTCGACAATTTTCGATGCTGCAGTGCAGCCACGACGGGCCACCTCCATCTCCGTGGCGTCGAGCGCCGGGAACATCTGCGCGCGTCGAGCGTCGGCGAATGCAGCACCTCAGCCATTCAGCTCCATCGCCACTTCGTCGACGTAGCACCAGCTCCAGGTTTCGCCGGGCTCGAGCGAAGTGATGATCGGGTGCCTGGTCGCGCGATAGTGCTTCGTCGCGTGCTTGTTCTTGGAATCGTCGCAGCAGCCGACGTGGCCGCAGGCGCGGCACAGCCTCAGGTGCAGCCAGGGATCGCCCAGCTTGAGGCACTCCTCGCAGCCGTCGCTGCGCGGCTCAGCCGTCTTGACCGAACCGAGATGCCCGCAATCTATAAGCCGATTCGCAGGCGACTACAGACTACAAGAACCCGCCGCCCGCACGGCACTGACGTTCCAGGTCGGGCCGAAGAGATAGACTTCCGGTGTGAACAGCCAGCGCCGCAGTCTTGCCGTCCTTGCCGCGTCGATGGCGTTCGCCCCCCTGCTCGCGCGAGCGCAACGCAATCGTCCGGCGCGGCTCGGCTGGCTCTCTTACCTCGCCGAGCCCGACCCAGCGCTCGGCCTGCTGCGCGAGGGTCTGCGCGAGCTGGGTTACGCCGAAGGAAGCTCGTATGTAGTGGCTGCGCGTTACGCCAATGGCGATTTCACGCGCCTGCCGCAGCTCGTCGAGGAACTGGCCGCGGAGAGAATCGATGTGCTCGTGACGCGGGGTCCCTCGGCGAACTTTGCGAAAGCCATCAGCGCGCGCGTTCCAGTCGTGTTCGCCTTCAGCGGCGACCCGGTCGTCGCCGGCTTCGCCGACAGCTTGGCAAAGCCGGGACGCAACATGACCGGCATCACGTTCATGGCGATGGAGCTTTGCGCCAAACGCGTGGAAATCCTGAAGGAGTTGCTGCCCAAAGCCAGCCGCATCGCCCTGCTGTCGAACCCGGAGCACGCGGGCGAGCTGCTCGAGTATCGCGTCACGGAGGATACGGCGCGCCGCTTCGGCGCGGTCGTGACGCGTTACCTTGTGCGCGCGCCGCAGGAGATCGCCCCCGCGTTCGCGGCGATGCGGGCGAGCAATGCCGAGGCGATCCTCGTATTTCCCGATTCGCTGACGCTCGCGCGCCGCAAGGAGATCGCGGAGCTGGCGGCGACGGCGAAGATGCCGTGCATGTACGGCTGGACCGAGTTTGTCGAAGCCGGCGGGTTGGTCAGCTACGGGCCGGCGATCGCCGAGAACTTCAAGAGACTGGCCGTATTCGTCGACAAGCTGCTCAAGGGCGGCGATGCGAACAGCATCTCCATAGAGCAAGTGACGAAAATCGGGCTGACGATCAACCTGGCGACCGCAAAAGCGCTGGGAATAAACATGCCCCAGTCGCTGCTCGCGCGCGCCGACCGGGTTATCGAGTAGCGGCCGACTTGCCGGCGATGCGCCCGAACACGGCGCCGTTGGTGAGGCCCGAGCCGCCCGGATAGTTGAACCAGAAGATCCCGCCGACCAGCTCGCCCGCGGCATAGAGGCCGCGGATCGGCTCGCCGTCGGAGTTGATGACCTGCCCGTCGTTGGCGATCTTCAGGCCGCCGAAGCTGAACGTGATGCCGCAAGTCACCGCGTAGGCCTCGAAAGGCGGCGTGTCGAGCGTGTTCGCCCAGTTGGTCTTGTTTATTCTTAGATTCTTGGTACCCCTTCCATCCTTGACGTTGGGATTGAAGGGAATGTCGGTCTGAACGGCGGCGTTGTATTCCTTCAGCTCCTTCAGCGCTGTTTCCTGGTCGGTATCGTCGAGTTTCGAGACGAGCTCCTCGAGCGTGTTTCCAGTCACTCTGGTGACCTGCTTGATGCGGTACTCGTCGCGCAGCTGCTGCTTCACCTTGCCGTCGAAGATCTGCCAGGCGAACTGCTTCGGCTGCTGCAGGATGACGCGGCCGTACTTGGCGTAGGTGTAGTTGCGGAAGTCCGCGCCCTCGTCGACGAAGCGCCGGCCGTCGGCATTGATGTAGACGCCCCACGGGTAGGAATGCTTCTGGAAGCCGTCGCCGACCGCGAGGTCGCCCGTCTCGGGGGCGTTCCTGTCCCAGGCGACGGCGTGGCAGCCCGACCAGTTGCCGTGCGCGGCAGCGCCGATGTCGAGCGCCATGCGGATCGCGTCGCCGGTGTTGAAGCGCGTGCCCCGCACCTTGGCGAGCTCCCAGCCGGGGCCCATGTAGCGCGTGCGCCATTCGGTGTTCGCCTGGAAGCCGCCGGCCGCGAGGACCACGGCCGTGGAAGAAAAGGTTTTCGTTTTTCCCTGATGTTTGACGACCACGCCGTGAACGCCGGAGTCATCGGCAACCAGCGAGACCGCCCGGGCGCCGTACATGATTTCGATGCCGGCCTTTTTCGCAATCTGCGTCAGCGACTCGACCAGCCCCGGCCCGCCGCCAACTGCTTCCACGGTCAGGCCGCCCCAGAACTTGAACTTGCCGCCGATCTTGAACGCCTGGCGGCCCCAGGCGGCGGTGAAGCGCACGCCGCGCTCGCGCATCCATTTCACGGTGGAAAAGCTGTTCTTGACCAGCAGCTCGGTCAGGTCCGGATCGCAGCGGTACTCGGTGACGCGCGCCATGTCGTCGAGAAACTGCTCTTCGGTGTAGGTGCCGAAGTCGGTGTTGGCGATCTCGTCCGCCGACAGATCCGGGATCAGCTGCTTTAGATCATCGGGCCCGCGGTAAGCGAGGCGGAAAAGCCCGGCGGTGAAGCGCGAATTGCCGCCGGACTCCTCCTCCGGTGCGCGCTCCAGGACCAGGATCTTCTTCTTCGATTCGGAAGCGGAAAGGGCGGCGCACAGCGCCGCGTTGCCTCCGCCGACGATGATGACGTCGTACATCAGTCCGCCTTGATGTTCGCCGCGCGCACGACCTTGCTCCAGCGCTCCTGCTCTTTCCTGATGTGGGCGGCGTACTCCCGCGGCGTCGAGCCGACGGCCTCGGCGTCGTCGGGCTTGAAGCGCTCGGCCACCAGGGCGCTCTTCGCCGCCTTTGCCGCTTCTTCAGCCAGGCGGCGGATGATCGGCTCGGGCGTCTTCGCCGGCGCGTTCAGGCCGTACCACTGCGAGGTCTCGAAGCCGGGATAGCCCTGCTCGGCGACGGTCGGCACGTCCGGGATCGATTGCAGCCGCTTCGAAGTGCCCACGGCGATGACGCGCAGCTTGCCGCTCCTCACGTGCGGCATGAGCGGCGGCGTGCCGGCGGAGGACGCCTGCGTGCGCCCGGCGATGAGGTCGGTGACGTTCGGCCCGGTGCCCTTGTAGGGCACGTGCTGCAGCTCCATGCCGCTCACCTGCTTCAGGTATTCCATCGCCAGGTGGCCGGCCGAGCCGTTGCCGGCGCTGCCGTAATTGATCTGTCCCGGCTTCGCCTTCGCCAGCGCGACGAACTCGCGCAGGTCCTTGGCCGGCACCTCGTGGAAGACGACGAAGATGTTCGGCACGATCGCGAGCAGCGACACCGGGGCGAAATCCTTGTCGACGTCGTAGGGCAGCCGCTCGTACATGTACGGGTTCATGGCGAGCGAGCCGACGTGGCCGATGATGAGCGTGTAGCCGTCGGGCTCCGCGCGCGCCACCTCCTGCATGGCAATGTTGCCGCCGCCGCCCGGCTTGTTCTCGATCACGAAGCTGGTGCCCAGGCCCCTCGCCATCTCTTCCGACATGAAGCGCGCGACCAGCGTCGAGCTGCCGCCGGGCGCGAACGGGACGACGAGGCGGATCGGCTTCGAGGGGTAGTTCTGTCCCCAGCAGGGAAGCGCCACGAGCGCCAGGAGAATGAAAATTCTCAAAACTGGTACCTCCTCAAGCCCCCGTCCACGGGAATCACGGTACCGGTGATGTAGCGCGCGAGCGGCGAGGCGAGGAAGCAGACGAGGTTGGCGATGTCGGAGGGCTGGCCGTACTCGCCCACCGGGATGTCGTGCTCGCTCTCCTTCTTGCGGAACTCGGGCGAGTAGTTGCGCCGGATCTGCTCGCTGTCGATGCGGCCCGGCGGCACGCAGTTCACGGTGATGCCGTGCTTGCCCACTTCGCGCGAAAGGCCCTTCGACCACGAGTGCATCGCCGCCTTGGCGGCGAAGGCGCCGTTCAGCCCCTCGGGCTCGGACTTGCCGGTGATGTTGATGATGCGGCCCCACTTGCGGCCGATCATCTGCGGCAGGAGCTTATGGGCGAGCTGGCGCTGGCGGGTGAAGTTGAGCGTCAGCGCTTCTTCCCACTGCGCATCGTTGGATTGCAGCGTGAAGCGGCGGCTGCCGCCGGCGTTGTTGATCAGGATCTCCACCGAGCCGAGACCGCTCAGCGCCTGTTCCGAGATTTTCTCCGCAGCGCCTTCCTGGAGAAAGTCCTGCTCGATGACGACGAGCTTCGTCTTCAGCTCTCTTTCCAGCTCCTCGAGCAGGTTGCGGCGGCGGGCGACGACGGCGAGCTTCACGCCCTCGCGCGCGAGGGCGGCGGCGATGCCGCGGCCGATGCCGATGCTCGCACCGGTGACGAGCGCGGTCTTGCCGGTGATGCCGAGATCCAAGCGCTACCGGTTCAGTTCCAGGACGTGCATCCCGGTGTTGGCGCGGTCGACGATGTAGATGTAGCCGCGGTCGTCGACGTCGACGTTGTTGGTCTGGATGGCGATCTTGCAAGCCTCGCCGTTCGCCGCCTTGATGCAGCGCTTGTCGGTCTTGTCGGTGGTCGCGGGGATGTAGTAGCCGACCTCGCGCGGGTTGAACGGATCGCTGATGTTGACCGCGCGCACGCCGGCATTGAACCAGGCGACGAAGAGGATGCGCTTGGCGTACATCGGCGGCTGGTTCTCGTTCGACGAATGCGAGCCGAAGCGCCCGCCGCGCGCGCAGAAATCGCCCGGCTTCTCCGGCACGTTGAAGGTGCCGACGCCGACCGGGATCTTCTCCTCGGTAACGTCGACCACGAACACCCGCTGGCGCGGCTCGGTGCACTCGTTCGCCAGCGATTCATTGACGACGAAGACGAAGTCGCGCGCCGCGCCCTTGTCTTTGGCGAACTCGGGCAGCTCCATGCCGAGCACCGGCAGCGCGGTATGCGCGCCGTTCATCCCCGACAGGTTGAAGCGGCCGACTTCCGGCGCCCGCAGGTTGGCCGCGGTGGGCTCGTGCGGCCCGGCGAGCAGCTTGGCGCGGTCGACGATCTGCATCACGCCGCCTTTGTTGGTGCCGTAGCCGAAGTAGACGCGGTTGCCTTTCGGCCCGGTCGAAATCGGCCCGTGCAGCTCGGTGGGCACCGGCCCGGTCGCGCCCGGCTCCTGCCCGGCGAGGCCGAAATTGCGGATGAACTTCGGCTGCGCCGGATCGGAGAGGTCGAACACCTGCGTCATGCGGCGCGTGCGCCAGTCCGGCAGGCCCGAGACCAGGTAGGCGATGCCGCTGTCGCATTCCCACCAGTTCTTGTGCGTGCCCTTCAGCTTGTCGACCACAACGACGATGCGCGAAGGCTTCTCCGGCGCGGTGACGTCCCAGACCTCGTGCGCGAGGTTGCCGAAGGTGCGCAGCAGGTAGACCTTGTTCGGGTCGCCCTTGGGCAGCTCGGAGCCGTTGCAGACGCGCACCATCTGAGCGCCGCCGCTCTCGCCCATGCCCGGCTCGCCCGGGATGTGCGCGAGGTAGCGCGGCCGGCGGGGATCGGTGACATCGACGATCGAAGTGCCGTTGTCCTCGATCCGGCCGGTCAGGCCGTTGGCCGAGACGCCGCCGTGGTGGCCGATGTAGGCGATCCAGCGGCCTTTGTTCTCGCGCACCAGCGGCTGGTAGGCGCTGCGCCCCTGCAGGTCCTGGTGGCTGAGCAGGGTCATGTTCGACGCGCTCGCCGGGTGCTGCGCCCAGGCGGCCGACGAGCCCATGAGAAGAATGGCGATTGCAGCGCGGAGGATGGTTTTCATGCGCGCACTCCAATGGCTACGGGAAGGGCATCGTAACCGAAGCCGGCCGGGCTACGGCACGCGCCTTGCTGCGGAAATGCGAACTGGCGATGCCAGTGGACCTTCCATTCCCTTTTCCGTGGAGATCGTGATGAAACTGAAGACATTGATTGCAGTAGCCGTTGCCAGCGCATTTCCCTGCCTGGCGCTCGCCCAGGCCGCGACCAGCCAGCCGCAGGAGGGCCGGACGCCTCCCGGAACGCGGGCGTCGCCGGGCAGCATCGAGGACCAGTCGGCGAAGGGCGCGCCGGGGACCGGCACTTCGGCGACCGGGCGCACGACCGGCTCGGCGGCGCTGTTCGATCGCCTGGACAAGAACCAGGACGGCTTCATTTCCCGCGACGAAGCGCGCGATGCGACCGAGCTTCAGGGCCGCTTCGCCGAGCTCGACAAGGACAACGACGGCAAGATCTCGCGCAGCGAAATACGCAGCATGGACGGCGGCCGCGGCGCGACCGGCACCACCGGCAGCGGCACCATGGGCGGCTCCTCGACCGGCATGGGCGGCTCCACCGGCGGCATGGGCGGCTCGAGCGGGCCGGCGGGAACCTCCAGCGGCCCGAACCCGGCGGGTGAAGCGCCCCGCGGCGGCATCTCGAAGTAAGCCATGAAGACGGCGATCGCCGCGCTCGGCGCGGTGCTGTTCATCACGGGCGCGCAAGCGGCGCCCCGCGCGGAAAGCGCGGTCGAATGCGGCATCGCCGCGGACATGGCAGTGGTCGCGCACTCCCTCGCGAAGGAGGACGTGCAGCGTCCGAAGGCGAGCCAGATCATGGCGCGTATCTACGACGTCGCGGACTCCGAGCGGGCGAGGGAGATGATGAAGGAGATCCTCGAGGCCGCTTACAGCCCGGCCAGCGCCGCGGCCGGCGGCACCGGCCAGCGATTCGCCGAGGAGCTCTTCAGCACCTGCATGAAGACCGGCGGCAATCTGGATACGGTTCTGGGGAAGCGCCTCTAGTCAGCTTTGGCGCCCGACTCTTTCACGAGTCGGGCCCACAGCTTCGCGTCCTCGTTGAGAAACGCGCCGAAATCCCCTGGCGAGGATGAGCCGGCGGTTTCGGTGCCCTCGCGCGCGAGGATCCTCGCGATCTCCGGCTCCTTGAGCGCCCGCTCGGTCGCGGCGTAGAGCTTCTTCACCGCTTCTGGCGGCGTCCCTGCGGGCACGAAGAAGCCGTACCAGAACGAGATCTCATAGTCTGGCAAGCCGGCTTCCGCCATCCCGGGTACGCCGGGCACGAGCGGCGTCGCATTGCGGCTGGTGACCGCGAGCGCCCGCAGCCTGCCATCCTTCACGAGCTGCAGCACCGAAGGCGGCGTCGCGAACGCGAGCTGCGTGTCGCCGGCAAGCACCGACTGCACCGATGGCGCGCCGCCCTTGTACGGAATGTGCACCATCTCGACGCCGGCGAGGCGCATGAACAGCACCGCCGAGAGGTGCGGCGCCGAGCCGTTGCCGGAGGTCGCGAAGTTCACCTTGCCGGGATTCTTCTTCAGGTACGCGATCAGCTCGCGCACATTGCCGACGGCAAGGCCCGGATTCACCGCGAGCAGCAGCGGCGAGGAACTCACCTTGCTCACCGGCGTCAGGTTCTTCATCGGCTCGAATCCCGCTTTCGGCGAAAGCAATGGATTGACCAGGATGCTCGATGGGCTGGCGATGAGGAACGTGTAGCCGTCCGCCGGGCTCTTCGCGACGAACTCGGCGGCGATGCTCGAGCCCGCGCCCGGGCGGTTGTCGACCACGATCGGCTGCCCGAGCGAGCGCCCAAGCGGCTCCTGGAAGGCGCGCGCAACGTAGTCGGCGGCGCCGCCGGGCGCGAAGCCGACGACCAGGCGCACGGGCTTGTTCGGATAGGACTGCGCGAACGCCTGCGCGGCGAACAGCAGGAGAAACACGAACCTCATAGCGCTCCCTCCACCGCTGACAGCAGCGCGCCGAGCTTCGGCGGGCTCGCCTCGACGCCGACCTTCACGCCCGCTTCGCGCAATGCCGCCGACGCGACGGGACCGATGGACGCGACCAGTATGCGGTTGAGCGCGTCCTTTACGTCTTTGTTCATTTTCTGCGAAACCAGGAACAGGTTGCGCACCTGTTCCGCATTCGTGAACAGCACCGCGTCCATCTCGCCGCGCTCGAGCCGGCCGACCAGCTCGGCGAGCAACGCGGTGTCCTGCGGCAGCGACCAGCGATAAGTCGGGATCTCGAGCACCTCGGCGCCGCGCGCCTCGAGCGCGGCGTCGAGCTCGCGGTTGGCGCTGCCGTAGCGCTGCACGATGACGCGCTCGCCCTTCAACGCCAGGTCCTTGATGCATTCGAGCAGCTCATGGGTCGTATACGGGTCCGCGGCGCTGCGGTCGATGTGCACGCCGCGCTGGCGCAACGCGCCGGTCGGCTTGGGGCCGCGGACGGCGACGGTCATGCTTTTCAGAAGGGAATTGAGTTTCTCGCTGAGAGAAAGGGAATCGGTCGCCGCGAACAGCGCCCGCGTGCCGACGCCGGTCTGGAAGACGAAGAGCTTCGCCGGCCGCGCCTCGAGCGAGCCGACGAGGGCGGCGATCGCCGCGCTGTCGAGGTCGGGCAGCTCGGCGAGCGCCGGCGCATGGAAGGGCTCGCCGCCGCGGCCGGCGACCAGGTCGGCGAGCTCGCGCCCCAAGCGGCTTTCGAGCACCGCGACCCGCTTGCCCTGCATGCCCATCAGCGCGAGAGGCGCGTGTTGGCGAGCTCGAGGCGGTCGGCGACGTTGCGCACGAGCGCGCGGGTGAGCTGCAGCTGCGCGCCGAGGCTCATCCTGTCGAGCGCGACCGGCTCGAACTCGGCGAGCAGGACATCGGTGTGCGATTCGACGGTGGCGTGGCGCGCCTCGCCGCCGGCGATCCAGGCCATCTCGCCGAAGAACTCGGTGCCGCTCACCATGTTGAGCAGGCGCGGGCCCTTGGTGACCTTGGCCTCGCCCTTGGCGAGGAAGAAGAAGCTGGTGCCCTTGTCCTTCTCCTTGACGATCTTCTTGCCCTTCTCCATGCGTGTCCAGCGACCGGCGCGGGCGAGCTCCCAGAGCTCGGAGTCGGCAAGCGTCGAGAGCATCGGCACGCTCTTCAGCATCACGTATTTCTCGCTGTCGGGGATCGCGCCCGCCGGCAGTACCAGCGGCCCGATCTTCGTAATCTCGAGCGCGAATTCGGCCCAGGTGGCGTAGCGCTGCTTCGGATCCTTCTTCAGCGCGCGCAGCACCAGCGAATCGAGCTGCTTCGGCAGGTCGGCGCGCAGGCTCGAGGGCGGCGCCGGATCCTGCTGGATGATCTTCTGCATCAGCGCCTCGATGTTCTCGGCGCCGAACGGCCGCCCGCCGGTGAGCAGCTCGAAGAGCACCACGCCGAGCGAGTACATGTCGCTGTGGAAGCTGACTTCCTTGCCCTGGATCTGCTCCGGCGACATGTAGTAGGGCGAGCCCATCGCCGCGGTCTGCACCACCTGGCTCTTTTTCAGGAACGCGGCGCCGAAGTCGGCGATCTTCACCTCGGTGCCCTCGGCGATCATGATGTTCGCCGGCTTGATGTCGCGGTGGACGATCCCCTGGGTAGCGGCGTATTCGAGTGCGCCGCAGCACTTGAAGCCGATCTGCAGCACGTCGGCGATCGGCAGCAGCTTGCCGGAGACGACGTGCTTCGACAGGTCGCCGCCCATGACGAGCTCCATGGCGATGTGGCCGGAGTCCTCGCTCACCACCGCGTCGAGGATCGAGACGATGTGCGGATGGCGCAGCTTGCCGGCGAGCGAGGCCTCGTTGAGGAATTGCGAGCGGTAGACCGTGCCGAACTCGGGGTCGCGGAACACCTCGGGCTCGATCGTCTTCAGCGCCACCTCCTTGCCGGTGAACGTGTCTTTCGCGAGGTAGACGGTGCCGGTCGCGCCCTTGCCGAGGTGCTTCTGCACCTCGTATTTGCCGACCTGGAGCGTGAGATCCATTTGCGCCAGAATGTACAACACCTATGCTGAAAACACTGACCTTCTTACTCTGCGCGTTCGCTGCGACCGCCGGCGCGCAAGTGCGTGTGCAGGAATACCCGGTCCCCTCGGGACACGGCTTGCACGATGTCTGGGCGGACCCGCACCCTGGCGGACCGATCTGGATCTCGGCGCAACGCAGCGGCAACCTTGGCATCCTCGACCCGAAGAGCGGCAAGGTCGAGTTCGTGAAGCTCGGCGCTGGCTCTTCGCCGCACGGCGTCACTGCGGCGGCGGATGGCGCGCCCTGGCTTGCCGACGGCGGCCAGAACGCGATCGTGCGCGTCGACCCGAAGACGCGGGCGGTGAAGCGCTGGCCGCTACCTGCCGACAGCGGCTACACCAACCTCAACACGGCGATCTTCGACAAGAAGGGCGTGCACTGGTTTACCGGCCAGAGCGGCATCTACGGGCGCCTCGACCCTCGCAGCGGCAAGATGGAAGTGTTCGAGTCGCCGCGCGGGCGCGGTACCTACGGCATCCACGTCACGCCCGATGGGACGGTGTACTACGCCTCTCTCGCGGGATCGCATATCGCAAAACTGGACTCGATAACCGGCAAAGCCACGGTGATCGAGCCGCCCACGCCGCGGCAAGGCGCGCGCCGCGTCTGGTCGGACTCGAAGGGCAATATCTGGGTCTCGGAATGGAACTCGGGCAATCTCTCGCGCTACGAGCCCGCGACCGGCAAATGGAGCGCGTGGCGCGCGCCGGGCGACGATCCGCACATCTACGCCGTGTATGTCGACGAGACCGACAAGGTCTGGGCCTCGGACTGGAGCGCGCAGGCGATGCTGCGCTTCGATCCGGCGACGGAGAGATTCGAGAGCTTCCGCTCCTCGAGCCGCAACGCGAACGTGCGGCAGATCCACGGCCGCAAGGGCGAAGTCTGGACGCCGGAATCGGCGTCCGACAAGGTCGTCGTCTACCGCTACTGAGCTAGGTTTTTCGGGACAGCCAGCTGATCGCCGACGAGGCGTCGGCGAAGTGGCGCAGCGTGCAGCCGAGCGAGCGCGCCAGCATCTCGGCGAACACGTAGTAGCGGTCGTTCTCCACCACGTCGAGCACCGCGATGCGCCGGTTGGCGGCGCGCGCCGGGCCGCCCCGGCCGGTCAGGAGCTCGCGCAGGCTGCCGACGCGATCGTCGAGCCGGCGCAGGTCGATCAGCAGCCGCCGGGCGGCGCGCTCGCGCGCCTGCGCGCCGATGTCGCGCGCGATGCGCGCGGCGTATTTCGATTTGCCGGAGACGACGGCGCTGAGGACTGCGCCGCTGGCGTGGTAGTCGATGCGATAGCCCATTTTTCGGTGGAGGGCGCTCCAGCCGCCGCGACGCTGACAGCGCCGCGGCGGCGAGCGCGGGTCCCCCTTGGACTCCCCTTCAGGCTTTCAGTGCAGCGTGCGCGCGAACGTGCGGCCGCGCAGGTAATCGTAGGCGTGCGGCTCGTCGTGCACGAGATCGGAGATCGTCAGCGTGATTTCGTCGTGGATCTCGTCGTACTTGGAATCGAGCTTCGGGAAGACGCCGATCTCGGTGATGAAGAGGTCGGCATCCGGAATGCGGTTCTTGTCGACGTTGCGCGGCAGCATGCCGCGGTCCTGGACCGAGAAGCCGTGCAGGCTCGGGCAGCGGGCAAACAGCGTCTTCATCTTCGCCTCGACGCTCGCTTCCAGGCGGCCGAGCAGTCCCTCGGCGGCGTTGCTGATCTGGAACTCGGGGATCTTGCTGCTGGTAGTCATGTCGCTTCCCTCACGTAGCGTTCCACGCGATGCACGTGTCACTACGGACACTACATGGAGGGGGGAAACCCCGGAATCGGGGATTTCCCTAGGCCACTACAGGGGAAGCCTGTCGCTGCGTTTTTTCAGTGCAACTCGCGGGCAAAAGTCCGCCCGCGGAGGAGCTCGCCGCACTCGGGCCGCTCCTCGAGAAGCTCAGAAAGTGTCAGGGCGATGTCCTGGAAGATCTCGCCGTACTGCTCGGCGGAGAGCCGGGGCGCGATGCCCACGTCGCTGACGAAGAGATCTTCCGCGTCTCCCCGCACGGAGAACCCCGAAAGCTCGGGGCAGCGCGAGAACAGCAGCTGGAGCTGCTGCTCGACCTGGTCGACCATCTGATGCTGGATTCTCATGGCACCACCGTATCCCCCGGAAGTTTCAGGCCGCCCCCGCGACCCCCGTACCGGGCGGTCTAACTCTCCGCCCGACAAGCGCCGTCGTGTGGGCGCGACAGGAAGCTTCCGTCGCCAGGCGATGGGTTTCGCGGTCCGAATCCCCACCCCTTGCGGTTTTTTGCGCTTCCGTTAAAGATACTATCTTTATGGCCGTGCATCCACTGTTCGTCGGCAGGTCCGAAACCTTCGCCTCGCGCATCGTCGCCGACGTGCGCGAAGCGCTGTTCGAGCGGCGCATCCGCCCCGGCGAATTCCTCGGCACCGAGAAGGATCTCGCCGCGCGCCACGGCGTGAGCCGCATCGTCGCGAGGGATGCGCTGCGCACGCTCGAGGCGCTCGGCATCGTCGACATCTCGCGCGGCGCGGGCGGCGGCGCGCGCGTCACGCGCGGCAACCCGCAGCTCTTCGCCGAGGCGCTGGCGGTGCAGCTCGAGCTGGCCGACATCGATCGCGAGGAAATCATGACCGCGCAGGGCGCGATCGAGGGGCTCGCCGCCGAGCTGGCGGCGCGCCGCGCCAGCGCGGATGAAGTCCTCCATTTGGGACAACTCGTCGACGAGGCCGAGGGGCTGCTCGACGATCTCGACGCCTTCACCCGCTCGAGCCTGCAATTCCACCTGGGCGTCGCCGAGGCGTCGCACAACCGCGTGCTGCACTACCAGCTCATCTCGCTGCAGCACGTCTCGTGGCCGACCCGCAACCGCACGCTGAACCGGGCGGTGGCGCGAAAGATCCTGGACGCGCATCGCCGGCTGGTCGCGCTCATCGAAGCGCGCGACGCCGCCGGCGCGCGGCAGTTCATGGAGGCGCACGTCGGCATGATCCGCGAGCGCCGCGTCGCCGAATCGAAGACATCCGTCTGTTGCTGAAGAGGAGAGAACCATGGCCAAGTTTCTGATCACGCCGCATTTCCGCCTGCACGAGTGGGTCGCCGAGGAGAAGGGCTACTTCAAGACCGAGGGACTCGACTACGAATTCAGAAATGCTTTTGAGAACCATGCGACCCCGGACAAGGTTGGGGCCTATCAAAACATCGAGAAAGGGCGCGAGAGCAACGTGAGCTGCGCCTGCCACTGGACGGTCAACGTCGCCGCTTCCAACGGCCACACCAAGATGTACGCCGACGCGTACTCGGTGTCGCCGTCGGCGGTGTTCGTGCCGCCCGAGTCGCCGATCAGGAACCCGGAGGACCTGCGCGGCGTGCCGATCTCGGTCGGCCACCAGTCGGGCAGCCACTATTCGACCATCCAGGCGCTCGAGCAATACATGCCCGCCGAGGACATCAAGCTTTCCTTCGCCGACGGCATCCTCTTCGGCCGGATGGAGAAGCTGATCGACCGCAAGGTACCGGCCGCGGCGCTCTTCTCGGGCCCCTACTACTTCCTCGAGCAGCTCGGCTTTCGCAAGGTGATCGACACCACCTTCATGATGGCGTCGATGCTGAACGGCGAGCCCGAGGCCGAGGACGTGAGGAAGTATTTCCGCGCGCTGCGCAAGGCGCAGCGCGACATCGACCTGCGGCCCGAGCTCTACACGCATCACTACCGCAAGGAGTTCCCGAAGCGCTTCGTCGAGCAGATGGACACCCGCCGCTGGGGACCGGGCGAGCGCATCGTCTTCGAGAGCTACACGAAGGAAGTGTTCGAGGATTCGTTCAAGTGGATCCGCGAGCACAAGATCTTCGACCCCGCGGCGATGGGCCTCGGGCGCTACGAAGACGCGGTCGTGTCGCTAAATCAGTAGAACGCCAAAGACCGCTGGTCGATGCGAAAAACATCGGCCAGCCAGTCGATCATCAGCTCCTGGCCGAGCGTCGGGTTGTCGTGCTGGCAGTGCTCGGCGCCAGTCTCTTCCTCGGTGGTGAGGCGCAGCGTCACCTTCACGCCGCTCTTCTTCGCGTACTCGTAGACCGTCTTCGAGTTCTCGACGCCCAGCACGTCGTGCCCGCCGTGCAGCACGAGGTACGGGCACTTCATCCCGTTCAGCACGCCTTCGAGCTTGAAGGGCTTCGCCTTCTCGATCGCCTCGGCCATGCTCTTCGCGCCGAGCACCCATTTCATGTGGCCGGCGAGGGCATGGTCCTCGCCGCGGTCGCGGAAGCGCTGCTCGACGTCCCAGATCGCGCCGTGCGAGATGCAGGCGGCGAGGCGATGCTCCTTCGAGCCGGCGCGCGCCGAGTAGTAGCCGCCGAGGCTCGAGCCGCTGACGGCAATACGCTTTTCATCGATATCACCCCGGGAAAGCAGATAGTCGATACACCTGCCAACCGGAACCTCGTAGTCGAACCGGCTCGCTACCTTGTGGCGACGTAGCGTCCCGCCCTGCCCCGGCCCGTCGACCATGAGCACCGCGATGCCCCGCTGCACGGCGCCGCGCCCGGTCATGAACCACAGCTCGTCCTTGAACGAGTCCAGGCCGCCGAAGGAAATCAGGACCGGGAACTTGCCCGAACCTTTCGGCTTGATGAAATACGCCGGCATCGAGACACCCTTCTCGTAGGGAATCTCCACCACCTCGCCGCCGAGGTATTTGAGCCACTTGTGGCTGGCACGCTCGCACTTGTCGAAGGTCTTCAGCCGCCGCGGATCGTCGGCCGCCAACCAGAACTCCGCCGAGCGGTAATAGTCCGCGGCGCGCAGCCAGCAGTTCATCGCCGTGCGGATGTGCCCCGCCTTCTCGGCCTGGTCGCCTCTCGCATCGTTGCGCTCGGCCACGCGCAGCCACTCGACATGCCAGCTCTCGAGGTCGGGCTTCATGCGGCTCGCGGCCTGGAAGCATTCGCTCACCGCGCCGCCGCCCTCCTGCGTCTCTCCCAGCGCGCGGCGAAACTGATAAGAAAGGAAGAAGTGATCCGGCCAGTGATGCCAGCCAAAGGGCTCGTATTTCATTGCGGCACGAAGCCGATGTCCTTCACCAGCTTGCCGTAGCGGTCGTAGTCGCTCTTCAGGACCTTGGCGAAGAACTCCGGCGACTCGGTGGCGATGATCAGCCCCGCCGCCTCGAGCTTCTCGACGATGTCGGGCGTGCGCATGGCGCGGTTGATCTCCTCGTTCAGCCTGAGGACGATCTCGCGCGGCGTCTTCGCCGGCGCGGCGTAGCCGAACCAGCCGCCCGAGTCGTAGCCCGGCACGTCCTCGGCGGCGACCGGCGTGTCCGGCCAGAGCACCGGCCGCGTCTTGTTGGTGGTGGCGAGGATGCGCAGCCGTCCCGACTTGATGTGCGGCGTCATGCCGGTGATCCCGTCGATGCCCGCCTGCACCTGGCCGCCCATGATGTCGGTGGCGATCGCCGAGCTGCCCTTGTACGGAATGTGGGTGTAAGTGAAGCCGCCCATGGTGCGCAGGTGCTCGAACGCGAGGTGCGGGAAGCCGCCCTCGCCGTTGGTCGCCACGGTCAGCTTGCCGGGATTCGCCTTCGCGTAGCGCACCATCTCGCCGATCGTCTTGAACGGCGCTTCGGGGTTGGCGACGATCGCCAGGTAGTTGAACGTCGTGACCGAGATCGGCGCGAAGTCCTTCAGCGGGTCGTAGGAAATGTTCTTGCTGGTGTGCGGCAGCACCACCATGTTGCCGCCCTGCACGCAGGCGATCGTGTAACCGTCGGCGGGCCCCTTCGCGACATGGTCGAGGCCGAGCATGCCGCTCGCGCCCGGGCGATTCTCGACGATCACCTGCTGGCCGAGGCGCTCGCTCATCCTCGGCGCGATCAGGCGCGTCATGATGTCGGTGGTGTTCCCGGGCGGGAACGGGATGACGATCCGGATCGGCTTGTTGGGATAGTTCTGAGCATGGGCAGAAAAGCTCAGAAGAAGGAGCAATAGAAATTTCTTCATTTCATTTCTCCGGGATGATCGGCAGCAGGACGTAGGGGCTCTTGTCGAAGTGCAGCGCCACCTTGCCGCCGAACACCGCGGGCGGCCGGTCGCTTTCGTCGTCGTGGGTGAAGGGCCCGCAGCCCTTCATCGGGTGCTTCATGTTGGAGAGCGTCGCCGCCGCGTCGTCGTGCTCGTAGTCGCGGCCGCGGACCGACAGGGCGATCTTCCAGCCCGCCGGCACGACGATGCACGTCGGCCAGATCTCGATGTCGAGCTCGACCACTTCGTTCGGCTTCAGCTTCTGCAGCTGATCGTGCGTATGCCAGGGCCGGTACGGCAGGCTCTTCTTCGGGTCGAGCTTGCGATGCGACGCTCGCAGCCAGCCCTG
>JAXDQC010000165.1:0-3438 GCA_034668045.1 Betaproteobacteria bacterium | reverse complement strand
ATCCGATGCGGACCGCGAAATTGATGGATGGCGTGACGTGGGACGCGAGGAACGCCAAGCAGTACGCCGGCGGCTTCAAGATCAAGGTGGCGTAGATGGGGGCCGTCGCCCTGAGGAAAGTGATTCCGCCGACCAGCCCGCCGCATCCCGCGGCGCGGCGGGAGATCCCGGTGCCGGCGCGCGCGCATCGCGCGCAGCCGCCCGAGTGGGTAGTCACCGGCCTCGGTTGGCTCGCCGGCCTCGGCGTATTCGTGCTCGCGTGGACGCTGGTCTCGAAGTTCGGTGGGCGCGTGCCCGATCCGATCGCGGTCGGCAAGGCGGCGGCGAAGATCTTCGCCGATCCGTTCTACAGCAAGGGGCCGAACGACCAGGGCATCGGCTGGAACGTGCTGATGTCGCTGAAGCGCGTCGGCATCGGCTTCGGCCTGGCGGCGCTGGTCGGCATTCCGCTCGGCTTTATGGTCGGCCGCTGGCGCTTCGTCGGCGACATGGCGGCGCCGGTCATCGCGCTGCTGAAGCCGGTGTCGCCGCTCGCCTGGCTGCCGATCGGCCTGCTGGTCTTCAAGGCGGCGAACCCGGCGGCAATCTACGTCATCTTCGTCTGCAGCCTCTGGCCGATGATCGTCAACACCGCGGTCGGCGTGCGCCAGATCCCGCAGGACTACTTGAATGTAGCGCGCGTCCTGAACCTGTCGGAATGGAAGGTGTTCACCAAGATCCTCTTCCCGGCGGTGCTGCCTTACATGATCACCGGCGTGCGCCTGTCGATCGGCGTCGCCTGGCTCGTCATCGTCGCCGCCGAGATGCTCACTGGCGGCGTCGGCATCGGCTTCTGGGTCTGGGACGAGTGGAACAACCTCAAGGTCGAGCACATCATCATCGCCATCTACACCATCGGCGTGGTCGGTCTCCTGCTCGAGCAGGGGCTGATGCTGCTGGCGAGGAGGTTCAGCTATGCAGCCTGAGAAATTCCTCAGCGTCGAGGGCGTCGGCATGTCGTTCTCGTCCTCGCTGGTCCTCGACGGCATCGATCTCGCCGTCCGCAAAGGCGAGTTCGTCAGCCTGATCGGCCATTCGGGCTGCGGCAAGAGCACGCTGCTCAACCTGGTCGCCGGCCTGCTCAAGCCGAGCGAGGGCACGATCGTCCTCGCCGGCAAGCACATCGACGGCCCTGGGCCGGACCGCGGCGTCGTGTTCCAGAACCATTCGCTGCTGCCGTGGCTGACCTGCTTCCAGAACGTGCACCTGGCGGTCGAGCGGGTCTTCCAGGATCGGCGGAAGGAACGTACGCACGAAGCGCTCGAGCTCGTCGGCCTTTCGCATGCGGAGCACAAGTTCCCGCACCAGATCTCCGGCGGCATGAAGCAGCGCGTCGGCATCGCCCGCGCGCTGGCGATCGAGCCGAAGGTGCTGCTGCTCGACGAGCCCTTCGGCGCCCTCGACGCGCTGACGCGTGCGACGCTGCAGGACGAGCTGATGCGCATCGTCGGCAAGACCGGCGCGACGGTCCTGATAGTGACGCACGACGTCGACGAGGCGGTGCTGCTCTCCGACCGCGTGGTGATGATGACCAACGGCCCGGCGGCGACGATCGGCGACATCCTGCAGGTCAGCTTGCCGCGCCCGCGCGCGCGGCTCGCCCTCGCGCACGACCCGCGCTTCATGGAGCTGCGCGCGGCGGTGCTCGAGTTCCTGTACGAGAAGCAGGCTCACCAGGCAAAGCTGAAAGTCGCGTAATGGGAAAGGTGTACCTCATCGGCGCGGGACCGGGCGATCCGGAGCTGATGACGCTCAAGGCGGCGCGGGCGCTCGGCCGCGCCGACGTCGTGCTGGTCGACGAGCTGGTGAATCGCGGCTGCCTCGCGCACGCCCGCTTCGACGCCAAGGTGATCGAGGTCGGCAAGCGCGGCGGCTGCAAGTCCACGCCGCAGGCCTTCATCGAAAAGCTTCTCGTCCAGTATGCAAAGCAGGGAATGACCGTCGCCCGGCTGAAGGGCGGCGATCCTTTCGTCTTCGGACGCGGTGGCGAAGAGCTGGAGGCGCTCATCGCCCAGGGGATCGAGGTCGAGGTGATCCCGGGCATCACCGCCGGCCTTGGCGTGCCCGCGGCGCTCGGCATCCCGGTCACGCATCGCGACGCGGCTCGAGGCGTCACTTTCGTCACCGGCCATACCAGGGACGGCGAGGCGCCGAATTGGGAAGCGCTGGCGCGTTCGGGGACGACGCTGGTGGTCTATATGGGATTGAAGAATTTCGAACACATCGTCGCTTCGTTGCTTGCGGCCGGCATGGGCGCGCAGACCCCCGCCTGCGTGATCGAAAACGGGACCTTGAAGACGCAGCGGCAACGGGTTGCCACGCTCGGCACGCTGTCCGCGCAGGGATTCCAGGGACCGGCGATTCTCGTCATCGGCGAAGTCGTTCGCTTTGCCCGCGCTCGCCTGGCGGAAAGAAAAGCCGCATGAAGATCGCCGTGATCGGCAACGGCATGGTCGGCCAGCGCTTCCTCGAGCAGGTCGCCGGCCGCGGTGAAGACTTTGAGATCACGACGTTCTGCGAGGAGCCGCGCCCGGCCTACGACCGCGTGCAGCTGACGAGCTTCTTCTCGGGCAAGACGGCAGCCGACCTCAGCATCGGCAAGAAGGAGTTCTTCGAGAAGGCGCGCCTGACGCTGCGCCTCAACGACGCCGTTCTCGCCATTGACCCGGTGCGCAAGGTGCTGCGCTCCGCGCGCTATCGCGAGGTCGCCTACGACAAGCTGGTCATCGCCACCGGCTCGTATCCGTTCGTGCCGAAGGTGGCGGGGCACGACCGGCGCGACTGCTTCGTCTACCGCACCATCGAGGATCTCGAGGCGATCACCGCGGCGGCGCGGCGCTCGAAGGTCGGCGTCGTCATCGGCGGCGGGCTGCTCGGCCTCGAGGCCGCGAAAGCGCTGAAGGACCTCGGCCTCGAGACCCACATCGTCGAATTCGCCTCGCGCCTGATGGCGGTGCAGCTCGACGACTCGGCGGGGCGGCTGTTGAAGAAGAAGATCGAAGCCCTCGGCGCTACGGTTCATCTGCAAAAAAGCACCAAGGAGATCGTTGCCGGAACGGAACGGCGTAACCGCCTGGTGTTCGCCGACGGCACCAGCCTCGAGACCGACATCATCGTCTTCTCCGCCGGCATCCGCCCGCGCGACGAGCTGGCGCGCGCCGCCGGCCTGGTGGTCGGCGAGCGCGGCGGCATCCGCATCGACTCGCGCTGCCGCACCTCCAATCCGGACATCTACGCCATTGGCGAGTGCGCGCTCTGGGAGGGACGCATCTTCGGCCTGGTGGCGCCCGGCTACCAGATGGCGGAAGTGACCGCGCGGCACATCGCCGGCGAGACCAATGTGCAGTTCCTCGGCGCCGACCTGAGCACCAAGCTGAAGCTGATGGGCGTCGACGTCGC
>JAXDQC010000164.1:0-26831 GCA_034668045.1 Betaproteobacteria bacterium | reverse complement strand
AGGGCAAAGGCATTCTCGCTGCCGACGAATCGAGCGGCACGTGCGAGAAGCGCTTCCAGTCGGTGAAGGTGGACTGCACCGAGGAGAACCGGCGCGCCTATCGCCAGCTCCTCTTCGCTACGCCGGGCATCGAGCAATACCTGTCGGGCGTGATCCTCTTCGATGAGACGGCGCGCCAGAAGGCGAGCGACGGCTCGCCGTTCCCCCAGTACCTGCAAAAGAAAGGGATCATCCCCGGCATCAAGGTGGACAAGGGCCTGGCCGACCTCGCGCTCGCGCCGCAGGGCGAGAAGGTGAGCGAGGGGCTCGATGGGCTCGCCAAGCGGCTCGACGAATATTTCAAGCTGGGATGTCGCTTCGCGAAGTGGCGCTCGGTGATCACCATCGGCGAGGGCATTCCCAGCCACGCCTGCATCTACGCCAACGCGCATGCGCTGGCGCGCTACGCCGCCGCCTGCCACGAGGCTTCGATCGTGCCGATCATCGAGCCCGAGGTCCTGCTCGACGGCAACCACAGCGCCGAGCGCTCCGAAGAAGTGCACGAAGCGACGCTGCGCGCCTGCTACGCCGCGCTCGCCGCCTACAATGCCGCGCCCGAATACACGATCCTCAAGGCGAGCATGTGCGTCTCGGGCAAGAACAACGCGCGCCAGGCCGGCGTCGACGAAGTCGCCGAGCGCACGGTCCGCGTGCTGAAGCGCACCGTTCCGGCGGCGACGCCGGGCGTGGTCTTCCTCTCCGGCGGCCAAGCCGACGAGGCGGCGACGGCGCACCTGAACGCGATGGCGGCGATGAAAGGCCTGCCCTGGCCGCTCACCTTCTCGTACTCGCGCGCCCTGCAGAATCCGGCGCTCAAGGCCTGGAAAGGCCAGGCAGGAAATGTCGGCGCGGCGCAGAAGGCGTTCCACCACCGCGCGCAGATGAACGGCCTCGCGGCGCAGGGCAAGTGGCGCGCCGAACTGGAGAAGCAGGCGGCCTGAATGGCACTTTTTGAATCACAAATAAATTCTTTGAAGCGGATCGGCAAGGGCAAGGTTCGCGATATCTATGCGGTCGGCGACGACAAGATGTTGATCGTCACCAGCGACCGCCTCTCCGCCTTCGACGTCGTGCTCACCGATCCGATCCCCGACAAGGGAAAGGTGCTGAACGAGATGGCGAACTTCTGGTTCTCCAAGCTCGGGCACGTCGTGCCCAATCAGCTCACCGGCATCGATCCGGCAACGGTCGTCAGGAAAGAGGAAATCGCCCAGGTCGAGGGACGCGCCGTCGTCGTCAAGAAGCTGAAGCCGCTGCCGATCGAGGCGGTGGTGCGCGGCTACATCATCGGCTCCGGCTGGAAGGATTACCAGAAGACCGGCAAGGTCTGCGGCATCGAATTGCCGAAGGGCCTGCAGCAGGCGCAGAAGCTGCCCGAGCCGATCTTCACGCCGGCGACGAAGGCCGAGACCGGCCACGACGAGAACATCTCCTTCGACGAAGTGGTGAAGCTGATCGGCAAGGATGTGGCGACGAAGGTGCGCGACATCAGCATCCGCCTCTACCAGGAAGCAAGTGAGTACGCGGCAAAGAAGGGAATCATCATTGCCGACACGAAATTTGAATTTGGTTTGGATAGTAAAAACCAGCTCGTGTTGATCGACGAGGTGCTCACCGCTGACTCCTCGCGCTTCTGGCCGGCCGACTCCTACCAGGTCGGCACCTCACCGCCCTCGTTCGACAAGCAATACGTGCGCGACTATCTCGAGACGCTCGACTGGAACAAGACGCCGCCGGCGCCGAAGCTGCCGGCCGAGGTGATCCGCAAGACTGCGGAAAAATATCGCGAAGCGCTGGAGCGCCTGACGGGGAGAAAGCTCGCATGATCGGCATCGTGATGGGATCCGCGTCCGACTGGGAAACCATGAAACCGGCGGCGAAGGTCCTGGAAGAGTTCGGCGTCCGCTACGAAGCCAAGGCGATGTCGGCGCACCGCACGCCGCAGGCGGTGGCCGAGTGGGCCTCGAGCGCGCAGAAGAACGGCATGAAGGCGATCATCGCCGCCGCCGGCGGCGCGGCGCACCTCGCCGGTGTCGTCGCGGCGCACACCACGCTCCCCGTGCTGGGCGTGCCGATGCCTTCCAAGCATCTGCAAGGGCTCGACTCGCTGCTCTCGACGGTGCAGATGCCGAAGGGCATCCCGGTCGCCACCTTCGCGATCGGCGAGGCGGGCGCCGCGAATGCCGCATTGTTTGCCGTGGCGCTGCTGGCACTTTCCGACAAGGAAATGGCGAAGAAGCTGGACGAGTTCCGCCGCAAGCAGACCGAAGCGGTCCTGAAAGCCGCGCCGCTGAAGCTGTGAGCAAGGAGGTTCGCCGCGCGGCAGACATCCTGCGCGCCGGCGGCCTGGTCGCTTTCCCCACCGAAACGGTCTACGGCCTGGGCGCCGACGCGTCCAGCGAGAAGGCCATTGCCCGCCTGTACGCCGTGAAAGGTCGCCCGGCCGACCATCCGGTGATCGTGCACTTTTCTTCCGCCGAGAAAGCTTTCGAGTGGGGGAAGGAAATTCCCGAAAGCGCTCGCAAGCTGGCGCAAAGATTCTGGCCCGGCCCTCTGACCCTGATTCTCAAGCGGAACGAAAAAGCGCGCGATTTCGTCACGGGAGGGCAATCGTCCGTTGGTGTACGAGTCCCTTCGCATCCTCTAGCTAGAGAGTTGCTGAAGGAATTCTGCAAGCCGATCGCCGCACCCTCGGCCAACCGCTTCGGTCGCGTTTCGCCGACGACAGCCGCGCACGTGCATGAGGACCTCGGCGGCGACGTCGACCTGGTGTTGGAAGGAGGAGCGAGCGAAGTCGGCATCGAGTCGACCATCGTCGACCTTTCCAGCGGCGCTGCCGTGCTGCTGCGTCCAGGGAAGATTTCGAAAGAGGACCTGCAGAAAATTGTTTCCTTGGGCAAGGCGGAAACTTCTCCCCGCCATTCCGGCGGCATGGAAAAGCACTACGCGCCCAGGACGCCGGCGCGTCTGGTGCCGACGCAAGACCTCGACAAGGAAATCTCGAAGTTGAAGGCGACGGCGGCGGTGCTCGCCTTTTCGCGGCCCGACGAGCGGGTCGATTTCTGGTTGCGCATGCCCCGCGAGCCCGCGGCGTATGCGCAGAAGCTCTACGCGGCGCTGCGCGAGCTCGACAGTGCCAAGTGCGAGGCGATCCTCATCGAAGCGCCGCCGGCCGAGCCGGGCTGGGAAGCGGTCCTCGACCGGCTGAGAAAAGCGACGGCCGCCTAGGTCGAGTTCCTGACCGCGCCGGGCTTGCCGTCCTCGACGATGAAGGAGGCGAGCGTGCTGCACGCCGCTTCGCGCTTCTGCACCGATTCCATCGCCCGCAGGTCGGCGCCGAGGCGCTCGCGCGAGAGATCGAAGCGCGCGTAGCCGCGGAAGCGGCTGTCGGTGAACGTCATGTGCGGATTGTCGGCGAGCAGCGGTGCGAGGCGCTCCTGCGCCCAGGCCTGCGAGGTGATCGAGGTGCCGACGAACTCGCTCGCCACCACCGGCGAGGCGGGATCGTCGAAGTCGAGCTTGAGCTGGTTGACGTTGAAGGAGTGCACGTCGCCGCCGAGCACGACCGGGTTGCTTGTTTTTCTTTCAAACAACCCGTTGAGGATTTTCCTCCGAGCCAGCGGATAGCCGTCCCAGCCGTCGGTCCAGGCCGAGCGGCCGGGCCCGGGCTTCTGGTCGAACTGCGCCATCGGCGTCTGCTGCACGACGAAGTTCCAGCGTGCTCGCGACGCGGCGAGCTGTGCTTCCAGCCACTGCTCCTGCGCGGCGCCGAGCATGGTGCGCTTCGGATCGGCAAGGTCGGCGCACTCGGCGACGTCGACCGTGGTCGAGCCGCCGCGTCCGGGGCGCGGGCAGACCTGGTGCGAGCGGAACTGCCGGTCGTCGAGGACGAAGAAGTTGGCGAGGTTGCCGAAGCTCGAGCGCGTGTAGATGCGCGCGTAAGGACCATGCGGCACCATCTCGCGCGGCGCCGGCATGTGCTCGTACCAGGCCTTGTAGGCGGCGGCCCGCCGGGCGAGGAACCACTCGCGCGGGTCATTGTTCTCGGAGCGATCGTCGGCGTAGTCGTTCTCGACGTCGTGATCGTCCCAGGTGACGAGCCACGGGCAGGCCGCGTGCGCCGCCTGCAGATCGGCGTCGGTCTTGTACTGCGCGTAGCGCGTCCGGTAATCCTCGAGCGTCATCGGCTCGGGAATGTTGTGCTTCCTGACGAGGTCGCGTCCCCACGAGCTTTCGTAGATGTAGTCGCCGACGTGCAGCACCAGATCGAGCTGGTCGGCGGCCATGTGCCGGTAGGCATTGAAGTAGCCCTGCTCGTAGTGCTGGCAGGAAGCGAGAGCGAACCGCAGCCGCGTCGGCCGCGCCTGCAGGCCCGGCGCGGTACGGGTGCGCGCCGGAATCGTGCGGGCGTCGCCAGCCGCGAAGCGATACCAGTAGGGGCGATTGCCCTGCAGCCCGGTCACCTCGACGTGCACCGAGTGTCCCCATTCGGGCGTCGCGTAGGCCGTACCCGAGGCGACGACGTCCTTGAACGCTTCGTCGTGCGCCACTTCCCACAGAACCGGGACGATTTCCGGCGCCATGCCGCCGCCCGGCACCTCGGGCAGCGGCGCGAGGCGCGTCCAGAGCGTGAAGCCCGCGGGCTGCGGATAACCGGACGCGACACCAAGGCTGAAAGGGTTTTTCAGGAATCTCGGTTTCTCGTTCAACTGCGCGCGCACCGGCCGCGTCGCCACCAAACCCAGCGAGACGAGGCATTGCAGGAAGCGGCGACGGTCGATCATATGAATAGAATAACGCCCATGATCCATTTCGTGGTTCACGAAGAAGGCGACGGCGTCGGCGTCGTCGTCGTGGAGGGCATCAAGGCCGGCCAGCCGCTCACAGGCTGGATCATGGAGGACGACAAAGACGTCGCGGTTACGGCGAAGAGCGACATCCCGATCGGCCACAAGCTCGCGCTCAAGGATTACAAGGTCGGCGACACGGTGATCAAGTACGGCGTCGACATCGGCAAGGTGGTGAAGCCCATCGGCAAGGGCGAGCACTTGCATGTACACAACGTGAAGACCAAAAGATGGTGAATCTCTCGAAAAGCAGCTTCTGGGGTTACAAGCGCGAGAACGGCCGGGTCGGCGTGCGCAATCACGTCATCATCCTGCCGGTCGACGATCTCTCCAACGCCGCCGCGCAGGCGGTGGAGAACAACATCAAGGGCACGCTGGCCCTGCCGCATCCCTATGGCCGGCTGCAATTCGGCGCCGACCTCGAGCTGCACTTCCGCACCCTGATCGGCACCGGCTCGAACCCGAACGTCGCCGCCGTGGTCGTGATCGGCATCGAGGAGCAGTGGACGTCGCGCGTCGTCGAGGGGATCAAGAAGACCGGCAAGCCGGTGGTCGGCTTCGGCATCGAGCTGCACGGCGACCACGACACCATCATGCGCGCCTCGCGCGCGGCGCGGGAATTCCTGCAGATGGCGAGCGAGTTGCGCCGCGAGGAGCGGCCGCTCAAGGACCTCTGGGTGTCGACCAAGTGCGGCGAGTCCGACACTACGTCTGGCTGCGGGGCCAATCCCACCGTCGGCAACGCCTTCGACAAGATGTATCCGCACGGCGTGACCATGGTGTTCGGCGAAACCACCGAGCTGACGGGCGGCGAGCATCTCGTCGCCGCGCGATGCGCCAACGACGAGGTGCGCAAGAAGTTCCAGTTTGTCTTCGACCGCTACCAGGAAGTCATCAACCGGCACAAGACCAGCGACCTCACGGACTCGCAGCCGACCAAGGGCAACATCGCCGGCGGCCTGACGACGATCGAGGAGAAGGCGCTCGGAAACATCCAGAAGATCGGCCGCCAGTGCAAGGTCGACGGTGTGCTCGACAAGGCCGAGACGCCGACCGGCCCGGGGCTGTGGTTCATGGATTCCTCCTCGGCGGCGGCGGAGATGGTGACGCTGTGCGCGGCGGCCGGCTACGCCGTGCACTTCTTTCCGACCGGGCAGGGCAACGTGATCGGCAACCCGATCCTGCCCGTCATCAAGCTGTGCGCGAATCCGCGCACCGTGCGGACGATGTCGGAGCACATCGACGTCGACGTCTCCGGCCTGCTGAGGAAGGAAATGAGCCCCGACCAGGCCGGCGACAAGCTGCTCGAGTGCATGTTCCGCACCGCCAACGGCCGCCTGACCGCCGCCGAGGCGCTCGGCCATCGCGAGTTCGTCCTCACGCGTCTCTACGAGAGCGCGTGAAGGTCCTCGTCCAGAGGGGAAATTCGCTCCAGGAGTTCGAGGTCCCGCGGCAGCCGAGCCAGACGGTGCTGGATGTCGTCACCTACATCCAGCGCAAGCTCGATCCGACCCTCGCCTACCGTTTTGCCTGCCGCGTCGGCATGTGCGGCTCCTGCGCGATGACGGTCAACGGCGTGCCGTGCTGGACCTGCAGGACGCACGTCGACAAGGTCGCGCGCGCCGACGGCCTGCAGATCGGGCCCTTGAAGAACCTGCCCGTGATCCGGGATCTGGTCACCGACATGAGCCAGTTCTTCGACAAATGGGCGCTCGCCCGCGGCCAGTTTCAGGGCGCGAAATCGCGGCGAGACGATTTCGAGAAAGTGATTCCCGCTTCGCAAGACCGCAAGGCGGTCGACGCCGGAATCGAATGCATCGGCTGCGCTGTTTGCTACAGCGCCTGCAACGTCGTGGCGGCGAATCCGGCCTATCTCGGGCCGGCGGCGCTGAACCGCGCCTGGACGCTGGTCAAGGACGAAAGAAGCGTCGATGTGCCCGACCGGTTGCGGGCGGTTGCGGGCGATGCCGGCTGCCACGCCTGCCATACGCACATGGACTGCACGGAGCGCTGCCCCAAGCACCTCTCGCCCACCGCGGCGATCGCGGGCCTCAAGCGCGCGACCGCGAAAGCCGCGCTGAAGGGCAAGCTTTGACGCAAACCGCGCTCTGGCTGGCGCAGCGCGTCACCGCGGCGATCCTCGCGGTTTGCGTCGTCGTGCATCTCGCGACCATCATCTACGCGGTGCAGGGCGGGCTCACCGCCGCCGAAATTCTCGGCCGCACGCGCGGCAACGCGGCGTGGCTCGGGTTCTATTCGGTATTCGTCATCGCTGCCGCGATCCACGCACCCATCGGACTGCGGCCCGTGCTCGGCGAATGGCTGAAGTGGCGCGGCATCTCGCGCGAAGTGTTTCTGGTCTTTTTCGCCTACACGCTCCTCTGGCTCGGTCTGGGCGCCGTGATCGGAGTGTTCGCATGAGCCGCTGGGCGGCGCACGTGCATCGCGTCTCGGGCGTGGCGCTCGCGCTTTTCCTGCCGCTGCATTTCTGGGCGCTCGGCAACGCGCTGCAACTCGACTCTTTCCTCGTCTGGACCCAGCAGCCGCTGGTGAAGCTCGGCGAGTGGGGGATCGTCGTGGCGCTTGCCGCCCATCTTGGCGGCGGGCTGCGCGTGCTGGCGATCGAGTTCCTCGACTGGCACGAATGGCAGAAGAGCCTCGCCGCCGTCGCGGCCGCGGCGACGCTGGCCGTCGGTCTGGCGCTCGCACTGGCGCTGTAGAATCAAAATCATGAAAAAACTTGTCGGCTTGCTTCTCGCCTGCGTGGTCTCCAGCGCGGCGGCGCAGTCCTGGCCGCAGAAGCCGGTGCGCTTCATCGTGCCGTTTCCGCCGGGCGGCGCGACCGACATCTCGGCGCGGCTGCTCGGCGAGAAGCTGAGCGGCATCTGGGGCCAGCAGGTGATCATCGAGAACCGCGGCGGCGCGGGCGGCGGCGTCGGCGCCGCCGAGGCCGCGCGCTCGGCGCCCGACGGCTACACGCTTTTCTTCCCGTCCGGATCGGTCGTTACCGCCAACCAGCATATCTACGAGAAGCTGAACTACGACCCCGAGAAGGATTTCGTGCCGATCACGAACGTGGTCACCGGGCCGCAGGTCCTGACGGTGCCGGCGAACTCGCCCTACAAGAGCGTCAAGGACCTGATCGACGCCGCGCGCGCGAATCCCGCCAAGCTCACCTTCGGCCACGCCGGCATCGGCTCGCAGACCCACCTCGCCGCCGAGAACTTCGTCTGGCAGGCGAAGATCGACGCGATCGCGGTGCCCTACAAGGGCGAAGGACCGGGCCTCGCCGGGCTGATCGGCGGCGAGACGCAGTTCTTCGTCGGCAATCTCGCGGCGTCGATCGGCCATATCCAGGGCGGCCGGCTGCGCGCGCTGGGCGTCACCAGCAAGACCGAGACGCCGCAGCTGCCGGGCGTGCCGCCGATCGCGAACACCGTGCCGGGATTCGAGAACCAGGGCTGGTTCGGCCTGGTGGCGCCGACCGGCACGCCGAACGAGATCGTGCAAAAGATTTACCACGACACGAAGAAGGCGCTCGAGGCGACCGACCTCAAGGCGCGCCTCTACGTGCAGGGCCTCTCGCCGGTCGGCAACACGCCAGAGGAGATGGGCCGCGCGATGAAAGAGGAAACGCTGCTCTGGGCGCGCGTGGTGAGGGAACGCCAGATCCGCGTCAAGTGAGAGTCGATCTGCGCCAGGTCGAGGAGGCGGCGAAGGAGCTCTACATCCGGGCGCTGAAGATCCTGCCGCCGGATATCAAGCAGGGCTTCGACCGCCTGGCGAAGCGCGAGACTGACGCGGGCGCGCAGCGCGTGCTCGGCACCATGATCCGCAACATCGCCGTCGCCGAGCAGAACGACAACCTCCTCTGCCAGGACACCGGCATCCCGATCTACAACGTGCGCATCGGCCGCGGCGTCGAAGTCGACGGCGCCGGCCTCAAGGAAGCCATCCGGCGCGGCTGCGCGCGCTCGACGAAGGAATACTCGTTCCGCTCGTCGATCGTCCACCCGGTGACGCGCGTCAACGAGCAGACGTCGACGGGGCGCGGGGTGCCCGTGATCAACATCGACTTTTCAGAAGAGGAATCTCTGGTCATCGAGATGATTCCCAAAGGCTCCGGTTCCGAGAACAATTCTTGGCTGCGCATGGCCGTGCCGGCCGAGGGCGTCGACGCGGTCAAGACCTTCGTCATCGACTGCGTGCTCGAGGCGGGCGGCAAGACCTGCCCGCCGACCATCGTCGGCGTCGGCGTCGGCGGCACCGCCGATCTCTGCCTGCACCTCGCCAAGGAAGCGGCGACGCGGCCGCTCGGCTCGCAATGCGCCGACCCGGAGGGCGCGAGGCTCGAGCGCGAGCTGGCGCAGGCGGTGAACATGCTCGGCGTCGGGCCTCAAGGCCTGGGCGGCGATTCGACCGCGTTCGCGGTGCACGTCGAGACCGCCGCGACGCACATCACGATGAACCCCGTGGCGGTGAACATGCAGTGTCATTCGGCGCGTCGCGCGCGCGCGACTTTCAGGCCGACAGGAGTCGAATATGGTTTTTAGAGTCATTGCCCTTCTCGCGTTGTGTTTTTCCGCGCAGGCGGCGGAGCTGGAAGGCGTGCAGCTGGAGGATCGGAGCCAGATCGACGGCCAGGACGTGCAGCTCAACGGCATCGCGCTGCGCACCCGCTACGCCATCATCAAGGTTTACGTCGCCGGCCTTTACCTTCAGCAGAAAGCGGCGACGGCCGAGGCGGCGATCGACAGGCGCGGCGCGAAGCGCATCGTTCTGGTCATGCTGCGCGACGCAGGCGCGGAGCAGTTCCTGGAATCGATCGACGCCGGCCTGCGCGCCAACAACAGCGAAGCGCAGCTCGCCGAATCGAAGCTGCAGGTCGACGCGCTGTTCGCCAAGATCCGCAACGTCGGCGAGGCGAAAAAGGGCATGCGCATCGTGCTCGACTATGCGCCCTCGACCGGCGGCACGACGCTGTTCGTCAACGGCGCCGCGCAGGGCGGCCCGATGAGCGGCGAGGCCTTCTATCGCGCGTTGCTGAGGATATGGCTGGGCGAAAATCCGGTGCAGGAAGATCTGAAGAAGGCGCTGCTCGGGCAGTCCTCCTAGTGTTCATCGGCCATTTCGCCGTCGCTTTCGCCGCCAAGCGCGCCGCGCCGGCGGTGTCGCTGGGCACGTTGTTCGTCGCCTGCGAGCTGGTCGATCTCCTCTGGCCGCTGATGCTTCTTCTCGGCATCGAGACGGTGCGCATCGCGCCTGGCATCACGGCGTTCACCCCGCTCGATTTCACGCACTACCCGTGGACGCACAGCCTGGCGATGTGCGCGGTCTGGGCGCTCGCGCTTGCCGCCCTTTACCGCGCATTCCGACCGGACACCCGCGGCGCGGTAGTCATCGCGCTCGTCGTTCTGTCTCACTGGTTTCTCGACGCGCTCACGCATCGTCCGGACCTGCCGCTCGTCCCGGGCGGAGAGATGCGAGTCGGCGCCGGGCTGTGGAATTCGATTCCGGCGACGCTGGCGGTGGAGTTGGCGATGTTCGCGATCGGGATAGCCGTCTATCTGCGCTCGAGCCGCGCGCGCGATCGCGCCGGCAACGTCGGGTTGTGGGCGCTTCTCGCGGTGCTGCTCGTCTCCTACTTCGGCGCCGCCTTCGGTCCGCCGCCGCCGGGCGTCGAGGCAATTGCCTGGGTTGGGCTGGCGGGTGGAGCGCTGACCGCGGGCTGGGGCTACTGGCTCGAGCGTCATCGCGAGATGCGCAACTAGGCCATGGCGCACTACGAGCTCACGCCGCCCTTAACGGAAGAGCAAGCGCGCGCCCTCAAGGTGAACGACACCGTCACGCTAGCGGGCACGCTGTACGGCATCCGCGACGCGACGCAGATCCACATGTTCGATCGCGGCCGCAAGACGCGCTTCGACCTCAAGGGGCACGCCGTGCTGCATACCGCCCCCAACGTGCGCAAGGTCGCCGGGCGCTATGAGCCGGCCTGCATCGGCACGACCACCAGCGACCGCATGGAGCGCTTCACGGCGCCGCTGATGGAGCAGTACGGCGTGCGGCTCGTCATCGGCAAGGGCGGTTTGCGTACAGGGTCTTTGGATTCATTCAAGAAACATGGCGGAGCGTATCTGGCGGTGATCGGCGGGACGGCGGCGCTGGAGACGACCTGGGTCGAGGCGATCGAGGACGTCGACCTGGACGACCTGCACCCCGAATCGCTGTGGAAGTTCCGCGTGCGCGGCTTCGGCCCGCTGGTAGTGGCGATGGACAGCCACGGCGCAAGCCTCTATGAAACGGTCAACGCGGATGCCCGCGCGCGCCGCGCCGCGGCGTTGAAGCATCTCGGCGTACGGTAGAATCGCCGGCAAATCCTTGGAGGAGGAAAAATGAAATTCATCGGCTTCATCGTTGCCGCCGTTGCCGCTGCAGCTTCGGCTGTCGCGCAGGCGCAGAACATTTCGATCGCCACCGGCGGCACGGGTGGCGTGTATTACCCGCTCGGCGGCGGCATGGCGGCGGTGCTGTCGAAATACGTTTCCGGCCTCCAGGCGACCGCCGAGGTGACCGGCGGCTCGGTGGCCAACCTGCAGCTCATCGGCACCGGCAAGCCCTATATCGCCATGACGATGGTGGACGCCGGCCTCGACGCGCTGAAGGGCCAGGACAAGTTCACCGGCAAGCCGGTGCCGGTGCGCACCCTGATGGTGATGTATCCGAACCGCATGCACGTGGTGAGCATCGACGGCACCGGCGTGACGAAGATGTCCGACCTGAAGGGCAAGCGCGTCTCGACCGGCTCGGGCGGCAGCGCCACGGAAGTGATGGCGTTCCGCGTCATCGAGGCGGCGGGGCTCGACAAGGACAAGGACATGCGGCGCGAGCGCCTCGGCGTCGCCGAATCGGTGAACGCGCTCAAGGACCGCAAGATCGACGCCTTCTTCTGGGTCGGCGGCTTGCCGACCGCGGCCGTGACCGATCTCGCCAGCACCCCGGGCGTGAAGATCCGCATGATCGACCACGCCAGCCTGGTCGGCGCGATGAACAAGAAGTACGGCGAGCTCTACGTCGAGGACCGCATCCCGAAGGACACCTACCGCGGCATGGAGGCGGACAACCGCCAGGCGACCGTGATGAACCTGCTGGTCGCGCACCAGAACATGGACGACAAGACTGCCTACAGCATCGTCAAGGCGGTGTTCGAGCACATCCCCGAGCTGGTGCGCGTGCACGGCGAGGCGGAGAACTTCAAGCTCGAGAACCAGAAGACCGCCGCGGCCGGCGGCATTCCCTGGCACCCCGGCGCGGCGAAGTATTTCGCCGAGCGAGGCGTAAAGGTTAAGTGAGCGAAGGGCGGCTGCCCGAGGCCCCGACCAGCATGCTGGCGGGGCTTTTTCATTTCGGAGAGCGATGAGCGAAGACGTCACGCGCCTGCACCAGCCCGCGGCCGAGGTGAGCCAGGAAGCGCTCGCCCGGGCCGAGGAGATGATCGAGCGCGAGGAGGGCGTGCAGAACAAGCTCGCCGGCCGGCTCGCGGCATTCGTCACGCTGGTGGCGGTGGCGATGTCGGTGTTCCATCTCTACACCGCCTACGCGATCGTGCGCCCCGAGCACCTGCGCGCGATCCACGTTGCGTTCGTCCTTTTCCTCTCCTTCCTCGTCTTCCCGGTGGCGAAGCGCTTCCGCCATCGCATCATGTGGTGGGACTGGGCGCTCGGCGCCGCCGGCGTCGCCACCACGGTCTACCTGATCGCCGGCGGCGACGATTTCTTCGACCGCTCGATCCTGCCCAACGACTGGGACATCGTCTTCGGCGTCGTGCTCGTGCTTCTCATCCTCGAGGCGATGCGGCGCACCACCGGCTGGATCCTGCCGTTCATCACCACGTGTTTCCTGCTCTACGCATTCTTCGGTGAAATCCTGCCGGCGCCCTGGACGCACAAGGACTACGAGGTTCCGCGCCTGATCGGCCACATGTACATGACGCTGGAAGGCATCTACGGCACGGCCATCAGCGTCTCCTCGACCCTGATCATCCTGTTCACCATCTACGGCGCCTTCCTGCAGTTCTCCGGCGCGGGCAAGTTCTATATCGACTTCTCGTTCTCGGCGATGGGCGGCAAGCCCACCAGCGCCGGCCGCACGGTGACGCTCGCCTCGTTCCTCCTCGGCGGCCCGTCCGGCTCGGGCGTCGCCACCACCGTGACGCTCGGCGCGGTGGCCGCGCCGATGCTCGCCAAGGTCGGCTACGGCAAGGAGGAAGCGGGAGGGCTGCTGGCGGCCGGCGGCCTGGGCGCGATCATCTCGCCGCCGGTTCTTGGCGCGGCGGCGTTCCTGATCGCCGAGTTCCTGAAGATCTCGTATCTCGACGTGCTGCTCATGGCGGTGATTCCCACCTGCCTGTACTACCTCGCGCTGTTCGTGATGGTCGAGATCGACGTGCGCAAGTTCGGCATGAAGGATGTCCTGTTCGAGAGCGTGGAGAGCGCCTGGAGCCTCGCGAAGCGCTACTGGTTCCATTTCCTTTCGCTGGTGACGATCATCGTCTTCATGATGCCGCCGTTCAATTTCTCGCCCGAGCTGTCGGTTTTCTGGGCGACAGTCGTCTCGTTCGCCACCAGCTTCCTGCGGCGCGACACGGCGCTCATCTCCTACGATGTGCTGACAGGAAAGGCGCCCATCGTCCGCGGGCTGTGGGGTTCCGGCTTCATGAAAGCGCTCGAGGGCGGCGCGCTCGCGGTACTGAGCGTCGCCGCTACCTGTGCTGGCGCCGGCCTGATCGTCGGCGTGGTGACGCTCACGGGCCTCGGCCTGAAATTCAGCTCGATCGTGCTCGCCTACGCGGGCAACTCCCTGCTCCTCACCGCGATCTACACCGCGCTCATCGTCTGGATCGTCGGCCTGGCGGTGCCGGTGACGGCGTCCTACATCATCTGCGCGGTCATCGCCGCGCCGGCGCTGATGGCGCTCGGCGTGAAGCCCTTCGCGGCGCACATGTTCGTCTTCTACTACGCGGTGCTCTCGGAAGTTTCGCCGCCGACGGCGCTGTCGCCTTTCGCCGCCGCGGCGATCACCGGCGGCGACCCGTACAAGACGACGCTGCAATGCTGGAAATACACGACGCCGGCGTTCCTCGTGCCGTTCATGTTCGTGCTCGACCCCAGCGGCACGGGGCTGCTGCTCACCGGCAGCTTCAAGACCCTTGGCGAGGCCGACTGGGGCTCGATTGCCCTCGTCACGTTCACTGCTGCTGTCGGCGTCGTCGCCATCGCGGGGGGCCTCCAGGGGTGGCTCTGGAAACGCTGTCCGCCGTGGGAGCGCGTGCTGCTCATCGTCGCGGGCTTTCTTCTCGTCTACCCGAAGACGCTGTTCGACGTCATCGGCTTCGCCCTCGTCGCCGTCGTGATCGCCGCCCAATGGCAGCGGAAGCCAGAACCCTCGACACGGACATCCTGATCCTCGGTGCCGGCGGCGCGGGCCTGTTCGCCGCGCTGCACGCGCACAAGGCATCACCGGATCTCTCGATCACCGTGGCGGTGAAGGGCCTGCTCGGCAAATGCGGCTGCACGCGCATGGTCCAGGGCGGCTATAACGTCGCGCTCGCCGCCGAGGATTCGATCGAGCGGCATTTCATGGACACGATCGAGGGCGGCAAGTGGCTGCCCGACCAGGAGCTCGCCTGGAAACTGGTTGTTCTGGCCATCGAAAGAATCAAGGAACTGGAGAACGAGCTGGGTTGCTTCTTCGACCGCAATCCCGACGGCACCATCCACCAGAAGGCGTTCGCCGGCCAGACCTTCGATCGCACGGTCCACAAGGGCGACCTGACCGGCATCGAGATCATGAACCGCCTTGCCGAGCAGGTCTGGGCGCGCAACATCGCGCGGCTCGAAGAATACCGGGCCGTTGAATTGATCAAATCTGCTTCAGGTGATTCCCTGGCGGGAGTGCTGTTCATCGACATGCGCACGGGGGAGTACGTGTTCGTGCGCGCGAAAGCAGTGCTGCTCGCTACCGGCGGCGGGCCGACCATGTACAAGTACCACACGCCCTCGGGCGACAAATCCTGCGACGGACTCGCCATGGCGCTGCGCGCCGGGCTGCCGCTGCGCGACATGGAGATGGTCCAGTTCCATCCCACGGGACTCCTCGCCGGCACGCATACGCGCATGACCGGCACGGTGCTCGAGGAAGGGCTGCGAGGCTCCGGCGGCTATCTCCTGAACGGCGCCAAAGAGCGCTTCATGCCGGGCTATGACCCGCTGGCCGAGCGGGCGACGCGCGATTTCGTTTCCCGCGCGATGTTTCTGGAGCTTCAAAAAAGCCCCAGTCCCCATGGCGGCCTCTACATCTCCATGGCGCACCTCGGGCCGGAACGCGTGGCGCGAGAGTTCAAGGGCATGGTCGAGCGCTGCGCCGATTGCGGCTTCGACCTTGCCGGCGGCCTGGTGGAAGTCGTGCCCACGGCGCACTACATGATGGGCGGCGTCGAGTTCGCCGCCGATTGCTCGACCGCGCTGCCGGGACTCTTCGTCGCCGGCGAGGATGCCGGCGGGGTGCATGGCGCCAATCGCCTCGGCGGCAACGGCGTGGCCAACTCCACCGTCTTCGGCGCGGTCGCCGGCGACACGATGGCCGCCTGGGTGCGCGACCAGAAGCTTCGCGAGCCCGACCGCGCGGCGATCCAGGCAGCGATCGAGCAATGTGAAAAGCCTTTCACGAATTCCAACCGGGTTGATCTCGAGGCGTTGCGCGAGCGGCTCTACGAAACGATGTGGCAGAAAGTCGGCATCGTGCGCGAGGCCGCCGGCCTCGAAGCGGCGCTCGAAGACTTGCGAGAGATCGAGAGCGAGCTGGCGTCGGCCGCCCTGCCCGACGTGCGGCGCGACTTCAACCTCACCTGGCACGACTGGCTGAACCTGGCGAGCCTGACGCAGGTCAGCAAGGTGATCGCCACCGCGGCGCTCGCGCGCCGCAACTCGCGCGGCGCGCACTACCGCGCCGATTTCCCGGACGCCGGATCGCTCGAGCAGTCCGCCTACAGCAGTTTCCGCGACAATACGGTGACGATGAAACCGGTAGCCTTCACGCGCGTGCGTCCGGGACAATCGCTGCTCAAGAATGCAGCCTGACTGGCCCGCCGAGGTTCACAAGGAGCTCGCCACCGCCGGCGTGCGAGTGGTCGGCTATGTGCCCGACGCCGGGCACAAGCGGCTGATCGAGCTCTGCCAGGCGGACTCCGGCATGCGGGCGGTGCCGCTTACGACCGAGGAAGAAGGCATCGGCCTCGCCTGCGGCGCCTGGTTGGGCGGCGAGAAGAGCGTGCTCCTCATGCAGTCGAGCGGCGTCGGCAACCTGATCAACGTGCTCGGCATGGTGAGCGTGTGCCGTTTCCCGCTGGTGATGGTGATCACCATGCGCGGCGAGCAGGGCGAGTTCAATCCCTGGCAGGTGCCGATGGGCGAGGGCAGCGCGCGCGTGCTGGAAACGATGGGCGTCGCGGTGCGGCAGGCGGGTGAGCCGCAGGCGATCGCGGCGCATGTGCGCCTCGCGCTGACGCGTGCCTTTGAAGCGCAGGGCGCCGAGGCGGTGCTGATCGCGCAGCGCGTCATCGGCATCAAGAGCTTCAAGGACCAGAGAGAGCAATGAGTCTCCAGCGGCGTGACGTAGTGACGAAACTGCTGGACAAGCGGGGAACTCTCCTCGTCGTCGCGGGACTCGGGTCGACCGCCTGGGACATCACTGCAGCCGGCGACGCCGATCTCAATTTCCCTATGTGGGGCGCGATGGGCCAGGCGGCGATGCTCGGCCTGGGCATCGCGCTCGCGCAGCCGAAGCGCCGCGTGCTGGTCATCACCGGCGACGGCGAGATGCTGATGGGGATGGGCTCGCTCGCCACCATCGGCGTGCAGCAGCCGAAGAACCTCACCGTGGTGGTGATCGACAACGAGCGCTATGGCGAGACCGGCATGCAGGCGACCCACACCGCGCATGGCGTCGATCTGGCGGCGATCGCCAAGGCCTGCGGCATCAGGAATTCGGAGGTTGTCTCGACCGACCGGGACTTGAGGAAAATCGTCCATGACGCCGCCGGGCCGAATTTCCTTCAGGTCAAGGTTACGGCGGAGAAGCTGCCGCTCGTGCTGCCGCCGAACGACGGCATCCTGCTCAAGGACCGTTTCCGCCGCGCCCTGCTCGGAAAATCAGCCGACGTGCTTGCGAAAAAACCCTAGCGTGCGCTCGCGCGCCTGCTTCGCGGCGGGCGCGTTGTAGGAGCCGCGCTGGTCGCAGTTGAAGCCGTGGTCGGCGGCATAGATGAAGATCTGGTGCTGCGGATATTTCGCCGCGAGCTTCTTCACGCCCTCGACCGGGATGTGCGCGTCCTTGTCGCCGAAATGCCCCATCAGCGGCACCTTCGGCGCGAGCTCGGCGTTGTCGAGAATGCCGCCGCCGTAGTAGGGCGCGGCGCACGCAAGTCCCGCGGTTTTTCCCGCCGACAGCCAGGTCACCAGCCCGCCCCAGCAGTAGCCGACCATGCCGACCTTGCCCGCGCCGGCCGCGGCCTTGAGGGCGGCTTCGGCGTCCTTGAGCGCCATGTCGTTGGTGACCTTGCCGCGGATCTCGCGGCCCTTGGCGATGTCCTCGGGCGAATAGCCGAGATCGACGTTCTTCTGTACGCGGTCGAACATCGACGGCGCGATGGCGAGGTAGCCGTCGGCGGCGAAGCCGTCGGTGACGGCCTTGATGTGGCTGTTGACGCCGAAGATCTCCTGGATGACGACGATGCCGCCGCGCGGCTTTGCCGAGGGATCGGCGCGGTAGGCGCTGAGCTTGTGTCCGTCGGACGCCGTGAGGTCGATCATCTTGCCCATGGTTAGAATCTCCGTTGTGAAGAAAGAATCGTCGGCGCTGCACCAGCTTGCTGCCACCGCGCTCAAGCGCGCGGGCGCAAATGATCGCATGGCCGAAGCGGCGGCGCGGCACCTGGTTCGCGCCGAGGAGCAGGGCCTGCCGACCCACGGCATGTCGCGCGTGCCCTTCTACTGCGGCATGCTGCGGCGGGGCCGGGCCGACGGAAAAGCCGAGCCGCGCATGCAGGCCGAGCGCGCCGGCGCCTGCCTGATCGACAACCGCGACGGCCTGCCCTATGTCTCGGTGCATTGGGCGGTCGAGGAGGCGGTGCAGCGCGCGCGCCGCAACGGCATCGCCTTCGCCGGCATCACCAACAGCGCGCACGTCGGCGTGCTCGGCATCCACCTCGCGCCGGTGGCGGAGGCCGGCATGGTGGGATTCGCCTTCACCAATTCCCCGGCGGCGATTCCGGCGTGGGGCGGCAAGAAGCCGCTCTTCGGCACCGATCCGGTTGCCGGCATCTTCCCCAGGAAAGGAAAGCCGCCCATCGTCGTCGACCTCGCGCTTACCACCGTGGTGCGGGGCAAGATCATGATGGCGATGCGCAAGGGCGAGCGCATCCCCGAGGGCTGGGCACTCGACCGCAACGGCAAGCCGACCACCGATCCGAAGGAGGCGATCGAGCACGGCAGCCTGTTTCCGATCGGCGGCGCGAAAGGCGCCATGCTGGCGCTGATGTTCGAGCTGATCTGCGCCGCGCTCACCGGCTCGGCGATCGGTCCGGAAGCCGACTCGTTCTTCTCCGAGGAGGGCAACAAGCCTCGCATCGGCCAGGCATTCATCGTCATCGATCCTTCGGCGCTTGCCGGCATGGACCGCTACTTCGAGCGCGTCGAGGCGGTGGTGACGCACATGCTCGCCGATCCCGAGGTGCGCCTTCCCGGCGCGCGGCGCTTCGCCGCCGAAGTCTCGGCGAAGAAGGGCATCGAGGTGCCCGACGAGCTGCTGGCGCAGATCGAGAAGCTATGTACGACGTAACGGTCGACTTTCCGAAGTTCAAGGTCGGCGTCGCGGTGCGCGACGGCGTCGTGACGAGCCTGAAATACCTGCCGCTTTCCTCTCCGTCGATTGCTTCGAACAGCGAGCTTGCCAAGCGCGCGCAGCGGCAACTGGAAGGCTACAAGCGCGATGCCAACACGACTTTCGATCTTCCGGTCGTGATCGAAGGCACCGAGTTGCAGAAAGCCGTTTGGAAGGCGATGTGCGCGATTCCGCGCGGCAGGACGCGCACCTACGGCGATCTCGCGCGCGAGCTCGGCGCCGATGCGCGCGACATCGGCCAGTGCTGCGGCGACAACCGCCTGCCGCTCGTCATTCCCTGCCACCGCATCGTCGCCGCCGACGGCATCGGCGGTTTCGCGCACGCCACGAGCGGCTATCTCCTGGAGGCGAAGCGTTGGCTGCTGATGCACGAAGCCGCGGCGACCGCGTTCGAGCTCCAACCGTAGACGCGGCCTTAGACGCGTTCTGCGACGCGCTCTGGCTCGAGGACGGGCTGGCGAAGAACACCATCGCCGCCTATCGCGCCGACCTGGAGCAGCTCGCCGCTTTCTCGAAAAAGCGGTTCGAGCAGATCAAGGAGCAGGACCTGTTCGCGTTCCTCGCCTCGCGCGGCGGCCGCTCCTCGAGCGCCGCGCGGCGCGTCTCGACGCTCAAGCGCTTCTACCGCTATTGCCTGCGCGAGCGGAAGATCGACGCCGACCCGACCCTCCGGCTCGATCCGCCCAAGCGCACGCCGCGCTTTCCGAAGACGCTCTCCGAGGCGGAGGTCGAAGCGCTGCTCGGCGCACCCAATGCGGCGACGCCGCTGGGCGTGCGCGATCACGCGATGCTCGAGGCGCTGTACGCGACCGGCTTGCGCGTTTCCGAGCTGGTGGCGCTCAAGCTCTTCGAGGTCGATCTGCAGGCGGGCGTGGTGCGGGTGCTAGGCAAGGGGTCGAAGGAACGCCTCGTGCCCTTGGGCGAGGAAGCGGTCCACTCGGTCAAGGCGTACATCGGCTCGGCACGGAAGGCCCTCCTCGGCAAGCGCGCCTCCGACGCCCTGTTCGTCACCAGCCGCGGCGGGGCGATGACGCGCCAGGCTTTCTGGCACCTCATCCGCCGCTACGGCGCGCGCGCGGTTCCCGGTAAGAAGCTGTCGCCGCACACGCTGCGCCACGCCTTTGCCACCCATCTCATCAACCACGGCGCCGACCTGCGCGTCGTGCAGCTCCTCCTCGGCCACGCCGACATCTCGACGACGCAGATCTACACGCACGTGGCGCGCGAGCGGCTGAAGCAATTGCACGCCAAGCATCATCCGCGCGGATGAAGACGCAGGCGACGCAATTCCTGGACGACCTGGGAATCCCGTATACCGAGCACCAATACGAATACGTCGAGCACGGCGGCACTGCCGTCTCATCCGAATCGCTCGGCGTGCCGGAGCACGAAGTGGTGAAGACGCTGGTGATGGAGGACGACGAGAAGAAGCCGCTCATCGTCCTCATGCACGGCGATCGCAAGGTGTCGACCAAGGACCTGGCGCGGCAGGCGGAGCGAAAGCGCATCGAGCCGTGCAAGCCGGAGGTCGCGCAGCGCCATACCGGCTACCAGGTCGGCGGCACGTCGCCCTTTGGCACGAAGAAACCGCTGCCGGTCTACGTCGAGCGCTCGGTGCTCGACCTGCCCTTCCTCTACATCAACGGCGGCCGGCGCGGTTTGCTGCTGCGCATCCGCATCGAGGATCTGCGCAAGGCGCTGCAGCTCATTGCGGTCGACGTCGCTCGATCGTGACGCCGACGAATTTCGCGTTCGGCAGGATGCCGATCTTCGCCACGCTCACTTTGACCCAGGGCGCGCCGAACTCCTGGGTGAGGAGGGAGGCGATGCGGTCGGCGAGCGTCTCCACCAGACGGAAATGCTGGCTCGCCGCCAGGGTGCGGATCGCATTCGAGGCCTGCTCGTAGTCGACCGTGTCGGCGACCTTGTCGCTCGCGAACACCGCCGTCCCGGGCAGGCCGATGTCGAGGTCGATCGAGACCGTCTGCTTGATGTGGCGCTCGCGCTTGTGGATGCCGATGAGCGCTTCGACGCGCAGGTCGCGAATGATGACGGCATCCATGGCCAGGTTGATTCTATAGAATCGCCGCCATGCCCATCGCCCTTGCCGCGATTGCCGGATACTTGCTCGGCTCGGTGTCGTTTGCGGTGGTGGTGACCCGGCTGATGCGGTTACCGGATCCGCGCAGCTACGGCTCGAAGAATCCTGGCGCAACCAATGTGCTTCGCAGCGGCAACAAGCTAGCCGCCGTCCTCACGCTTCTCGGCGACGCCGCCAAAGGCTGGCTGGCAGTGGCGATCGCGCCTCGACTCGCGTCAACGCTGATTTCGCCGGACTGCATTTATGCCTTCGGTCCGGCGTGCGCTCCGCCAGATGAAGCAATGGTGGTAAGTGCTGCCCTGCTCGCCGCGTTTCTGGGACACCTCTTCCCGGTGTTCCATCGCTTCCACGGAGGCAAGGGGGTCGCGACCGCCGCGGGTGTGCTCATGGGTCTCGACTGGCGCATCGGCATCGGCACGATCGCGACCTGGCTCATCATCGCGTTTTTCCTGCGCTATTCCTCGCTCGCCGCGCTTGTGGGGGCGGTGTTCGCTCCGCTGGCGACGATTTTCCTGCTTGGCTTCGATACGCGCGCGATCGCGGTGCTCTTGATATCAGCGCTTCTTATCTGGCGCCACAAGGACAACGTCAAGCGCCTCATCGCCGGCACCGAGTCGAAGCTCGGCGCGAAGAAGGCTACGCCGCCAGATCCCAGCGCGGCCTGACGCTGAAAGCGTTACCGGCGCCGCTCGCGGGTTTCATTTTCAACGCCGCCGTCAGGGCGATCATCGCGCCGTTATCAGTGCAGAGCGCCGGCTCCGGGTAGTACACCTCGAAGCGGCGGCGCTTCGCCTGCGCATCGAGCGCCTCGCGCAATTGCCGGTTTGCGCCCACGCCGCCGGCGACCACCAGCCGGTCCAGGCCGGTGGTTTCCAGCGCGCGCAGGCACTTCGCCACGAGCACCTCGACGATCGCGTCGACGAAAGCGCGCGCGATGTCGGCATGCGCCGCCTCCCTCTCGCCTTTCACCAGCGTCCGCACGGCGGTCTTCAGGCCGGAGAAGCTGAAATCGAGGTTGCCGCTCGCGAGCATCGGCCGCGGCAGGCGGTAGCGGCCGGGCGTCCCCTGGAACGCGAGCTGCTCGAGCGCCGGTCCGCCCGGGTAGCCGAGGCCGAGCAGCTTCGCGGTCTTGTCGAAGGCCTCGCCGGCGGCGTCGTCCTGCGTTTCGCCCAGGAGCTGGTAGCTGCCGACGGACTCGACCCGCATGAGCTGCGTGTGCCCGCCCGAAACCAGCAGCGCGACGAACGGAAACCCCGGCGCACGCTCCGACAGGAGCGGCGACAAGAGATGGCCTTCGAGGTGATGCACGCCGATCACCGGGATGCCGAGCGCCTGGGCGAGGCCGCGCGCGAAGGACGCGCCGACCAGGAGCGCGCCGGCGAGGCCGGGGCCTTCGGTATAGCCGACGCCCTGCAGGTCGGAAACCTTTTTTCCCGCCTTTTCGAGGACCGCGCGGGTCAGGGGAACGAGCCGGCGGATGTGGTCGCGGGACGCAAGCTCCGGCACCACCCCGCCGTACGCCTCGTGCATCGCGACCTGGGAATGGACAGCCTCGGCCAGGAGCCGCCCGTCATAAAGGGCGACCCCGGTTTCGTCACAGGAGGTCTCGATTCCGAGAACCAGGAATGGCTGCGGCACGAGGGGATTCTGATACAATTCGCACCCCTTTTCGTAACCGAGAGAAGAAGTTAGATGCCAACAGTACGCGTGAAGGAAAACGAGCCGTTCGAGGTGGCGATGCGCCGCTTCAAGCGCACCGTGGAGAAGACCGGCCTCCTGACCGAGCTCCGTTCCCGCGAGTACTACGAAAAGCCGACCGCAGAACGCAAGCGCAAGCTTGCCGCCGCCGTGAAGCGCCACCACAAGCGCCTGCGCAGCCAGATGCTGCCGGCGAAGCTGTACTAGCCTAGCAATTCCTCTCAAGCATCAGATCACCGAAGACATGAAGGCGGCGATGCGCGCCAAGGAAGTCGCGCGCCTGTCGACCGTCCGCCTTCTCCTCGCCGCGATCAAGCAGCGCGAGGTCGATGAGCGCATCGAGCTCGACGACGCGCAAGTGCTGTCGGTGATCGAGAAGATGATCAAGCAGCGGCGCGAGTCGATCGCGCAGTACGAGAAGGCCGCGCGCAAGGACCTCGCCGATGTCGAGAAGGCGGAGATCCAGGTCCTGTCGGGCTACATGCCGGCCCAGATGAGCGACGCCGACATCCAAAAAGAAATCCAATCAACGATATCCGAGACCGGCGCGAGCGGCGTCAAGGACATGGGCAAGGTCATGGCGGCGTTGAAATCGAAGCTCGCCGGCAAGGCTGACATGGGCAAGGTTTCCGCGCTGGTCAAGAGCAAGCTTTCGGGATAAAACTCGGGGCGTGATCCCCGATTCATTCAAGCAGGACCTGCTCAATCGGGTCGACATCGTGGACGTGGTCTCGCGCTACGTCCAGCTGAAGAAGGGCGGCGCCAACTTCCAGGGCCTCTGCCCCTTCCACAGCGAGAAAAGCCCTTCCTTCACCGTCAGTCCGGCGAAGCAGTTCTATCACTGCTTCGGCTGTGGCGCGCACGGCAACGCCATCGGCTTCCTCATGGAGTACGCGGGCCTTGGCTACATCGACGCGATCAAGGATCTTGCCTCCGGGGTCGGCATGCAGGTGCCGGAAGCGCGGCCGCGCACCATGGAGGAGGTGGCGCGAGCGGAGCGCGAGCCCGACCTCTACGCCATCATGGAAACCGCGATGGAGTTCTACCGCGCGCAGCTCAAAAAAACGCCGCGCGCCATCGACTACCTGAAAGGCCGCGGCCTCACCGGCGAGATCGCGGCGCGCTTTCGCATCGGCTACGCGCCCGACGGCTGGCAGGGGTTGAAGGAAGCTTTCGAGAAATACGAAGACAAGTCGCTCGTCGAGTGCGGTCTCGTCATCGAGGGCGACGAGGGCAAGCGTTACGACCGCTTCCGCGACCGCGTCATGTTTCCGATTCTCAGCAATCGCGGCTCGGTGATCGGCTTCGGCGGCAGGGTGATGGGCGAGGGCGAACCGAAATACCTGAACTCCCCCGAAACGCAGCTGTTCGAGAAGGGCCGCGAGCTCTACGGCCTGGTGCAGGCGCGTGATGCGATGCGCGCCGCGGGGCGCGTTCTGGTGGTCGAGGGCTACATGGACGTGGTGGCGCTGGCGCAGTTCGACGTCGGCTATACCGTGGCGACGCTCGGCACCGCGACCACGCCGGTGCACGTGCAGAAGCTCCTGCGCCTCACCGACGAGCTCGTCTTCTCGTTCGACGGCGACGCGGCGGGGCGCAAGGCCGCGTGGCGCGCTCTCGAAGTCAGTCTGCCGCTCGCGCTCGACCACAAGCCGATCCGCTTCCTTTTCCTGCCGCAGGGCGACGACCCGGACACCTACATTCGCAAGCACGGCAAGGAGAGCTTCGAGCGCCTGGCGCGCGAAGCGCCGACGCTTTCGGAGTTCCTGCTCGCCGAGCTGCGCTCTCAAGCCGAGCTCGGCTCGGCCGAAGGCCGCTCGGGTTTCCTCGCCGCGGCCAAGCCGCACGTGCAGAAGGTCACCGCCGCGGCGCTCAAGCTTCAGCTGCTGAAGGAAATCGCCAAGCTCGGCGGCGTGACGCAGGAAGAAGCCGAATCGCTGTTCGATGTGCGTCCGGCGCAGAGCTACCGGCGCCCGGCTCCGGAGCGGCGCTCCTTCAGCGCTCCTTCCTCGACCGAGTGGAAGCTCCTCGCCAGCGTCGCTGCCTGGCCGGCGATCGCCGATGAAGTCGACCTCAAGGTGCTCGACATGGAGCTACCCGAGTCGCAGGCGCTGGAAGAGTGCGTCGCCTGGTGCCGCAGCACCAGCGGCCCGGTTTCCAATCCAATGCTGATCGAGCATTTCCGCGACAGCCCGCACGGCGAGCTCCTTTTCAGCGCCCAGGCTTTCGGCCTCGACCTCGGCGAAGCCGAGGAGCAGGCGCGCGAGTTCGTGAAGCACACGCTCTGGAAGCTCGAGATCAAGAGGAAAAATAAGGAAATACAGGATCTTGGGGATCGCCTGCAGAAGGGCCAGCTCTCCCGGGAAGAGCATCAGCACTACGGCCGGATGCTCTCGGAAGTAAAGGCGCTCGAGAGACGTTTACAGGCGGAGGGGCGCAACGCCCGATAGCACGCTTCTTGCAGACCGGAACCTTTCCAGTTTTGCTCTGATCAAAATCTTGAAAGCCCTTGAAATTGAAGCTTTTGATACAATCTTCGGCTTTTCGCGAAATTCAGGTTCTCGGGGGAAATAGATGGCCCAGCAGAAGCGTAAAACCAAGGTGAAAAAGGCCCGCGCGGCGAAGAAGAAAGCCAGCGTCACGCGACACCTGAAGCCTCGGCACGCCAGGAAAGCCGCGCCGGCGAAGAAACTGTTGCGCGGCAAGGTTTCCGCTTCCGTCAAGAAACCGGTCGGCAAGGTCGCGGCTGTGGCGGCCAAGCTTCCGGCCGGCAAGCCCGTCGCCGGCAAAGCCGCCGGCAAGCCCGAAGCGCAGAAGCTCCCCACCGGCAAGCAGATCAAGACGACCGCCAAGCAGGCGCTCGAACTCCTCGAAGCCAAGGTCAATCAGGTCAAGGCGAAGGGCAAGCGCGGCCGCCGCGGCGGCAAGGACGGCTGGCTCATCCCGCCGGAGATGCCGAAGGAAGACGCCGAGACCCGGCGCACGCGCCTCAAGAACCTGATCAAGCTCGGCAAGGAGCGCGGCTTCCTCACGTACTCGGAGATCAACGACCACCTGCCGGACGACCTCGTCGACGCCGAGCAGATCGAAGCCATCATCTCGACCTTCGGCGACATGGGCATCCAGGTCTACGATCAGGCGCCCGACCAGGAAACGCTGCTGATCGCCGCCGACGCCCAGCCGGTCGCGCAGACCGACGAGGACGTCGAAGAGCAGGCCGAAGCCGCCCTGTCGACGGTCGATTCCGAATTCGGCCGCACCACCGATCCCGTGCGCATGTACATGCGCGAGATGGGCTCGGTCGAGCTGCTCACGCGCGAAGGCGAGATCGAGATCGCCAAGCGCATCGAGGACGGCCTGCGCCACATGATTCTGGCGATCAGCGCCTGCCCGACGACGGTGCGCGAGATCCTTGATCTCGCCGACAAGGTCGAGAAGGACGAGTCGCGCATCGACGAGGTGGTCGATGGCCTGATCGATCCGAACGCCAAGGACACCTTCGATCCGAAGAAGGCCGCGCCGACGCCGGAGGACGAGGAAGCGCAGATCGAGGAGGAAGAAGGCGAAGAGGACGAGGAAGCCGCCGAGGCCGCCCAGTCCGCCAGCCTGCTCAAGCTCAAGGGCGAGGCGATGGAGAAGTTCGTCCGTATCCGCCGCCTCTACGACAAGCTGCTCAAGGCGCTCGAGAACAAGGGCTCGAAGGACAAGGACTACCTGCGCGTCCGCGACCAGATCTCGAACGAGCTGATGACCTTCCGCTTCACCGCCCGCACCGTCGAGCGGCTGTCCGACAGCGTGCGCGGCCTGGTGGACGAGATCCGCCGCCACGAGCGCGAGATCCACGACATCTGCGTCGACAAGGCGAATATGCCGCGCCAGCACTTCATCAAGATCTTCGCCGGCACCGAAGGCTCGAAGCGCTGGCTGACCACCGACATGAACGCCCAGCAGCCCTGGGGCGAGGCGATGATCCGCCTCGAGCCGTCGATCCTCGAGCTGCTCGGCAAGATCGGGCTCGTGCAGCAGAAGATCGGCATCTCGATCAAGGATCTGAAGGAGATCAACAAGCAGATGTCGACCGGCGAGGCGAAGGCCCGCCGCGCCAAGCGCGAGATGACCGAGGCCAACCTGCGCCTGGTGATCTCGATCGCGAAGAAGTACACCAACCGCGGCCTGCAGTTCCTCGA
>JAXDQC010000163.1:0-9996 GCA_034668045.1 Betaproteobacteria bacterium | reverse complement strand
CGGAAGCATCAGCGACACTTCCTCAAGCTCCCGATTGACGTGAATCCGTAGAGCCTGAAAGGTGCGCGTCGCCGGATCCTGGCCCGGTTCGCGTGTCCGGACCGCCTGAGCCACGAGATCGGCCAGTTGGCGGGTGCGGACGAGCGGTTCGCGGCGGCGAGCATCAACAATCGCCGCTGCAATCTGTTTAGCAAACCGTTCTTCGCCATAGTCTCGGATCACCTCGGTGATTTGTTGTTGTTCTGCGGCGGCGAGCCATTCAGCGGCACTGGAGCCCGAGTCCGGATCCATGCGCATGTCCAGGGGGCCGTCGGCGCGAAAGGAAAAGCCGCGCCGCGGATCGTCGAGCTGCGGCGAAGAGACGCCGAGGTCGAAGAGCATGCCGTCGACCCGTGGCGGCAGCGCCGACAGGTCGGAGAATTTGGTCCGCAGGAAGGAAAAACGCGGATCGACGATCTCGTGCGCCGCAGCCTCGGCTTCCGGATCGCGGTCGAGCGCAATCAGCCGCCCTTGCGGGCCGAGCTGAGCGAGGATCGCCCGGCTGTGGCCGCCGCGGCCGAACGTTCCATCCACGTACACGCCGGCGGCCTTCACCGCCAACGCCGCGACCGCCTCGTGCTCGAGGACCGGCCGGTGCATCGGTGCTCACAGGGAAAAGTCCTCCATGCCCGGAGGCGGGGTGCCCGAGCTGACGAGGGCCTGCGACAGCTTCGCCGACCAGACGCCGGAATCCCAGAGCTCGAAATAGCGCCCCTGACCGACCATCATCGCGTCGCGCTCTAGGCCGGCGTGCGCGCGCAGCGCGGCCGGCAGGAGAATGCGGCCCGAGCCGTCGGGGCTCACGTGCTCCTCGAAACCGAGCAGCAGGCGCTTCCACCAGCTCGCCTGCGGATTGAATGCCGGGAATGCCTCGACCTTGCTGCGCACGGGTTCCCATTCGGCGCTCGGGTAGATGAGCACGCAGCCGTCCGGGTGCGCAGTGAGCACCAACCTAACGTCGGCGTTGAGCAATGCGGAGCGATGGCGCGTCGGAATCGCGATGCGACCCTTGGCGTCGAGCGTAATGACTGCCGCTCCGTGAAACGCAGCTCCCATATCCCTCTTATGGCTCTCTGTGCCACTTTTTTCTACCTTTTTCCACTTTACTGGGGATTTGCCGCGATGGTCAAGCTTATTTTCCAGACCTGACAACTACTTAGGAGAGTTTTATTACACGAATTATGCGAGAAATGACTATATAACTTTCAATGGGTTACAAACTGAACTAAATGTGACAGGTGAGAACATCCATGCCGCAGTGCAATGCGATAATTTTGCCCCTGCATGATCGACAAGCTCTTCGCCAGCCCCGAGGCAGCTCTCGCAGACGTCCCTAACGGAGCGACGGTACTGATCAGCGGCTTCGGCAATGCAGGCATGCCGGCGGCACTGATCGATGCGCTGATCGCGCAGGGTGCGCGCGATCTCACCATCGTCAATAACAATGCCGGCAACGGCGACACGGGCCTCGCCGCGCTGCTCAAGGCGAAGCGGGTGAAGAAGATCCTCTGCTCCTTCCCGCGCCAGGCGGATTCGTGGCATTTCGACGCTCTCTATCGCGCCGGCGAGATCGAGCTCGAACTGGTCCCGCAAGGCACGCTCGCCGAGCGCATCCGCGCCGCCGGCGCGGGTGTTGGCGGCTTCTACACGCCGACCGCTGCCGGAACCAGGCTCGCCGAGGGGAAGGAAACCCGCCGCATCGGCGATCGCGACTACGTGCTCGAATTCCCGATCCACGCCGACTACGCGCTGATCAAGGCCGATCGCGCCGACCGCTGGGGAAACCTCACCTATCGCAAGACGGCGCGCAATTTCGCGCCGATCATGGCGAGTGCGGCGAAGTGCACCGTGGTGCAGGTGCGCGAGACCGTCGAGCTCGGCGCCCTCGACCCGGAAGCCGTGGTGACGCCGGGCATCTTCGTGAAGCGCGTGGTGAAGGTAGCCGCGCCATTGCAGAAGGCAGCCTGATGAAAAAACTCGATCGCAACCAGATGGCCTCGCGCGTCGCGCGCGACATTCCCGACGGCTCGGTCGTCAACCTCGGCATCGGCCTGCCGACGCTGGTCGCCGATCACATGCCGAAGGGCCTCGAGATCCTCATCCACAGCGAGAACGGCGTGCTCGGCGTCGGTCCGCGTCCGGCGGCCGGCGAGGAAGACGAAGATCTGATCAACGCCGGCAAGGAGCCGGTGACGCTGCTCACCGGCGGCTCCTACTTCCACCACGCGGACTCGTTCGCCATGATCCGCGGCCGCCACCTCGATTTCTGCGTGCTCGGCGCGTTTCAGGTCTCGGCGGCGGGCGATCTCGCCAACTGGCATACCGGCGGCGCCGAGGCAATTCCCGCCGTGGGCGGCGCGATGGACCTCGCCGTCGGCGCGAAGAAGGTGCTGGTGATGATGGAGCACCTGACGAAGAAGGGCGAAAGCAAGATCGTCGAGCGCTGCACCTACCCTCTCACAGGTGCGCGCTGCGTCAACCGGATCTACACGGATCTGGCCGTGATCGATGTGAAGCCCGATGGGCTGCACGTCGTCGAGACCGTTGACGGCCTGAGCTTCGAGGAGCTCCAGCGTCTCACCGGAGTTCCTCTGAAGCGCATGCTTACTGCGGCTTGACCCCGGCCTCCTGCAGGAGGCGACGGGTGCCGGTCAGTTCCTCGCGGACGAGCTTGGCGAAGTCGGCCGCCGAGATATCGGCCGTCGTATTACCCAAGCCCTCGAGCTTTGCCTTGGTCGCCGGATCGGCAAGCGCCTTGCGAACGTCGCCGTTGATCTTGTTCACCAGATCAGCGCTCATGCCCGCGGGTCCCCAGAGCGCTACCCACAGCGAAGACTCCGAGCCCTTCACGCCCGCCTCCGCGGTGGTCGGCACTTCGGGCATGGTCGGATTGCGCTTGGCGGTGCTGACGGCGAGGGGCCGCACCTTGCCGCCTTTCACGAATGACAGCGCGGCAGAGATCGGCGCCCAATAGCCGTCCACGTTGCCGCTCAGGATTGCGGCGACGACCTCGGGCGTACCCTTGAACGGCACTTCCACGACCTGGATGCCGGCGGCCGCGATGAACTTCTCGGTATTCAGGTGGGTGCCGCTGCCGATGCCGGCGTGGCCGATGTTGAGGCTGCCGGGCTTCGCCTTCGCGGCGTCGACGAGGTCCTTGAGCGTCTTGTAGCGCGACTCGGACGCGACGACCATGACGTTCGGCTGTTCGACGAAAAGCACGATGTCGGTGAAGTCCTTCAGCGTGTCGTAGGGCAGCTTGGCGAAGATCGACGGGTTCACGACATGAGCGTTGGACGTCACCAGGAGCGTGTAACCGTCCGGCGCTGCACGCGCGACTACCGCGGAGCCGATCGAGCCCCCGGCGCCGGCCCGATTGTCTGAGATAACCGGTTGGCCCCACATCTGCGAAAGTTTGTCGCCGACTATGCGCCCGACGATGTCGACCGCGCTGCCGGGGGTGAAGGCGACGACCATCTGCACTGCCTTCGACGGATAGGACTGCGCTGTCGCCAGCGCGGAAAACGCAAGCAATGCCGCGCCCACTACGATCTTGCCGAGCCTCATGCTTCCTCCTAGTTGGTTTTTGCTTTGGCCCAGTAGTCGGGCCTGGACTTCGAGCGGTTCAGCGCGTCGGCGGTCTCGTAGCCCGGCGCCATCGACGCGGTCGTTCCCGCCAGTACCTGATGGTGATCGATGTTGAGCAGCCGCAGCCAGCTCTGCTGGCCGAGGGTAAGGCCGATCATGCAGCCGAGCTCGACCAGCTCGGGCTCGCTGAAGTGCCGGTGCAGGCGCTCCCAGAACGCGTCATCGGTGTTGAGATGCCAGGCGATCGCTTCGGCATACGCGAGCGCCGCCTTCTGGCGCTCGGAGTAGCGCGCCGACTTCTCGAAGTTGAGCAGGTCCTTGACGTCGTCCTCGATCATGCCGGCGCCGGCCGCCTTCACCGAGCGCTGGTTACCGCAGTAGTCGCACTGCACCGAGCGCGAGATGTAAAGGCGGCACAGCTCCTTGATCGGGTGCTCGAGCACGCCGTTCTTGAACAGGTCGCGCCAGGCGTTGGCGAAGAACCAGAAGCAGGCCTTGACGTGCGCGCGGACCGCCGAGCTCTCGGGGCGCGGCGTGCCTTCGCGCTGGCAGCGCTCCATCTCCTTGCGCATGTCCGCATCCATGTTCTCGAGCGAAACGTAGCTGATGCGTTGCTTGGCCATGCCTCAATCCTCCGAAATGCGACTATAAACTGCTTCCATGTTTCACGACCACACGCCGCTGCAGGGGGCAGGCCAGCTGCTGCTGGCGTTTGCCTTCCTCGCTACCGGGATCCGCAACGCGGGCTGGAAATACCGGCAGCACCTGGATCGCATGCTCGCCTACCGGGTACCGCGCGCCCACCTCGTATTGAGCGCGGGCCTCGCCTTGCAGTTCACCGGCGCGACGCTGCTCGCGCTCGACCTGTGGCGCCCGGTGGCCGCCGGGCTGCTGATCGCGTTCACCGCCGCGGCGAGCGCGATCTTTCACCGCTGGTGGCTGATCCAGGACCCGCTCCTCAGCCACCTCCACCTCTCCAACCTGCTCGTCAATTGCGGCGTGGTCGGCGGCCTGCTGCTGGTGGCGGCAATCTAGGACTTCATCGGCGGCCAGTCGCGCGAATAGACCGGCTGCTTGAGGAACTCCTTCGGGTCGTAGGTCCAGAACTGGCTGACGTCCGGGTAGGTCTGGATGTTGGTATTCACCAGCTTGCCGTCTTTTTTCTCGACCTTGCGGATGTAGATGTTGCCCACCACGTTGCCGTACTCGTCGAAGCGGATCGGGCCGCGCAGCGTGTCGACGCGCACCGCACGCAGCGCCTTGATGAAGGCGTTCTTGTCCTCGATCTTGCCTTTCAGCGCGCCAATCGCCGCGGCCAGCACTTCGCCATAGAGATAGGTGCCGGACGCGTACTGTCCCGGGTCGTAGCCGTTCTCCTTGAAGTAGGTGGCGACGAAGCGCTTGTTGATCGGGTTGTCGAGCTGCGCGGTGTACCAGCAGCTCGAGATCGCGCCGAGGGCATAGTCGCCCATGTTGCGCACCGCCACCTCGTCGAATGCCGTCATGCCGCCGAGAACCGGCGTCTTCAGGCCGTACTCGTTGTACTGCTTGAAGAAGCGGAAGCCGTTGCCGCCGGCGAAGCCGAGGAACACGCCGTCGACGTCGGTCTTGAGCTGCGCGATGTAGGAACCGTAGTCCGGCGCGTTAAGAGGCGAGAAAAGTTTCTGCACCACCGTGCCGCCGGCATCCTCGAACACCTTCTGGAAACCGCCGAGCAGCTCGTGGCCGTAAGCGAAGTCGTCCGCGATGGCGGCGATGCGCTTGTACTTCAGGGTCTTCGCGCAATAGTCGGCGATCGGATACGAGCATTGCGCGGACGTGGAGGTCGCGCGCACGAACCAGGGATTGGCCTTGCGCTGGGTCATGTCCTCGGCGCCGGCGACCGGCAGGGTCGGGATCTGCGCCGTGCGGATATAGTCGTCCATCGCCAGCGCCTCGAACGCGGCGAGCGGCCCGACCACCGCCTGCACCCGCTCGCGCTCGACCAGCTCCTGCATCTTGGTGCGCGCCTGCGCCGGCACGCCGCCCGAGTCGGCGACCGCCAGCTCGACCTTGCGGCCGCCGAGCGTGTAGTTCTTTTCCTTCAGGAAGATGGTCAGCCCGCGCTCCATGTCGATGCCGCCGGAGGCGAGCGCGCCGGTCTTGATCGTGAGCAGGCCGATGCGGATCGGCTGCGCCTGCGCGCGCACGATTGCCGGGAAGCCAAGCGCGGATGCCGCCGCGCTCGCGCCCGCCGCCTTGACGAACTTTCTGCGATTGAAAGTCATAGCGCCTCCACCATGGAAAACTTTTCGTCGGCGGCGAGGCAGGCTGCCTCGGGCAGCTTGCGCTCGCGCCGCACCAGATTCGTTCCCTGCACGATCGACACCATCTTGTAGAACGCGTGGCGCCGGCTCATGCCCTCGCGCCCCATGCCGCAGTCGGAGCCGAGGATCAGGCGCTCGGCGGGAACGTGCTCGAGCGCTTTCCTCACCAGCACCGCCACCTGCTCGGGCGTTTCCACCTGCAGCGTGTGGTGGTCGACCACGCCGATGCAGATCTTCTTGTCCTTGATGCCCTTGCCGATCGCCTCGAGGTCCATGCCGCCGGAGCTGCAGGTCTCGAAGGTGATCACGTCCGCGTCGATGCGCGACAGCGGCTCGATCGCCGGCGCGTAGCTCGGCGTCTTCGCGAACAGGCGCTGCGCCGCCGGGTTGCCCCAGCAGGTGTGGCACCAGATTTCGGTCTTGGCACGCAGGCCGCGCACGGTGTTGTTGAACACCTCGACCATGAAATCCGGATTGAGAACCTTGTCGACCAGGCCCTTGGCGGCCAGCAGATGGATCTGCGGCTCCTCCATCTGGATCACCTTGCAGCCGGCGTCGGCGAGCTCATGCAGCTCTTCGTTGAGCGCGTCGCTGATCGCGAGGATGCTTTTCTTCAGGTCCTTGTAGTGCTGGTCGCGCACCGCCATGGCGATCAGCTCCGGCATGATGGTGCCGAACTTCACCGGCCGCGTCGTCAGGCGCTGCGCCGCCTTCCACACTGCCGTGTACTGGAGGGTGCCCCGCCCGACCGGTCCGGTGAGGTCGGGCATCATCCGCGTCTCGAGCACGTCGTGCAGGATGTGGCCGGGCTTGTGCGGAAAGCCTGCCTTGCCGCCGGCGCGATAGAAGTTCGCGCCGGAGAAACCGCTCATGCGCAGCGGTGCGTAGGAAAACCAGTTGTGTCCCGCGACATCGGCGTCGAAGCGACAGTCGCCGTCGGTGACGATGTCGAGGCCGGCGACTTCCTGATCGCGCAGGTAGGTGGACACCGCATCGAGATATTGCTCGCGGTAGGTGCGATCGACCATCGCCTCACGAAACTCGCGCCGCCCGAGGTTCTGCGTATACCAGCCCGGCCGCGGCAGCGAGCCGATGATGGTGGTGGGCAGGACGACGTTCGCGGTCGCGATGTACATGGTCAGCTCGAGAGGCCGTCGCCCACTTGCACGTTCTCGGCCTCGAGCTCGATTCCCGACGCCTTGGCCTGCATCAGCAGCAGCGTCGAGAAGTCCTCCTCGGTCATGCCGTGGCCGATCATCTGCTGCAGGAGATCCCGGGTCAGCGAGGTGAGCGGCATGGGCACCTCGAGCTCTTTCCCGGCGTCGAGGCCGAGGTCGAGATCCTTGCGCAGGAGCTTGGGCGTGAAGGTGACATGGAAGTCGAGGTTGACGAGCGCCGGCGTCTTGTAGCGCGTGAACATCGAGCCCATCACGCTCTTGTTGAGAAAGTCGAGGAAGGCGTGGCGCGGCATGCCCGCCTTCTGGGCGAGGATCGTGATCTCGCACAGGTTCTGGATCACCACGCCGAGCATGACGTTGTGGCAGATCTTGGCGATGCGCGCGAGCTCGCCTTCGCCGACATAGCTCGAGCCGACGCCCATCATGTCGAGATAAGGCTTGGCCTTCTCGTACGCCGACTTCGGGCCGGAAACGACGAACGTAAGCTTGCCGGCCTTGATCACCTTGGCATTCCCGCTGACGGGCGCGGCCAGATACTCGATGCCCTTCGCGGAAAGCATTTTTCTCAACTCGGCGGAGCCTTCGAGCGAAATCGAGGAGCATTCCACCACCATCTTCGGCTTGCCCTTCGCTAAAGCCTTGCCGAGGACCTCCTTCACGTCGTCGAAGGTGGACACCATGACGAACAGAATGTCCTTGGTGGAGAGCTCCTCGAGCTGGTTGACGACCTTGGCGCCATATTTCGACAGCGGGTCGGCTTTCGCCTTGGTGCGGTTCCAGACGGCGATGTCGCAGCCGCCCTTGGCGAGGCGCTCGGCCATGGCATAGCCCATGCGCCCGGCGCCGATCCAGCCAAGCTTCTGTTCAGTACGGGTTGGCAATCGGGAGTTCCTCAGCGGGATACAGGGAAATGATCTTGGCGCCGGTCGACGTGAGGATGACTTCCTCCTCGATGCGCGCGGCGGAGACGCCGTCGCTCGCCGGGCAATAGGTCTCGACCGCGAACACCATGCCGGCTTTCAGCTCGATCGGCTCGCGCAGCGAGGTGAGGCGCGAGATGAGCGGCCGCTCGTGCAGGCCGAGGCCGAGGCCGTGGCAGAAGTTGAGGCCGAAGGCGTCCATCTCGCTCGCGAAGCCGATGTCTTTTGCTTCCGGGAGCGCACGCGCGATCTTGTCGCTCGACATGCCGGGCTTGAGCAGCTCGATCGCCTTGTCCATCCACTCGCGCGCCTTCCTGTAGGCAGTGCGCTGCGCCGAGGTCGCCCTGCCGACGTTGAACGTGCGGTAGTAGCAGGTGCGGTAGCCCATGAAGGACTGGATGACGTCGAAGAACGCCTGGTCGCCGGGCCGGATCAGGCGGTCGGTGAAGTTGTGCGGATGCGGGCTGCAGCGCTCGCCCGAGATCGAGTTGATCGCCTCGACGCAGTCGGAGCCCATCTCGTAGAGCCGCTTGGTCGCGAGCGCGACGATCTGCGACTCCTGCACGCCGGGCTTCAGCGCCTCGGCGATGTCGGTGTAGACGCCGTCGACCATCGCTGCCGCCATGTTGAGCAGCGTCAGCTCGTCGATGTTCTTCACCTCGCGCGCCTGCAGCATGGTCTGCTGGCCATCGCGCACCTCGATGCCTTCTTTCTGCAGCGCGAACAGCATCGGCGGCTCGACCACGTCGACGCCGAGCGGCAGCTTGGCCACGCCCTCCTCTTTCAGGATCGACTTGATTTCCTTCGCTGCATTCTTGAACAAGGTCAGGTCCGAGCCGACCGCGCCGCGCATTCCCAGCAGTCCGGCGCGGCAATGGTCGTTCTTCAGCCACGGCGCGTAGAGCTTGTGGTGCTTCGCGGCGCTGCCGAAATCCCAGATGTAGGGATCGCCGTTGCCGGTAAGAAGCGAGTAGCGCGTCAGCTTGTCGCGCGCCCATTCGCCGATCACCGTGCTGGTGGTGTAGCGGATGTTGTGCTGGTCGAAGGAGAGCAGCGCGCCAAGACCCGACTGGGCGAGCGCGGCGCGGGTGCGCGCGAGGCGATAGTCGTGCAGCCGGCGGAAGTCGACGCGCTCCTCGAAGTCGACTTGCGTGCGACCCGGCGCTTGCAGCGGCCGGTCCCAGCGGTGCTGGGGATCGACGCCATCAGGACCCTGCTTTTTCGCCATGCCTCCTCCTCGAAAAGATTCTAGCCGGAGACCAGCGCCATCCGGCGACGAATGCGCGCCGCCGTTTCACCATCGCCCGCGGCTTCTGCCCGCTTCAATTGCACGCCGAGCCAGGCGAGCAACGGGCGCCGCCAGCCTTGGGCCGAGGCGGTCTCGACCGCGCGGGCAATCTCCGCGGGATCGATCCCACCGGTCCTGAATCGCACCGAGGCGGCGACCAGGCGTGAGAGCGGATCGTCGCTCGTCGAATGGCGTCCCTTTCCGGCGAGGTAGTCCGCGTAGCGCTGTTCCGCCTCGCCGGCGCCGTCCCTGAGCGCTTCAAAGCCGGGGCAGTCGTCGAACTCGAGACTCGCGCTGCGCGCGGCGCAGCGCACCAGCTCGGCGCGCGCGACGAGATCCGCGCGACCGGTGCTGGCGAGGTCGGCCCTTGCGGCCCGGAATTCGGCTTCGGCACGCGCGCTGTCGCCCGCCAGATAGGCCCGCTGGAACGAGGCCATCGCTTGCGCCGAATCGGTCTGCCACTGCTGCGGCGGCGTGCTGCCGCAGCCGGCGAGCGCCAGGATCAGGGCAAGCGAATTTCGGAGTCGCGCTGGAAGGGCCATTTGCGATTGATCTCGTCGATGAGTCCCGACACCTTGCGCAGGCTGGCGTCGACTTCGGCGCGCAGCGCGCCCAGGTCGGCAGTCGCGTTCTTGGCGTTGCCGCTCACGGCTTCCGCGTCGGCGAGGATGCGCTCG